>JBOGDF010000221.1:0-9619 GCA_050701635.1 Micromonosporaceae bacterium | reverse complement strand
CTGCTGGCCACCCGCGGCACGGCCCGGCTGCTGGTCGGCGTGGTCGCGGTCGGGTGCGGCCTCGCGCTGGTGGCGGGGGCGGGCTACGGCGCCACGCTCGCCGGTGACGCCGGGCGTACCGCGCTGGCCGCCGGGATCTGGCCGTGGCTGGCGGTGGCCGGAGGGCTGGCGGTGACGGCGGCCGGCGTGCTCGCGGTGCTGCGGAGTCGTGGCTGGCCGGCGATGTCGGCTCGCTACCAGCGGGCCGAATCCGCCCCGGCGGCACCGGCCCCGGACGCGACTGCCGAGCCGTCCCAGCTGTGGGACGCGCTGGACTCCGGGGCGGATCCGACCGACCGGCGCTGACGATCGGCTCCGCGGGTCGGCGGCATTGTCGCGTACCGGGTCGGCCGGGTGCCCGTACCCCCGGGAAAGCAAGATCCGCCGCGCCGCATACCATCGGCCGCAGACACCCGAGAGGATTTGGCCCTGTGAGCGTGCTCGACGAGATCCTGGCAGGCGTACGCGAGGACATCGCGGCCCGCGAGCAGATCGTCCCGCTCGCCGAGATCCGGGATCGCGCCGCCGCCGCGCCGGCCGCGAAGGACGCGTTCGCCGCGCTGCGCGCCCCCGGCGTCGGGGTGATCGCCGAGGTGAAGCGCTCCTCGCCGTCGAAGGGTCAGCTGGCGGAGATCCCCGACCCGGCCGAGCTCGCCTCCGAGTACGCCGCCGGGGGCGCCCGGGTGGTCAGCGTGCTCACCGAGGGGCGCCGGTTCGGCGGCAGCCTGGAGGATCTGGCGGCGGTCCGGGCGGCGGTCGAGGTGCCGGTGCTGCGCAAGGACTTCATCGTCTCCAGCTACCAGGTGCACGAGGCGCGTGCCTACGGTGCGGATCTGGTGTTGCTGCTGGTCGCGGTGTTGGAGCAGAACGTGCTGATCGGGTTGCTGGAGCGGATCGAGTCGCTCGGCATGACCCCGCTGGTCGAGGTGCACACCGAGGAAGAGGCCGACCGTGCCCTGGAGGCAGGGGCCCGGGTGATCGGCGTCAACGCGAGAAACCTGAAGACCCTGGAGGTCGACCGCTCGGTGTTCGAGCGGATCGCACCGGGGCTGCCGAAAGAGGTGGTGAAGATCGCCGAGTCGGGGGTACGCGGTCCGCACGACCTGATCCGGTATGCCGGCGCCGGCGCGGACGCCGTACTGGTCGGGGAGGGGCTGGTGACGAAGAAGTCGCCGCGGGACGCCGTCGCCGAGCTGGTGACCGCCGGCAGCCACCCCGCGACGCCGAGGCCGGCGCGATGAACCCGGACGCCACCGGCCACTTCGGCCCGTACGGCGGCCGGTTCGTCCCGGAGGCGCTGATCGCCGCGCTGGACGAGCTGGAGGCGGCGCACCACAAGGCGTTGGGTGATGAGGAGTTCGGTGCCGAGCTGGGCCGGTTGCTCACCGAGTACGCCGGCCGCCCGTCGCTGCTGTACGACGCCACCCGGCTCTCGGAGGTGGCGGGCGCGCGGATCCTGCTGAAGCGGGAAGACCTCAACCACACCGGCGCCCACAAGGTGAACAACGTGCTGGGCCAGGCGCTGCTCACCGTACGGATGGGCAAGCAGCGGGTGATCGCCGAGACCGGCGCCGGTCAGCACGGGGTGGCGACTGCGACCGCGGCGGCGCTGTTCGGGCTCGAGTGCGTGGTCTACATGGGCGAGGTCGACACCCGGCGGCAGGCGCTGAACGTGGCCCGGATGGAGCTGCTGGGCGCCACTGTGGTGCCGGTGACCAGCGGCAGCCGCACCCTCAAGGACGCGATGAACGAGGCGTTCCGGGACTGGGTCGCCCACGTCGACGACACCCACTACGTGATCGGCTCGGTCGGCGGCCCGCACCCGTTCCCGGCGATGGTGCGTGACTTCCAGAAGGTGATCGGCGTCGAGACCCGGGCCCAGGCGCAGCAGCTGCTCGGCGGGCTGCCGGACGCGATCTGCGCCTGCGTCGGCGGCGGCTCCAACGCGATCGGCATCTTCCACGCCTTCCTCGACGACGATGTGAAGCTGTACGGCTTCGAAGCCGGCGGCGACGGCGTCGACACCGGCCGGCACGCGGCGACGCTGACGGGTGGCCGTCCCGGGGTGCTGCACGGCTCCCGGTCGTACCTGCTGCAGGACGACGACGGGCAGACCATCGAGTCGCACTCGATCTCCGCCGGCCTGGACTACCCGGGTGTCGGGCCGGAGCACGCCTGGCTGCACGACGCCGGGCGGGTGGACTACCAGCCGGTGACCGACGCCGAGGCGATGGACGCGTTCCAGCTGCTGTGCCGTACCGAGGGCATCATCCCGGCGATCGAGAGCGCCCACGCCCTCGCCGGTGCGCTGCGGGTGGCGAAGCAGCTCGGGCCGGAGGCCACGATCGTGGTCAACCTCTCCGGCCGCGGCGACAAGGACGTGGAGACCGCCGGCGAATGGTTCGGCCTGCTGCCGGGCGGTGATCAGTCGTGAGCGTGTCTGTGGCGTACGAGAAGGCGCGGGCCGAAGAGCGCGGCGTGCTGGTCGGCTACCTGCCGGCCGGGTTCCCCACCGTGGAGCGGGGGATCGAGGCGATCCGCGCGATGGTCGACGCCGGGGTCGACGTGGTCGAGGTCGGGTTCCCGTACTCCGACCCGGTGATGGACGGCCCGGTGATCCAGAAGGCCGGCGATGTGGCGCTGGCGGGCGGGCTGCGTACCGCCGACGTGTTGCGCACCGTCGAGGCGGTGGCCGCGACCGGCGTACCGACGCTGCTGATGACGTACTGGAACCCGGTCGAGCAGTACGGGGTCGACAGGTTCGCCCGTGACCTGGCTTCGGCCGGCGGCGCGGGGCTGATCACGCCGGACCTGATCCCCGACGAGGCACAGCCGTGGCTGGCCGCCTCCGACGCCCACGACCTGGACCGGGTGTTCCTGGTGGCGCCCAGCTCATCCGACGAGCGGCTCGCGATGACCACCGCGCAGTGCCGGGGCTTCGTGTACGCCACCAGCGTGATGGGCGTGACGGGCGCCCGGGAGCAGACCAGCTCCCTCGCGCCGCAGCTCGTCGCCCGGACCCGCACAGTCACCGACCTGCCGATCGGGGTCGGGCTCGGGGTAAGCGACGGAGCCCAGGCCGCCGAGGTGGCCGGCTTCGCCGACGGCGTGATCGTGGGCAGCGCACTGATCCGGTGCCTGCTCGACGCGCCCGACTTCCGCACCGGCGTCAGCGCGCTGACGACGCTCACCGGCGAGCTGGCGGCGGGCGTACGGCGCCCACCGGCTCGCTAGCCGCCACCGCGACCGCGGCGGCGGGTCAGCCGACCGCGACCTCTTCGGCTTCCGGCACCTCGGGTTCGGCAACCCGCTGTACGTCGCGGAGCACCCCTGACCGTCCGGCGGCCGCGTCGCTCACCGCGGTCAGCGTGGTCGAGGTCAACGGCTCCGGAAGACTGTCCGGTGCCGCCCAGGTGAGGCGACGGATCCAACTGGGGGAGTTGACCAGGGCTTCGCCGCTGACGATCCGGGCCCGGAACACGTGGACCAGTACGTCGGGCAGCCCTTCGCCGCAGGCGTCGCCGGTCAGGTGGTAGATCCCGATCAGCTCCACCGGCTCGATTTCCAGGCCCGTTTCTTCGCGTACGTCCCGGGCCACCGCGTGCACCGGGCTCTCGGCGTTACGGATCTTGCCTCCAGGCAGACCCCACAGCCGGTGGCCCTGCTTCTGCTGGCACAGCAGAACGCGGTCGCTGGAGTCGGTGATGACTGCGGCGACCGCGGATGTGAGGGAGTTCATGATGAGCACATTAGGAGGTGACCGGGGTCACCGGCTAGGGATTCGCCCGGGTAGCGTGTGGCCTCGTGACTGTCGCCTCCATTCCCAGCCCCGGCCGTAGCGAGTGGGGCATCCCGCTTCCCTTCGTGGACTGGGAGATTCCGATCCGGGCGTACGCCCTGTGCATCGTCGCCGGGATCATCATCGCTGTCTGGCTCACCGAGCGCCGGCTGCAGCGCCGTGGCGCCCCGCCCGGGGTCGTGATCGACATCGCGATGTGGGCGGTGCCGTTCGGCATCATTGGTGCCCGGCTCTACCACGTGATCACCGACTACCAGCTCTACTTCGCCGCCGGCAGGGACCCGCTCGGCGCGCTGCGGATCTACGAGGGCGGCCTGGGCATCCCCGGCGCGCTGCTCGCCGGCGCGCTCGGCGCCTGGATCGCGTGCCGCCGGCGCGGCATCCCGCTGTCGGTGCTGGCCGACGCGCTGGCCCCGGCGCTGCCGATCGCGCAGGCGGTGGGCCGGCTCGGCAACTGGTTCAACCAGGAGCTGTACGGCAAGCCGACCACGCTCCCGTGGGCGCTCGAGATCGACGCCGACCACCGAAAGACGCTGGACCCGCAGTACCAGAACTTCGAGACCTTCCACCCCACGTTTGCGTACGAGGCGCTGTGGAATCTGGGCGGCGCCGCCCTGCTGTTCTGGCTGGACAAGCGCTTCAACTTCGGCCGTGGCCGGCTGTTCGCGCTGTACGTGGTGATGTATTCGGTGGGCCGGTTCTGGGTGGAGTCGCTGCGGATCGACACCGCGCACGCGTTCCTCGGTCTCCGGCTGAACATGTGGACCGCGGTGCTCGGCATCGTCGGCGGGCTGGCGTACTTCCTGCTGGTACACGGACCCCAGCAACGTCTGGAGTACGGCGACGACGGCATCGTGACCGCGGTGTTCGACGCCGATGAGAGCCAGCCGGCGGACACCGCCGACACCGCCGAGGCAGCCGACACTGCCGAGGCCGATACCGAGGTCGAGGCGGGCGGGGCCGCAGCGGAGCCGGCCGATACCGACGCGGAGCCGGAACGGGCAGGACCCGAGATACCCGGGGACAGCTCGGAGGATTCCGCACAGCCCCACGACAGCTCCCGCTAGCCAGGGGTACGCGGATGCGTACAGCCGTGGTGGTGGGTGCCGGCGTCGGAGGTCTCGCCGTTGCGGGTGCGCTGGCGCGCGCCCGGTGGCGGGTCACCCTGTTGGAACGTGAGCCGAGCCTGGCGGTGGGCCGGGCGGCGCTGCTGTTGTGGCCGAACGGCGTACACGCGCTGCGGGCGCTGGGGATCGGCGCCGGGTTGGACGAGATCGGCGAGCCGGTGACCGAGACTGCGATCCGCCGCCCGGACGGCCGGGTGTTGGCGCGTACCCGGGTCGCCGGCCTGGCCGACCGGTACGGTGCCCCCGCGCTGGCGTTGCACCGGCAGGACCTGTACGACGCGCTGGTCGCCGAGCTGGGTGACGTGGAGGTGCGTACCGGGGTCACGGTCAGCCAGCTGCGTACCGCCGACGAGGAGCTCCCGGCGGTCAGCGACGGACGGAACTGGTGGCAGGCGGACCTGGTGGTCGCCGCCGACGGCATGGACAGCGCGCTGCGTACGGCGATCGCACCCGAGTCGACGGTGAGCGCCGCCGGGTACACCGCCTGGCGGGCCGTGGTGCCGCCGCACCGGCTGTCCACCCAGATGGCCGCGGGGGAGTGGATCGGGTCCGGTCAGCGGTTCCTGATCACTCCGCTGCGGGGCCGGGGCGTCTACTGGGTCGCGGTCACCTCGGGTGCGCCCCGCCCGGAGCCGCCGGACATCCAGTTGACGCTGCTGCGGCGCTGGTACGCCGGCTGGCACGCGCCGATCCAGGAGCTGATCCGGGCCACCCAGCCGGGCGAGCTGTGGCAGCAGCCGATGGCCGATCTGAACCCGTTGCCGCGCCGCTTCGGGATCCGGGTGGGCCGCGGTGGCGTTGCGCTGCTGGGCGACGCCGCGCACGCCATGACCCCGAACCTTGGCCAGGGCGCGTGTCTGGCGCTGGAGGACGCGCTCACGCTCGGCACCCTGGCCGCGGAGCTCGGCCCCGCGGCGGCGCTGGAGCCGGTCCTTGGTCGGTACGACCGACTGCGCCGGCGGCGTACCGCCCGGTTGGTACGTCAGTCCCGGCGGCTGGGTGCGGTGTTCGGCGCGCGGAGCTGGTTGGGGGTGGGGGCGCGCAACACGCTGCTCAGCGCGGCGCCCAGCGGCCTGCTGGACCGGGCCACCGCCGCCGGCGCCGACTGGCGGCCACCCCGCTAGCCTCGCCGCCACCGCCCGGTTCGCCGAGACACGCGCGGTAGACATTGACATCACTCGATGGTGTCTCCACGGTGGTGACAACGTTGTCGCATCCGACTCCGTACTCCAGAGCCGGTCGGCTTCCGTACCCCGGAAGGAGGCTTCGATGTCACGCCTACCGTCAGCCGCGCCACGTCTCCTGAGCCGGCTGCTGGCCGTCGCGCTGGTCGCCGCCGGCGGCGTGCTGAGCGCCGCACCACCGGCGCACGCCGCCGCCCTCGAGCTCACCCGGTACGTCAACCCGTTCATCGGCACCGACGACAGCACCGCGCCGAACCCGGTGCCCGGTGGCGCCGGCGGGAGCACGTACCCCGGTGCCGTGGTGCCGTTCGGCGGGGTGCAGTTCAGCCCGGACACCCCGAACGGGTCGCCGTCGGGTTACCGCTACCGCGACACCACGGTCGAGTCGCTGAGCCTGACCCACTTCGACGGCGCGGGCTGCGCCAACAACGAGGACCTTCCGATCCTGCCGATCACCGGCGGCATCGGGACTTCGCCCGGCACCGGCTGGACCGGGTACGCCTCCGGCCACACCAAGGCGAACGAATCCGCCGCGCCCGGCTACTACAGAACCCGGCTCGACCGGTACGCCACCGGCGTGGAGCTGACCGCGACCACGCGTACCGGGATGGCGAAGTTGGCGTACCCGGCGTCGACCAGCGCACGCGTGCTGATCAACACCAGCCGCAGCGCGACCGGCAATCGCAGCGGCAGCGTGTCGATCAGCGGCAGCGAGGTGTCGGGCTCCGTGACCGCGGGCGGGTTCTGCGGTTCGTCGAAGACGTACAAGATCTACTTCTCGCTGCGGTTCGACCGTACGCCGAGCGGCTTCGGCACCTGGAACGGCGCCACCGTCTCCGCCGGTTCAAGTAGCACCAGCGGCACCAACACCGGCGGGTACGTCACCTTCGACACCACCGCGAACCAGACCGTGCAGCTGAAGGTCGGGCTGTCGTACGTCAGCGTCGCCAACGCCCGGCAGAACCTCGCCACCGAGAACGCCGGCTGGGACTTCGGCGCCGTGAAGACAGCGGCCGACAACGCGTGGAACGCGATCCTGAACCGGGTCCAGGTCACCGGCGGCACCGACGCGGAGCTGCAGAAGTTCTACACGGCGCTCTACCACGTGTTCCAGAGCCCGAACGTCTCCAGCGACGTCAACGGGCAGTACCTGGGGTTCGACAACGCCGTACACACCGCGAGCCACCCCGTCTACCAGAACTACTCCAGCTGGGACATCTACCGCTCCTGGGCGGCGCTGATAGCGCTGGTGGCGCCCGCCGAAGCCAGCGACATCGCGAAGTCGATGGTGCTCGACGGAGAGCAGGGCGGCCTGCTGCCGAAGTGGTCGCAGCAGACCAACGAGGACTTCGTGATGACCGGCGACCCCGGCCCGATCGTGGTCGCCAGCATGTACGCCTTCGGCGCCCGCAACTTCAACACCGGCTCGGCGCTGGCGTTGATGAAGAAGTCCTCCGCCGGCGGCACCATGCAGGGCAGCCCGATCCGGGGGCGGCAGAGCACGTACACCAGCCTGCGCTACATCCCGGGCGACCCGTCGGACTCGCTGGAGTACTCGGCGTCGGACTTCGCGGTGGCGCAGTTCGCGAAGGCACTCGGCGACACCGCCACGTACGACACCCACATGCAGCGGGCGCAGTGGTGGCGCAACGTGTTCAGCGTGGAGTCCAGCTACGTGACCCGGCGCAACAGCGACGGCAGCTGGGTGCTGCCGCTGGACCCGGCGAGCCAGGTCGGCTACGTCGAAGGCAACGCCTCGCAGTACACCTGGATGGTGCCGTACAACCTGGACGGGTTGGGCGCGCTGATGGGCGGGTCGCCGACCGTGCGGCAGCGGCTGGACCATCACTTCACCGAGGTGAACGCGGGGCAGAGCCGGCCGTACTTCTACATCGGCAACGAGCCCGAGCACGGGGTGCCGTGGGCGTACAACGTGGCGCGGCACCCGGCCGGGGCGACCGCGGCGGTACGCAAGGTGATGGCCGAGTCGTTCACCACCGGCCCGGGTGGGCTGCCCGGCAACGACGACCTGGGCGCCACCTCGGCCTGGTACGTGTGGGCCGCGCTCGGCATGTACCCGCTCAGCCCCGGCGCCGACACGCTCGCGCTGCACGGCCCGCAGTTCAGCTCGATCCTGATCCAGCGCGCTGCCGGAAACATCTCCATCGGCGCCACCGGCTCGGGGCCGTACGTGCAGGGCGTGTCGCTGAACGGCGCCGGCACCAGCCGCAGCTACCTGCGCTACCCGCAGCTGGCGTCCGGCGCGACCCTGTCGTACGCGATGGGCGCGTCACCGGGCGCGAGCTGGGGGACCGGCGCGGGCGACGTACCGCCGTCGTTCACCGATGGGGCGTCCCAACCCACCGCTCCTTCCCTGGGTACGAACCTCGCCCGCGGCAGGCCGGTCACCGGCTCGGCGGCGTGCGGCACCACCGAATCGGCCGACAAGGCCGTGGACGGCTCGCTGTCCAACAACAGCAAATGGTGTTCGCTCGCTGCCGGCACCAAGACGCTGACCGTGGACCTCGGCAGCAGCCAGCCGGTCGGCGGGTTCGTGGTCAAGCACGCCGGACTCGGCGGCGAGACCACCGGCTGGAACACCGGGGCGTACGCCGTCGCCACCTCAACCGACGGCGCCAACTGGTCGGCGGCGGCCACCGTCACGGGGTCGCGGTCGAGCCGTACGTACCACCAGGTCGCGGGGCGTACCGCCCGGTACGTACGGCTCTCGGTCACCACGCCGACCAACAACGGCGACGCCGCCGCCCGGATCTACGAATTCGAGGTGTACGCCGCCAGCGGCCCGCTCAACCTGGCGCTGAACCGGCCGGCCACCGGCTCCACCGCGTGCAACACCAACGAGGGGCCGGACAAGGCGGTCAACGGCAGCGTCACCGGCGGCACCACGGACAAGTGGTGCTCCGGCGTGTCCGGCAACAAGCTGCTGACAGTCGATCTCGGGGGTACGCACCCGCTCAGCTCGCTCACGGTGCGGCACGCCGAGGCGGGCGGCGAGTCGGCGAGCTGGAACACGAGGGACTTCGACCTGCAGGTCTCCACCGACGGCAGCTCGTGGACCACCGTGGCCCAGGTACGCGGCAACACCGCCGGCGTCACCAACCACCCGGTCTCGGTCAGCGCGCGGTACGTACGGCTGGTGGTGATCACCCCGACCCAGACCGCCGACAACGCCACCCGGATCTACGAATTCGAGGCGTACGGCACCTGACGCCGCCGCCGGGAGGGCTCGGGCCAGGGCTCTCCCGGAGCGGCCGGTCAGTGGCCGCCGGGCTCGGCGATGCAGGCGGTGCCGATCCGGCGGAAGCCAATCCGTTGGTAGACCCGCGCGATGTCGTCGCTGCCGGCGGACAGGTACACCAGGTCGACGCCGTGCGCGAGAGCGTGCCGGGCCAGCGCCGCGGTGACGGCGGCGCCGAGGCCGCGACGGCGTACCACCGGGAGGGTGGCGA
>JBOGDF010000220.1:0-9673 GCA_050701635.1 Micromonosporaceae bacterium | reverse complement strand
CCTGGATCCGCGTCATCTGGCGCTGCTGGATCACCAGCACGCCCTACGACCCCACCAAACACGGGGCGGCGGCAACGCTCACACAGCCAAAAGCTGCATGAGGTTGACACAGAGGGTGTCATGGGCTCTCCTCACGGACTCGACCGGCGGCCGGCGCCCCCCGTAAGGTCGCCCCCATGCCGTCGACGGAGCCGTACCGAACCAGTATCGGGGAGCTGGTCTCGCAGACCGCGGCCGCCCGGGGCGGCGACGTCGCGGTGGTGTCGGTGCGGTCCGACGGATCCCAGCAGGCGATGACCTGGCGGGAGCTGGAACGGCAGGGCAACGCGGCCGTTCACGCGCTGGCAGCGCTCGGCGTCACCGCGGACACACCGGTCGCGGTCGCGTTGCCGGCCGGGCTGGAGCACGTGGTCACCACGATCGGGGCGTTCAAGCTGGGGGCGCTGGTGGTGCCGCTGGACGACCACGCCGCCGAACGCGAGACCGCGGCGCTCACCTCGCTGCTCGGCGAACACGTCCTGATCGGACCGATGCCGCGGGCCACGGCGCCGGGCGGCTGGTGGCGCGACCGCGACTGGCCCGCCGACCCACCCGCACCTGTCGGTACGCCGCGCTCCGCCTCCCTCACCGGCGGCACCACCGGGCTGCCCCGGGTGGTGCTGCGGCGGCGGCCGTGGACGTACCCCCCGGATGCTCTGCTGGCCGACGCCGACCGGGAGCGTGGGTTGCGGCTGGGCCAGGTGCAGCTGGTGGTGCTGCCGATGCACCACGCCGGATTCAGCGCGCTGTACCAAGGACTGGCGCTGGGCCACAAGGTCGTGGTGATGGAGCGCTTCGTGGCGCGGCGGCTCCCGAAACTGGTCGTCGAACACCGCGTCAACTACCTGCGGATCGTGCCCGCACTGATGCGGATGGTGCTGCAGGTGCCGGAGCTGGCCGACTACGACTTCTCCAGCGTCGAGGCCGTACACCACAGCGCCGCGCCGTGCCCGGAGCAGGTCAAGCGCGGCTGGCTGGAGCTGGTCGGACCGGACCGGGTGTACGAGGAGTACGCCAGCCAGGAACGCCTCGGCTCTGTCATGATCCGCGGCGACGAGTGGCTGGCGCATCCCGGCAGCGTGGGCCGGCCGACGCAGTGCGACCTGCGGATCCGGGGCGAGGACGGGCGCTGGCTGCCGCCGGGCGAGGTGGGCGAGGTCTACGTCGGTGGGCGCCAGCCGGCGTACGTGGGTGGCGGCCAGCAGCTCCCCGAGCAGGACGGCTACCTCACCGTCGGCGACCTGGGCTACCTGGACCGGGACGGCTACCTCTACCTGGTCGGCCGTACCAGCAACGTGATCAACGTCGGCGGCGCCAACGTGTACCCCGCCGAGGTGGAGGCGGTGCTGCTGAGACTCGACGGCGTCGCCGACGCGGTGGCGGTGGGGCGGCCGCACGCTTACCTGGGGGAGACCGTGCACGCCCTGGTGGTGCCCAGCGATCCCGCGCACCCCGTCACCCAGGCCGCGTTGGAGGCGCACTGCCGGCGTCACCTGTCGGCCGCGAAGCTCCCGATGTCGTACGAGCTGACCGCCGGTCCGCTGCGCGAACGCAACGGCAAAGTCCGCCGCTCCAGTACGGTTCAGCCGGAGCCGCCGTCGGCGGGGGCTGGGGCGGGTCAGCCGGCGGGGGTGCCGACCGTGGGCGCGGATCCGGTCTGAGCGGCGACGACCTCGGCGAAGCCGTCGGCGGTCGGGTCCTCGAACAGCTCGTCCACCTCGAGCGCGACCCCGTACCGGTCTTCCACCTTGGCCAGGATCTGGAACGCCGCGATCGAATGCCCGCCCAGCTCGAAGAACGTGCCGGCGGCCGGGTCGGGCACCCCGAGCACCTCGGACCAGATCGTACGGATCTCGCGCCGAATCTCGTCGTCGCTCATAACGCCCTCCCCGTGCTCGATGTCGGCATTCTACGAGCGTCCGCGCCGTCGTGGTCGCCCGGAATCTGGGCGGCCGGCCGCTACCTCCGATCCGGGGCGGTGATGCCGAGCAGGTCGGGGCCGCGGGCGGTCCTTACGGGCATTGATCACCCGGCGTTCGGCCGTGTTGCGAGCGCCGGCAGAAGGCATAACGTCGAAGCTGGAGGTGGTTGCCATGTTGGCAGACCTATCCGTACACCCGACCATCCCGGCACGTGACCTGGAGCGGGCAAAGCGGTTCTACCGGGACATCCTGGGGCTGAAAGTGACCGAGGAACGTCCCGAAGGCATTTCCTTCGAGTCCGGTGACACCAAGCTCTACCTGTACCCGACATTCACCCCCGAGGTTGCCGCACACACCCTGGCGAGTTGGGACGTGGCGGACCTCGACGCGGAGATGACCGAGCTACGGGGCCGTGGCATCACGTTTGAGGAGTACGACTTCCCCGGTCTGAAGACCGAGAACGGTGTCGCCGAGCTAGGCGGCGAGCGCGGCTGCTGGTTCAAGGACAGCGAGGGCAACATCCTGGCGCTGGGGCAGCGCCGAGAGTAGCGGCGGCACCCGTACGGGGGAGGGTCGCGTCGCGGGCTGCGCGATGGGCAGCGGCGGCTACCATCGGGTAAGTGTCCGATGAAAGTTCGTCCGAGCGACCGGTGGATCGGCGCAACATACAGATCCACCTGAGTGACGCCGCGACGCTGAAGGCCGTACGCACCGACGGCGGCTTCGACATCCTGGTCGGCGACGACGTGGTGATCCGTGGCGTGAATCCGGATCACATGCGCACGCTGGTCGGGTCGGTGATGGACGCCTTCCTCCCGGCCGACATGGCCACCCGGCTGCTGAACGGCTGGGGTGGGCGGCGCCGGCGGCGTACCAGCATCCCTCAGGCACCCGAGGTCAACCACGACGGTGAGCCCCGGCAGCCCGAGTAGCCGAGTGCGCCTTTTGTCTCGAGCAGATGTCCGGCACGGTCTCGAAACGGTTACGGAGAGGGTGCCAGAGACTCTGTTCTACCTGACACCGATGCGGACAGTGGGCGAGGATCATGTACGTAGTGGTCAAAGCCCACGGCGTCGCCGCGATCAGCTGGGCGGGGGCAATCAGGTGATCCAGGCAGCGGCAAGCTAAGTCGACTTAGGCAGCGGATCACGCCGCACCCGAGCGTCGCCGACCGAGCTGGCACCAGCACACGGACAGCACAGGACTAGCGGATCGGGAGACACGATGGCCGAGGTCGTCCTCCAAGGTGTCGGCAAGGTGTACGCGGATGGCACGCGCGCTGTCGACGACCTGAATCTGGAGATCATCGATGGTGAGTTTCTGGTCCTGGTTGGCCCGTCCGGCTGTGGCAAGACCACGGCGCTGCGGATGGTGGCCGGGCTGGAGGACATCAGCGAAGGCGTGGTGAGCATCGGCGACCGCCCGGTGAACCGGGTGCCGTCCCGGGACCGGGACGTCGCGATGGTGTTCCAGAGCTACGCCCTCTACCCCCACCTCGACGTGTACGAGAACATCGCGTTCGGGCTGCGGTTGCGCAAGCTGCCGAAGGCCGAAATCGACGCGCGCGTGAAGAAGGCCGCAGGCACGCTCGGGTTGGAAGACTTCCTCCGCCGCAAGCCGCGCGCGCTCTCCGGAGGGCAGCGGCAGCGGGTGGCGATGGGCCGCGCGATCGTACGGGAGCCCGCCGCGTTCCTGATGGACGAGCCGCTGTCCAACCTGGACGCCAAGCTGCGGGTGCAGATGCGCGCCGAGATCGCCCGGATCCAGCGCGACCTCGGGGTCACCACGATCTACGTCACCCACGACCAGACCGAGGCGATGACGCTCGGCGACCGGGTCGCGGTGATGAAGAAGGGCCTGCTGCAGCAGGTCGCCGCGCCGCAGGAGCTGTACGACCACCCGGCCAACCTGTTCGTGGCCGGCTTCATCGGCTCACCGGCGATGAACCTGGTGCAGGGCGTGTTCACCGAGGCCGATGGCGGTGGCCTGACCCTCGACATCGGCAGCCAGCAGGTGGCGGTCTCGCCGCGGCTGCTGGAGATCCGCCCGGCGCTGCGCTCGTACCTGGGGCGTCCGGTGGCGGTCGGCGTACGGCCGGAGGACATGGAGGACGCCGCGCTGGCCGGCGGCGACGGCGCCGTACTGCGCTCCTCCGCCGACCTGGTGGAGGCGCTCGGCTCGGACCTGCTGGTCCACTACGGACTCGACGCCCAGCCGGTGGTCACCGAGGACACCAAGGAGCTGGCCCGTGACGTCGGCGCCGACGAGGTGCTGGCGCCGACCGCGGAGACCGTCATGGTGGCGCGGTTCAACCCTCGCTCGGCGGTACGGGTGGGTCAGCCGGTCACCGTCGCGGTCGACACCGAGCGGCTGCACGTGTTCGATCTCGCCACCGGCGAATCGCTGTGGGGCGACTCCGCTGTGGCGGCTGCAAGCTCCCCGTCCGTGACGGGGTAACACCGCGTACCAGCTCGGGCGGTACGTCGTGTGAACACCTATGAGGAGGAGCAGCATGACCCGGAAGTTACGAGGCATCGGCGCAGCACTCGCGGCCGTTGCGCTAGTCGCCGCTGGATGCGGGGGTGACGACGGGGGTGGTCCGGCCAAAGGTTCGCTGAAGGGGGAGACCGTCGAGGTCGCCGCCGTCTGGTCAGGCGCCGAGCAGGAGAAGTTCAAGAAGGTTCTGAAGGCGTTCGAGGACCAGACCGGTGCGAAGGTCAACTACACCTCGACCGGTGACGACATCGCGACCGTACTGGGTGGACAGATCCAGGGCGGCAAGCCGCCGGACGTGGCGATCCTGCCGCAGCCCGGCCTGATGAACGACCTCGCCAAGCAGGGTGCGCTCAAGCCGGTCGACAGCAAGGTCGAAACGGCGATCGACGAGAACTACTCCAGCATCTGGAAGACGCTCGGCACCGCCGAGGACGGCAAGCTGTACGGCGTCTGGGTGAAGGCCGCCAACAAGTCGCTGATGTGGTACAACACCACCGCGTTCGAGGACGCCGGGGTGGAGCCGCCGGCGACCTGGGACGAGTTCAACACCACGCTCGGCACCATCGCCGACTCCGGGATCACCCCGCTGTCGGTGGCCGGTGCGGACGGCTGGACCCTCACCGACTGGTTCGAGAACGTCTACCTGCAGGTGGCGGGCCCGGAGATGTACGACAAGCTCGCCAAGCACGAGATCCCGTACACCGACCCCACGGTCAAGGAGACGCTGAAGCTCCTGGGCGACCTGTGGGGCGGCGAGAACATCGTCGTGGGCGGGCCGAAGGGCGCGCTGGCGGTGAAGTTCACGCAGTCGGTGGCGAACGTGTTCGCCGACAACCCGAAGGGCGCGATCGTCTTCGAGGGTGACTTCGTCGGTGGCGTGGTCAACGACGAGACCAGCGCGAAGGTGGGCGAGACCGCGAAGTTCTTCGACTTCCCTCTGGTCAAGGAGGGCGGGAAGAAGTCCGTCGTGGGTGCCGGTGACGTCGCTGTCGCACTGAAGGACAGCAAGGGCGCGAAGGGCCTGCTGGAGTACCTCGCCACACCGGCTGCCGCGGAGACCTGGGCGGCCCAGGGCGGCTTCGTCTCGCCGAACAAGAACGTCGACCTGGAGAAGTACGCCGACCAGCCGACCCGTGACATCGCCAAGGCGATCATCGAGGCCGGCGACCAGTTCCGGTTCGACCTGTCCGACCTGCAGCCCGCCGGCTTCGGCGCCACCGTGGGCAAGGGCATGTGGAAGGTGCTGCAGGACTTCCTGGGTAACCCGACCTCCGTCGAAGCCACGGCAACCAAGCTCGAAGCCGAGGCGGCGAAGGCGTACAAGAAGTAAGGGGACGCTGATGACGCACCCGGGAACGGCCGCCGCCGGCGCTGACGACGAGCGCTCTGCAACCGGTGGCCCGGATCAGACGGGACCAGGCGACGACCGCTCCCGGGTTGCGGCTACCGCCGGGGGAGCTGCCGCGGTGGCAGCTCCCCCGGGGGGCGGCGGTGACAGCGGCCTGCGGGGAGGCCGGCTGGTCGCCGTGCTCTTCCTGGCGCCGGCGATGGTGGTGCTGGTCGTACTGGTGGTCTATCCGATCTTCTACACCCTGTTCCGTAGCTTCTTCGACGCCGACGGCGAAGCCTTCGTGGGGATCGACAACTACGTCGAGATGTTCACCTCGGAGTCGACGTTCACCGCGATCAAGAACAACGTGATCTGGGTGGTGGTCGCGCCGACCGTGGTGACCGCGTTGGGGCTGGTGTTCGCCGTACTCACCGAGCGGGTGAAGTGGGCGACCGCCTTCAAGGTGATCCTGTTCATGCCGATGGCGATCTCGTTCCTGGCCGCCGGCATGACCTTCAAGATGGTGTACGACAACGACCCCGACATCGGCGTCGCCAACGCGATCGTGGTGGGCGCTAGTGACGTCTTCTCCGACCCGGCGCCGTACCCGGGGGCCCGCAGCCGGCCGCCCGGCGCGAAGATCGAGGGCGACGCGGTGCCGCTGGTGAAGAACGCCCAGGGCATCCAGACCAAGGATCCGGTGGCCGCCGGCACGCCGGTCGCGATGGGGCTGGTGGGCGTCAAGGACGAGCAGCTGCCGGCCGGCGCACAGGACGCGGCGCCCGGCTCCGGCGAGGGATTGTCCGGGGTGGTGTGGCGCGACTTCCAGAAGGGCGGCGCCGGCACTCTGGGCGGCATCGACGCAGGTGAGAAGGGGTTGCCGGGCGTCACGGTGGAAGCCCTGGAGAACGGCAAGGTGGTGGGTACGACCACCACCGACGACCAGGGCCGGTTCTCGTTCCCGAAGCTGACCGGTGACGCGTACACGGTGAGGCTGCCGGAGAGCAACTTCGCGGTGTCGTACCGCGGGATCAACTGGCTCGGGTCGACTCTGGTCACCGCGTCGGTGATCGGCGCGTACATCTGGATCTGGGCCGGCTTCGCGATGGTGCTGATCGCGGCCGGGCTCGCCGCCATCCCGCGCGACGCGCTGGAGGCGGCCCGGGTGGACGGCGCCACCGAGTGGCAGGTGTTCAAGCGGGTCACGATCCCGCTGGTACGCCCCGTGCTGGTGGTGGTGTTCGTGACCCTCATGATCAACGTACTGAAAGTCTTCGACCTGGTCTTCGTGATCCCGCCGGAGTCCACCCAGTCCGATGCGAACGTGATCGCGCTGGAGCAGTGGCGGGTGGCGTTCAGCGCCAAGGACGAGGGGCTGGGCAGCGCGCTGGGCATGCTGCTGTTCCTGGTCGTACTCCCGGCGATGCTGTTCAACGTACGCAGGTTCCGGAAGGAGCAGTCGTGACTACCACCGAACCGAGCGTCGCGCTGGGCGCACCGAAACGGAGCGCGGCCTACCGGGTGCTGTCCCGACTGGGCGGCTTCGGGGTGCAGGCGTTGCTGATCCTGGTGGCGTTGTTCTGGCTGACGCCGTCGTTCGGGCTGTTCATCGCGAGCCTGCGCTCCAGTCAGGAAACCCAGGCCTCCGGCTGGTGGACGGTGTGGACCAAACCGGCGGAGCTGAGCTTCTCCAACTACGCCGCCCGGCTCTCGGACCCGGACATCCTGGGCGCGCTGTGGAACACCGCGCTGATCTCGGTGCCGGCGACGCTGCTGGTGGTGCTGCTGTCGGCGGGCGCGGCGTACGCGTTCGCGTGGATGGAGTTCCCGGGGCGGGACTGGCTGTTCCTGGTCGTGGTGGCGTTGATCGTGGTGCCGATCCAGGTCGGGCTGATCCCGGACGCGGGGATCTTCGGCGCCCTGGGCATCTTCGGTACGGTCAGCGCCGCGGTGCTGTTCCACGTCGCGTTCGGGTTGCCGTTCGCGATCTTCCTGCTCCGCAACTTCTTCATCGGCATCCCGAAGGACCTGCTGGAGGCGGCCCGGATGGACGGCGGCAAGGAGTTCACCATCTTCCGCAAGGTGGTGCTGCCGCTGGGGTGGCCGGCGATCGCGTCGCTGGCGATCTTCCAGTTCCTCTGGGTGTGGAACGACCTGCTGGTGGCGCAGGTGTTCGCGGGTCAGGCGAAGCCGATTACGGTGGCGCTGCGTGAGCAGACACGTTCTTTCGGTGCGAATATCGACATCATCGCGCCGGGCGTTTTCCTGTCGATGGTGGTGCCGCTGATCGTGTTCTTCGCGTTCCAGCGCTACTTCGTGCAGGGCGTACTCGCGGGATCGGTTAAGTAGCCCTTAAAAGAATTGCTCTGGGTACGCAGAAATAAGCGCACGGCAGCGATCGCGCGCATTGTGGCGAATAGCACACTCACGGTGTCGGCTCGGATTTCTTCGACGGGCCGGCACCGCTGTGTGAGCGGATTCCCACATGGAGTAACGAGTGAGGCGCGCTGGCGTGATGGGCTGTGGAGCGCGTTGGTTTTCGTACACATATGCCCGGTTTCACGCCGTTTTTCGGCCACATGTGGGCCAATTTTCGCGAAAGCGCGAGGCGGGCTTGCTTCGCATTGCCCGACTTCTCTAAGCTGTGGAGCCGATTGTCCGGGAGTCCGCTGTTCAACTGAACGGCGCTGGAGAATCACCGCCGAGTCGTCGCAGATATTGACGAGCCGGGGACCCAGTCCCTTCGGGGTGAATCCGGTGAGGGTGACCTCACTGGTAGGGCGAATATCTTCTTCCCGCCCGAACCCGTCAGCTAACTCGGTAGGCGGTAGCGGAAGAAGGAGCCGGCTACAAGTGACAGACGTACGGACGTCACGAAGCCCCTTGCGCACAGTCAGCCTCTCCGTCGTCGCCACGCTCTCCGCGTTGACGATGGCACTCGCCTTCTCCAGCAGCGCGGCCGCCGAGCCCTCCCAGGAGGAGCTCCGCGCGAAGATCGACAAGATGGGCAAGACCCTGTCGGTCGCGGTCGAGAAGTACAACCAGGCCCGCGAGAAGCTCAAGTCCACCAAGTCGAAGGCGGCGGCGCTCAACAAGGAGCTCAAGCCGCTGCAGACCAAGGTCGACGCGCTGTACGAGCAGACCGGCGCGATCGCCAAGGCGGCGTACAAGGGCGGCAAGGCCAGCTCGGTGGACGCGGTGCTCACCAGCGGCTCGCCGACCACGCTGGTCGACCAGCTCTCCACACTCGACGCCCTCGCCTCCAAGCACGGCAAGAAGATCGACGTGCTCAACCTGGCCAAGGCCGAGCTCGACAAGCGCAAGGCCGGCATCGACAAGCTGCTCGGCCAGCAGGCGAAGATCGAGAAGCAGCTCGCGGCCTCCAAGAAGAAGATCGAGGCCCAGCTGAACACGCTCGAGGCCACGTACGAGAAGGCGTACGGCCCGCTCAACCCGACGCCGCCCGAGCAGGACTACGGCGAGCCCCCGTACGTCGGTGGCAAGGCGCAGGCGGTGGTCGACTTCGCGTACGCGCAGCTCGGTGAGCCGTACGAGTACGGCGCCGCCGGCCCCGGCTCCTGGGACTGCTCAGGATTGGTGATGGGCTCGTACAACCAGGCGGGGGTGAGTCTGCCGCACTCGGCCCGGCAGCAGTACAGCTCGACCAACCGGGTCAACCGCAGCGATCTCAAGCCCGGCGACATCGTCTTCTTCTACGACGACCTGCACCACGACGGGATCTACATCGGCAACAACATGCTGATCCACGCGCCGCAGCCCGGCGAGTACGTAGAGAAGATCAGCATGGACGCGATGCCGTACGCCGGCGCGGGCAGACCCAGCTACTGATACCACGTACCACGGCGGCCGGCTTCCACCTGGAAGC
>JBOGDF010000219.1:0-9686 GCA_050701635.1 Micromonosporaceae bacterium | reverse complement strand
TCGTTGGACAGGTGGCCGGCCCACACCAGATCCCAGATCGCGGCGGCCAGGTCGGGGTCGTCGACCGAGCCGATCCGGTCGGACAGCGGGCGGAAGAACATCGCCTGTCCGTCGGCGAGCGCGTCCAGCACGCCCTGGTGCAGCGGCGAGAGCTCGGCGTCCGGGTTGGGCGGCGGGAGCAGCAGGTCGGCGTTGTCGGCCGGCGCCAGCGTGACCCAGCCGTCGCCGCCGGAGAGCGCCCCGGCACCGGCCCACACCACCTCGCCGGCCAGCGTCAGCTCGTCCAGGTGCGCGGGCGAGTAGTCCGGTACGCGCGCCGGCAGCACCAGGCGCTCCAGCGCGGACGCGGGCACCGGGTAGCCCTGCAGCACCTCGACCGCGTCGGCCACTCCGCCGGTGCCCAGCGCGTCGCCGCCCACCTGCTGCCATCCGGGCAGGAAGCTCGCCAGGGCGTACCCGGAGACGGGTTCGATCTCGCGGCGCAGCGCGGCGAGGGAGCGACGGCGCAGCAGCCGCAGCACCTCGCCGTCGCACCACTCCTCACCGGTCACGCCCGGCGTGAACTCGCCCCAGCTGCCCTGGCCCGCGGCGGCCAGCCGGTGCAGCGTCTCGCTCACCGCCGCCACCGGCAGCCCGAACCGCGCCGCGGCCTGCGCCGCCGTGAAGGGCCCGTGGGTACGCGCGTACCGGCCGATCAGGTCTCCCACCGGGTCCGCCACCGGCTCGGTGTACGCCTCCGCCACCCCGACCGGCAGCGCCGCCCCGAGTGCGTCCCGATACCGGCCGGCGTCCTCGACCGCGATCCACCGAGCCTCGCCCGCGACCCGTACGGAGATCGCCCGCCGCTGCACCGCCAGCTCGTCCATCCAGCCCCCCGCCCCGCCGCGCGCCAGAACCTCGGCCACCGACAGGTCGCCCAGCAGCCGCAGCAGCTCGGCCATGTCCTCGGCGTCTCGGGGGGTACGGTCGTCGGTCAGCCACTGCAGCCGGCGGGCCGTCTCGGCGACCACCTCGGGATCCAGCAGCTCCCGCAACTCCGCCTTGCCGAGCAGCTCGGAGAGCAGCGTGGGATCGAGTGCCAGCGCGGCCGCGCGCCGCTCGGCGAGCGGGGCGTCTTCGCCGTACAGGAAGGCGCCGACGTAGCCGAAGAGGAGGGTACGGGCGAACGGCGACGGCTGCGCCGTCTGCACCTCGACCATCCGTACCGACCGGGAGGCGATGCCTTCCATCAGCGACGTGAGCGCCGGCAGGTCCAGCACGTCCTGCAGGCACTCCCGAGCCGCCTCCAGCGTGATCGGGAAGTCGGCGAACTCGCGGGCCACGTCGAGCAGCTGTGCGGCGCGCTGCCGCTGCTGCCACAGCGGCTGCCGGCGCCGGGGGTCGCGCCGGGGGAGCAGCAGCGCCCGGGCGGCGCACTCCCGGAACCGGGCCGCGAACAGCGCCGACGTGCCGACGGCCTGCTCCACGATGCCGGCGATCTCGTCGGGATCGAAGGCGACCAGCTCGGCGCCGGGTGGCTCGTCGGTGGTGTCGGGGAGGCGTACCACGATGCCGTCGTCGCTGGGCAGCACCTGGGCGTCGACGCCGTACCGCTCGGCCAGCCGGGCCCCGATCGCCAGCGCCCAGCCGGCGGTCACCCGCGACCCCAGTACGCAGTGCACCGCGAGCCGCCAGTCGCCCAGCTCGTCCCGGAACCGCTCCACCACCACCGTACGGTCGTCCGGCACGTGACCTGCGGCTTCGCGTTGCTCGGCGAGGTAGCCGAGCAGGTTGCCGGCGGCGAAGTCGTCCAGCCCGGCCTCGTGCAGCCGGCTCGCCCCCGCTTCCGAATCCCGGCCCAGAGAACGCAACAGCGCACCGATCGCGCGACCCAGCTCGGCCGGCCGCCCGGGGTTGTCGCCCTTCCAGAACGGCATCCGCGCCGGCGCCCCGGGCGCGGGGGAGACCAGCACCCGGTCGTGGGTGATCTCCTCGATCCGCCAGCTGGTGGAGCCGAGCAGGAACACGTCGCCGACCCGGGACTCGTACACCATCTCCTCGTCCAGCTCGCCGACCCGGGTGGGCTTCGCGGCGCCGGCCAGGAAGACGCCGTACAGGCCGCGGTCGGGGATGGTGCCTGCGCTGGTGACGGCGAGCCGCTGCGCCCCCGGCCGCCCGGTCAGTACGCCGTCGTGCCGGTCCCACCGCACCCGCGGCCGCAGCTCGGCGAACGCGGTCGAGGGATAGCGCCCGGCGAGCATGTCGAGCACGGCTTCCAGCACGGTGTCGGAGAGCTCCGCGAACGGCGCGGCGCGGCGTACCAAGGCAGCTAAACGCGACACCGGCCAGTCGTCCAGCGAGACCATCGCGACGACCTGTTGGGCCAGTACGTCGAGCGGGTTGCGGGGATACCGCAGCTGCTCGATCTCGCCGGCGCGCATCCGTTCCGCGACCGCCACACAGGGCGCCAGATCGCCGCGGTGCTTGGGGAACACCACGCCCTTGGACACCGCCCCCACCTGGTGGCCGGCGCGGCCGATCCGCTGCATCCCGGCCGCGACGCTGGGCGGCGCGTCCACCTGCACCACCAGGTCGACCGCGCCCATGTCGATGCCGAGCTCGAGACTGCTGGTCGCCACCACCGCCGGCAGCTGCCCGGACTTCAGCGCCTCCTCGATGTGCTTGCGCTCCTCGCGCGACACCGAGCCGTGGTGCGCCCGCGCGATGACGCCCGCCGCCCCGTACGCCGTGCCGGACTGTGCCATCACCTCAGCCGGCGGGTGGTCACCGGCGGCAAGCGCGACGCCGGCTCGTTCAAGATGCAGCTCGTTGACCCGGGCGCAGAGCCGCTCGGCGAGCCGGCGCGAGTTGGCGAACACGATGGTCGACCGGTGCGAGGTGATCAGGTCGAGCACCCGCTCCTCGACCGCCGGCCAGATCGAGGCGGTACGCCGCCCCTGGTCGTCCTCCTCGCCCAGCTCGGTCATGTCCTCGACCGGCACCTCGATGGTCAGCTCGATGGTCTTCGCCGCCGGCGGCTGCACGATCTCCACCGGCGCCGTGCCGCCCAGGAAACGCGCCGCGACCTCCACGGGCCGCACCGTCGCGGACAGCCCGATCCGCTGCGCCGGCCGCTCCAGCAGCGCGTCCAGCCGCTCCAGCGACAGCGCCAGGTGGGCGCCGCGCTTGCTGCCGCAGACCGCGTGCACCTCGTCCACGATCACCGTCTCGACGCCCCGCAGCGCCTCCCGCGCGCCCGAGGTGAGCAGCAGAAACAGCGACTCCGGGGTGGTGATGAGAATGTCCGGGGGAGTACGCGTGAACGCCCGCCGCTCGGTCGCCGGAGTGTCCCCGGTACGCATCGCGACCCGGATCTCCGGCCGGGGCTGCCCCAGCGCGGCGGCGGCGTGCCGGATCCCGGTGAGTGGGGCACGCAGGTTGCGCTCGACGTCGACGGCGAGCGCCTTGAGCGGGCTCACATACAGCACCCGGCAGCGCTTGGCCGGGTCGGTCGGCGCCGGCTCGCGGGCTAGCCGGTCCAGCGACCAGAGGAACGCGGCGAGCGTCTTCCCGGACCCCGTCGGGGCGACCGTCAGCGCGTGCCGGCCGGCCCGGATCGCCGCCCACGCCGCCGCCTGCGCGTCGGTCGGCGCGTGGAAGGCCGAGCTGAACCACTGCCGGGTGGCCTCGCCGAACCCGGCCAGCGCCTCGGAGCGCCCGTCACTGCTGGTCACGCCATTCATCTTGCCTCGGGGGTACGACGTTCCGCCGCCGCGGCGGCGAGCACCCGGTTCCCAGCCCGCCCGATCCGCTAGGAGGATTCCGTACGGGTGCCTCTTGCTGTCGGGACGGAATGTCCAGTACGGTCACCCAACGCCTGTGAGTTGATCACAGCCCGTGTTCGTGTCGCGTGACCTGGGAGGATACGAGCGTGACGGCAACGCGGCGGCCCGCCGGCCCCATCGACCCCGATGTGTTGCTGGTGCAGATCGACCGCCACCTGAGCAGCCTGTACGCCGCCCGCCCCGTGTTCCCGGCGCCGCGCGGCCAGCTGGCCCG
Source organism: Micromonosporaceae bacterium (assembly GCA_050701635.1). Classification (GTDB taxonomy): domain Bacteria; phylum Actinomycetota; class Actinomycetes; order Mycobacteriales; family Micromonosporaceae; genus WHSM01. Next base: position 5,648 of record JBOGDF010000219.1, on the reverse strand, counting down.
TCGCCGGCAGGCCACCGTGGACCTGGCGCTGGCGGAGCGGATCGCGCAGACGCTGCGCCGGCTGGTGGTCGACACCGCACAGGCCAGCGCCGCCGACCGGGCCCGGGTACGCGCCGCCGTGCACTACTTCGTCCTCCACCGCGACGGCGCCGACGACCGCCGCCCGCGCGGCCTGGTGGACGACGTACACGTGGTGAACGAGCTGCTGCTGGAGCTGGGCCGGGAAGACCTGCTGATCCCGGTCAGCTAACCGGCCGCGGGCGGTACGCCGGCCATCAGCCGGATGGTGTCGGTGAGTACGCCGACCGGGATCGTACGGTCGATCGCGCGTTGCACGCCGAGCCCGATCCCGAGACTCAGCAACGCGGTCGCGGCGTCGTCGGCGGAGATCGGCAGCGTGAGCCCGAACTGCTCGGCCTGGGCGGTGATCAGGGCGGCCAGCCCGTCCCGTACCGCCTTGTCGCGTACGGCGAGCGCCTCGCGTACCCGCGGGTCGCGGCGGGCGCTGAGCGCGAACTCCACCTCGAGGGCGGTCCACGCCTCGTTGCCGATGTTCTGCTCCGCCCAGCGCTGGAACGCCGCCAGTCGCGCCTCCAGCGATTCCGCCCCGGCCACGGCGGCCGCCATCCGCGAGGCCTGCTCGGTGTGGATCTCGTCGAGTACGGCCAGGCACAGCTCGTCCTTGTTGCGGAAGTTGGAGTACACCGCGCCCTTGGAGTAGCCGGCCTCGTCCGCGACCTTCTCCAGCGAGGTCACGGCGTACCCGTCGCGCAGGAACAGCTCGCGCGCGGTCGCTACCAGCTGCTGCCTGGTACGCGCCTGGCTCTCCGCCCGGGTCAGCCGCGGCATCTCCCACCCTCCCGTCCCGGACACCGGCCGCGGTCGCGGCGACGGTTGGCCGAAATCGGTATCAGGATACCGCCGGCATCTGACTCATCACTCACGCCTACTGCCAGAACTCAAATACTGTTAGTTTCTGAAATGCGCGAGCCAGTCCGCGAGGCAGGGAGGGTCAGATGACGCAGCAGCGGGACTTCGAGGTCCTGGTGGTCGGAGGAGGCGCGTCCGGGATCGGCGCGGCGATCCGGCTGCGACAGACCGGTGTCACCGACTTCGCGCTGCTGGAGAAGGCCGATTCCCTGGGCGGTACGTGGCGCGCGAACACGTATCCGGGGTGCGCGTGCGACGTACCGTCGGCGCTCTACTCGTACTCGTTCGCGCCGAATCCGGAGTGGACACGGGCGTTCGCCACCCAGCCCGAGATCCGCCGCTACCTGGTCGAGGTCGCCGAGCGCCACGGCATCACCCCGCATGTGCGCTGCCGGACCGAGGTGATCCGGGCGCAGTGGGACGGTGCCGCGCAGCGCTGGCGGCTGGAGACCAGCGACGGGGCGTACTCGGCGCGGATCCTGATCGCCGGCACCGGCCCGTGGAACGAGCCGCGGATCCCCGACCTCCCGGGGCTGGACAGCTTCCCCGGCGAGACCTTCCACTCCTCGCGGTGGAACCACGACTACCACCTCGCCGGCAAGCGGGTCGCCGTGCTCGGCACCGGCGCGTCGGCGGTGCAGTTCGTACCGAAGATCCAGCCGGCGGTACGCGAGCTGCACCTGTTCCAACGTACGGCGCAGTGGGTGCTGCCGAAGCCGGACCACTACGTGCCGCGCGCCGAGCGGTGGCTGATGCGGCGGTTCCCGGCCGCCCAGCGGGCGCTGCGCTCCGCGGAGTACGCCGGGATGGAGACGCTCGGCGTCGGCTTCCGGCACCCGTGGCTGCTGCGCGTGATCCAGCGGATCGGCACCGCCCACCTGCGGCTCGCCGTCCGGGATCCCGAGCTACGCCGAGCGCTCACCCCCGACTACACCCTCGGCTGCAAGCGGCTGCTGCTGTCGAACACGTACTACCCGGCGCTCACCAGACCCAACGTGTCGGTACGCGCCACCGCCGCCGTACGGGTCGACGGCAGCACCGTCCACGGCGCGGACGGCAGCCGGGCCGAGGTGGACGCGATCATCTTCGGCACCGGCTTCCACATCCTCGACATGCCGGTCGCCTCCCGGGTGTTCGACGCCGACGGCCGCAGCCTCGACGACCACTGGCAGGGCAGCCCGCAGGGCTACCTGGGGACCACGGTCTCCGGCTTCCCGAATCTGTTCCTGCTGCTCGGCCCCAACCTCGGCACCGGCCACTCCTCGGCGTTCATGATCCTGGAGGCCCAGCTCCGCTACACGATCTCCGCCGTCGGGCAGCTCCGGAAGCACGGATGGTCCAGTGTGGACGTACGCCCGGAGGTGCAGTCGGCGTTCAACGACCAGGTGCAGCAGGCGCTGCCGTCGACGGTCTACAACGCCGGCGGCTGCTCCAGCTACTACCTGGACGTGAACGGGCGCAACAGCTTCAGCTGGCCGTGGTCCACCGGCCGGATGCGCCGCACCATCGCCGCCTTTGACCCGGAGGCGTACGTGGTGACGGGCTCACACGACCGGGTTGGCGACACAGCCGGCGCCGGTACGCAGTGACAGCTTGCTCCGGATCGCGTTGAGGTACGCGCACCCGTCCCGCTTGTTCGGCTCCACGTAACCGCCCTCGTGCCACTCGTTCCAGGCGTACACCAGGACCATGTTGTCGACGAGTTGGGTACGCGTCGAGCCGGCGATGTCGGCGCGCACCAGCCCGAGCAGGCGGGTGAATTCCGGCAGCGACTGGTCTCCGTACCAGCGGAATCGGGCTTTCAGGTTTTCCTCGGTCGGCGGGGACGGGTCGGGGATCGCGATGCCGATCCGGGGCCGCTCGTCGAAGCCGGAGGTGACGCAGCGGATCAGGGTGCCGGTCTTGTTGGCGAAGTACGAGCGCTGGTTGTCCACGTAGTGCTTGTACGAGCGCGTCGAGTCCCACTGGCCCTGGCACTGCCGCCCGGAGAAGCCGGCCGCCGACAGGTCGATCCCGATGTCGGCGTTGGCGGTGATCAGCACCTCCTCGTTGAGCAGCGCCTTCGCCTTCGCCTTGATCGCGTCGTTGAACGCCCGTACGGCGCTCACGTCGTTGCTGTTGGGGGAGCCGTTGCCGATGCCCCGGGTGTCGCACACCTGGAGCACCTTGCGGCCGTCATTGGCGCGCAGGAAGTTGGGCTGGCTGAGGTACTTGGTGACGATCAGGGTGGCGGCGGTCTCGATCTGTTCCCGCGGCATCCGCAGCGACACCGGGCCGTCCGACCAGGGATGGATGCACGGCATGATCGTGAAGTCGACGTCGGTACGGTTCGCCGCCTGCAGGTACGCCCGCAGCCCGTCGACGTACTGTTCGGCGCCGGCGTTGGCCGGGTTCCAGTACCAGTAGAACGCGAAGTGGTCCAGGCCGGCGCCGGACGCCTGCGCGACGTGTTTCTGCAGCGTGGTCGGCAGCGAGTCGTCGTAGTAGCCGATCGAGGGCTGCAGGTCGGAGAAGCTCTCGTCGCCCCAGTGCCAGGCGTTGCGCGGCACCCCGGCGCCGGCGAAGTCACGTACCCCCGCCCACGGGTCGCGCCGGCCGTACACCCGCTCGGCGTTGGAGAGCATCGCCTGGTTGCCGTTCTGGTCCCAGGTGCCGAAGTAGATCGCGCCGGCCCGGTGGTACGTGGAGTAGACGTACCCGAGCGAGACGGCGTTGGTGTAGCCGGCTTCGGCGTACGCCGCCTTGCGGGCGTTCGGCACCACCCGCCAGATGCCGTTCTTGTACATCCGCCACAGCGGCGTCGTGCCGGACGCCGCTGACTTGAACGAGTGCCCGACCGTGCCTTCGGCGGTGAACCGGCCAGACTCCACCAGCGACGCCAGCTCCGACGCCGACGCGGTCAGCAGGTACGTGTTGCGGCCGGTGTGCCGCAGCCGGTAGACCGGCTGCGAGCCGGCGAACGCCTGCCGGCGCAGGTAGCCGAGCCGGGTGGACTGCTGTGTCATGCCGTGCTGCGAGCGCGCCAGTGCGGCTTCCCGGTGCGACAGGGTCCAGAACCAACCGGCATTTCCGCTGGTACGCAGCTCGAGCAGCGGCACCGGGTCGGTGACCTTCTGCTCGGCCACCACCCGCGGATCGGCCGTGGTCTCGGCCTGCGACCTGGTGACCTGGAATCCGATCACTCCGACGGCGAGCGCGACCACCGCCGCGACCAGCTTCTTCACGTGTGAATCCCCCGAAACGCGTGGACATCGACCGCGACAGTAAACCCTGCCCCGCTCTCGCCGCGCTCACACTCCGCTAACGCGCCTCCCGGCAGTAGCCGTGCAGGTACGGCGGCAGCGGCACCGGTACGCCCTCGCTGCCCGGCTCCGGAGCCCCGGCCGCCACCCGCAGCGGCAGTACGCCGGACCAGTGCCGCAGCGTGTGGTCCTCGGGCTCGTCGATCGGCTCGCCGGTGCGTACCTTCGCGGTCGACTCGTCCAGCGGCACCGCCAGCACCGCGGTCTGCGCCAGCTCCCTGGCGTTCGGCGGACGGCTGTCGTACGACCGCCCCGGCACCAGGTGCTCCACCAGCGCGGTCAGCACCCGGCGCTTCTCGGTGTCGTCGGTGACCAGATGCGCCCGCCCGTAGATCACCGCCGAGCGGTAGTTGGCAGAGTGGTGGAACTGCGAGCGCGCCAGCACCAGCCCGTCGATCAGCGTCACCGCGACACACACCGCGAGGCCGTTGCTGGCGCGCGCTCCGAGCATCGGGCGGCTGCCCGTGGAGCCGTGCAGGTAGAGGGTGTCACCGTCGCGTACGTGCAGCGTCGGCAGCACCCGGGGCTCGCCGTCGACGGTGTAGCTGAGGTGGCTGACCAGGGCTTCGTCGAGGATGCCGTACACGTCGTCGCGGTCGTGGCGTACCCGTTCGGCGACGCGGTTCGGCGTGGTCCGTGCGGTGGGCATGGCGGCGGTGTCCTTCGTTCTGGCGGTCTTTGTTCGGGCGGCCTCTGTTGGGGCGGGCCTTTGTTCGGCGGCCTTTGTTGGAGCGCGTTTGTGCTAGTACAATCTTGTATTTGTGTCACGACGATATGAGATTACCGGCGGAAGCGCGATCGAGATAGCCCGCAGCGTGGAGACCGGTGTGGCTTCCGGCACGGTCTCACCCGGAGAACCCCTTCCCTCGGTACGCGCCCTCGCCGCCACCCTGGGCGTCAGCCCCGGCACCGTGGCCAGCGCGTACAAGTTGCTGCGGCAGCGGGGCGTGGTCGCCACCGCCGGGCGGGGCGGCACCACCGTACGCCCGCGACCGCCGCTGGGGACCCGCGGCACGCAGCGCCTCGCGGTGCCACCCGGCGCCGTCGACCTCGCCACCGGCAGCCCCGATCCCCGGCTGCTCCCCGCGTACGGTCCCCGCCTGGCACGGTTGACGCCACCCCCGTCCGGGTACGAGCGCGGCGGCGTAGTGCCCGAGCTGGCATCGCTGGCGGCGGCGCGGCTGGCGGCCGACGGCGTACCGGCGGATGCGGTGACGCTCACCAACGGCGCGCTGGACGGCATCGAACGCGTCCTCGGCGCATGGCTGGCCAGCGGCGACCTGGTCGCGGTGGAGGACCCCGGCTGGGGAAACCTGCTCGACCTGGTCGCCGCGCTCGGGCTGCGTACGGCGCCGGTGCCGGTCGACCAGGACGGCCCGGACCCGGACGGCCTGGCGGCGGCGCTGCGGGCCGGCG
>JBOGDF010000218.1:0-9724 GCA_050701635.1 Micromonosporaceae bacterium | reverse complement strand
CGGCAGTGTCATGGTGGCCGTTCTCCGGCAACCGAACCAGGCCATCACCCCGGCTCCCGCCGAGTCCCTACAACAGGAACCCTCTCAGGCCCTGCAAAAAGGATGGTGCCCTAGTGACCGGTCCGAAGATCATGGGCGACAGCGTGATCAGCGCGGAACAGCTCGTCGGCTGGTACGGATCCGTCGCGCCGGACGGCGCGTTGGGCGGCGCGAAGCTGCGTACCATCGCCGCGCACTACACCGCGGTCGGCGAGCAGGAAGGGGTACGCGGCGACCTGGCGTTCATCCAGGCGGTGCACGAGACCGGCTTCTTCACCAACTCGGACACCCGGATCAACAACTTCGCCGGCATCGGCCACTACGACAACGCGGACTCCGGATTCAGCTACCCGAGCGTGGAAGCCGGCGTGATGGCGCACATCCAGCTGCTGAAGAAGGTGGCGCGCGGCGACGACGTGAAGCTGCGGACGCATCCCGAGTACGCCCCCAACTGGGGCGGCGCGCACGTCGCTACCTGGGCGGCGCTGGCCGGAAACTGGGCCACCGACCCGCGCTACTGGACCTCGCTGTCGTCCCTCTACCGCGGCGCCCGCCGGTACGCCCGCAACCACGGCGGCCTGGGGCACCGGCACTTCGGGCGCGGCTCCGACATCCGGCCGTGGCAGTTCCCTGGCGGCCGCAACGTCGCGATCGGCGGCAACCCGGCCCACTTGAAGCGGCTCGCCGGCCACCTCGGCGGCTACCTGGAGACCGTGGAGCTGGTGTTCCGGCGCTGCCGGGCCGCCCGTGACGAGCTCGGGATGAAGCACCTCAACGTCGGCGACCAGCGCGCCGAGAAGCTGCTGCGGCACGGCTGGAACGCGCCCTGGACGACTGGGACGGGCTGCGCCGGATCCCGTACCTGCTCACCCGCGACATCGGGTACGCCGTCGAATGCCGCGCCCGGCTGCTGGCGGCCGACGTACCGCGCGGGGAGCGGCACGAGCGGCTGGACGCGGCGCGTACGGCCGGGTTGGCGGCGGTGCTGCGGGCGATCGGGAAGGATCATCCGCGTACCCGCAAGCACGTCGCGGAGCTGCTCCGGCAGCTGTACAGAGTGGATGGTCGCTCGCGGAACCTGACGTTGCACCTGCCGACCACGCCGGGCGGCGGCGCGCGACCCGGGTCCGACCACCGGCGCGACTCGACAACCGCGTGGCTGGACCGGATCGAGTTGGGCCGCGCCCGGGAGGGCACCACGTCGGTCGCCCGCCACACCAAGGACTTCATGACGGGGCGCGGGCTGGCGGTCACCTCGGAGCTGCGGGACGTGAAGTACACCGCCGACGGCAACATCTCCGACCACTGGGTCGGCAACCGCGACACGTACGCGGTCGACTTCGGCTCCGGAGGCAACAACGCGGTCAGCGACGACGACGCGTACGCCCTGGCCCGCAAGTACGGCATCTCCGACTGGTCCCCCGGCTCGTACGAGCGCCACACCGTCACCATCGACGGCAAGCAGTTCTCCGTACAGCTGCTGTGGCGCGTACCCGGCCACTACGACCACATCCACATCGGCATCCGCGCGCTGTGACCCGCCGCTACCACCAGGGGTAGAACGGCGGCATGTCCTTCGACGCCTTGGTGTCGAACTCGGGTGGGCGCTTCTCGCGGAACGCCGCCACACCCTCCCTGCCGTCGCGCTGGCTGAGGTAGAACACCGCGAGCGAGTCGATCCGGTGCGCCTCGACCGGGTGCGGCTGGGCGCTGTTGCGATACATCATCTGCCGGGTCAACGCGGTCGCCACCGGGGAGCGGTGCTCGGTGAACCTCCGGGCCAACGCATGTGCCTCCGCCAGCAGTTTCTCAGCCGGGTGTACGGCCTTGACCAGCCCTGCGCTCGCCGCCTCGTCGGCGCTGATGATCTCCGCGGTGTACGCCCACTCCAGCGCCTGCGACATCCCCACGATGCGCGGCAGGAACCAGGTCGAGCACGCCTCCGGCACGATGCCGATCTTGCCGAACACGAACCCGATCCGCGCGGTGTCGGCCGCCAGCCTGACATCCATCGCGAGCGTCATGGTGGCGCCGATGCCGACCGCCGGCCCGTTGATCGCCGCGATCACCGGCTTCTTGCATTCGTGGATCGCCAGCGTCACCTTGCCGCCGGTGTCCCGTACGCCCGCCGCGATCGCCGGATCGTCCAGCCGGTCACGCATGTCGTCCACGGTGGGGCGCTGAGTCTCGTCCAGCCCGAACACGTTGCCCTCGACGGCGAGGTCCATGCCGGCGCAGAACGCCCGCCCCGCACCGGTCACCACGATGGCGCCCACCGCGTCGTCCTCGCTGGCCCGGGTGAACGCGGCGATCAGCTCGCCGGCCATCTCGACGGTGAAAGCGTTGAGCTTGTCGGGACGGTTCAGCGTCAGCGTCAGGATCCCGTCCGCAACCCGATAATCCAGCGTCGTGTACGTCATGCGACTCCTTCGTCGTGCCGGCTCGCGGCGCTGCGGGCGGCGAGGGCTCAGCGGTGGATCAGGGACAGGTCGTCCTTGGTGATCAGGCCGCGGGAGATGGCGTACTCGGCGAGGTTGGCCAGGGCGTTCCAGCCGGTCATGTTCGGTACGCCGGCGTTGCTCAGTCTGGTACGCAGATACTCGATCCGCTTCACCAGGGTGGTACGCGGCCAGCCCAGCCGGGCCGCCGCGGCGGCGTACGACTTGGGGTGCGGGTCGTAGCGCGGGCCGTCGTCCAGGTAGCCGGCGAACAGCGCCACCATGGCGAGCCGGTCGGCGGCGCTGATCAGCACCTGCTCGCCGATCACGGTCGGCTGCCCGGGCGGCGGCTCGTCCAAGGCCGTGCCGGTCCCACCAGGCGGCACCACGATGCGCAGCGTGTGGCTGCCCTTCCCGGCGTCCACGATCACCCGTACGGGTGATTCCACGGCGGTACGCCGTCCCGGCGCCAGCACGCTGCGGAAGCCCAGCTCGTCGATCACCGACAGCGGGCGTACCGAGGAACGGTTGGTCAGCCACCAGGCGCCCTGGGAGTGTTCCAGCGACCCGGCGCGGCGCGAGATCGTGGCGTCGGCCGGGTCGAGGCAGACCGTGCATTCCTCAGCGCGCCCGAACGTGAACGGGGCGTCCAGGCTCACTGGATACGTCTGGTCACCGACCTCGACCACTACGCCGTCAGACATCCGCCCTCACCCGTCGTCACCCTGCACTGACAGAGCCTGCCACGCCCACGCCACCCGTTTGGGGAGACCTTCCCAAGTCTGGAGGGTGCCGGACTTACCAGAGTTCTTCTACTCTCGGGGGCAATTGCGTATTCACGTGTCTGTCGGAGGCGGGGGCATGTCGTGGTTCTCGCGTGACAACCTGACGCGCACCGCGCTCGGTGTCGGGGTGCTCACCGCGGTGCTGCTCGCCAGCTTCGGGATCGGCTACCGCTCCTCCGAGGCGCTGCTGGACGGCGCCGGGGCGTACCTGCAGCGGGGCCACGGCGTGGTCCACGTGAACGCCGAGAGCGGTACGGAGGACGCCGAAACCGCCCGCAAACTCGCCGACGGCACCGAACGGCTGCAGGTGGTCCAGGTCGGGCCCGACTCGGTGTGGGTGGTCAACACCGAGACCGGCGAGGTGTGGCGGGTGCCCACCGACACCATGAAGCCGGAGCAGGTCGGCGACAAGCGCGCCGCCGGCAGCGAGCCGCCCGAGGTGGTGGCCGGCGGCGGGCAGGCTTACCTGGTCGACCGGGACAGCGGGGAGCTGACCGCCCTCGACGCCCGCCCCGACAAGCGTCACAAGGTGAGTACGCCGGGCCCGGTGGACGAGGCCGTGGTCGACGCGAAGGGCGTGGCCTGGGCGCTGTCGCGTACCGCCGGAGAGCTTTACCGGATCGCGGGCGGCACGGTACGCGCGACGCACTCCGTGGCAGACGCCGGGGAATCCTCGGTACGGCTCACCCTGGTCGCCGACCGTCCGGTGGTGTACCGCCCGGAGGCCGGCGCGGCCACCACGTACACAGACAAAGGGTTGGTACGCAGCTATCACCTGCCGCAGGTGAACGGACCGGTGCTGGTGCCGACCTCTCCGGCGGCGACGCCGGTGCTGGTCACCGTGGTGCCGGCGGAAGCGCAGGTCACCGCGCTGGATCTGCGCTCCAGGAAGGTGGTCCACAAGCAGCTCACCGGCCGTGGCGGGAACGTCTTCGCGCCGCCGGCCGTGCTCGGGAATCTGGCGTACGTGGTCGACCAGACGCAGCGCCAGCTGGTGCAGCTGGAGCTGGGCACGCTGCGCCAGCGGGACACCGTCGACATCGCCGGCGGCACCGGCCAGATCGACGTGTTCGTACGCGACGGGCGGGTCTGGGTGAACGACCCGTACGCGCCGACCATGCTCGTGTTCGACCGCGACGGCCGCAAGACCGAGGTGGACCGCAGCGGCAAGACCGTCACCGAGGCGCCGAAGCCGAAGGCGCCGACCCCGCCGAAGGCCCCGGCGAAGCAGCCCGAGGCGCCCGAGGCGCCCGAGCCGCCCGCCACGCCCACCCCGAAGCCGGACGCCACCGTCGACAAGGTCGCGGTGCCGGACGTGGTCGGGATGGACCGTACGAAGGCCTGCACGGTCATCGAACGCGCCCGGCTGGTGTGCAAGCTGATCTCCCGGCAGGACCCGGACGCGCGTACCGGCGAGGTGCTGGAGACCGACCCGGCGGCGGGCCGGCAGCTCGCGGTGGGCAGCGAGGTGCTGGTCTACTACGCCGGCCCGGCGGTGGTCCCCGACGTGGTGAACAAGACCGTCGAGGAGGCCTGCGACATCCTCGACAAGGCCGGCTTCACCTGCACCAAGAGCGCCGACGGCGTCGCCGGCAGCCCGGCGGAGGTCAACCGGGTGTACGGGCAGCAACCCGCCCAGGGCACCGTGATGACCAACGGCAGCCCGGTGACGATCAGCTTCCCGGTGCCGGGCTGGATCAAGGTGCCGTCGCTGGACCGGATGAACCCGCAGCAGGCCTGGGACACCCTCGCCGGGTACGGCCTCGGCCAGGCGCCGAACCCGAACGAGGTGCACTGGGAACCCAACGTGGTGCACTCCCAGACCACCCCGGCCGGCACCGCCGTACAGCAGGGCACGCAGATCGGGTACGCGTACCAGGACAGCACCCCGTACGTGCTCGACCGGTGGAAGCTGGACGACCGCGAGGTGCGCTACCTGGCGCCGCGCGGCCAGCAGCCCCCCGCTATCGGTGGACGCGCGTGGCAGCCGCAGAGCGAGTACGGCGGCGTCTACCTCAGCCCCGACGACGTACCGGGCGAGCTGGTGCAGGTGCACCGGTTCCGCTGCTACAACAACTGCGGCGACGAGGAGCGCGACGTCGGGTTCTACTTCAAGAACAACACCAACCCGCCGAACGACAGGTGGAAGTACGACGGTGCGGCATTCGCCTGCTTCACCCCCGACGGCACCGCCCCGAACGGCACCCGCCCGCTGGTGGCGATGCGCAGCGACGCCCGTGACAGCTGGGCGTTCGCGCCGAAGCCGTCAACGGAGTTCGACTTCTTCGCCGGTCGGGGATACACCGAGCGCAACACGATCTGCCACATGTGGTACGGCCCCGGCACCCCGTACCGCCCCAACGGCTGAGCCGCGGGGCGGCGGGGCCGCCGGTTGCGCCGCCGGAAGCGCGGGCCCGCACCCGGCGGCTCGTTTCAGGCCGCCGCGGCGGTGCCGGCGGTGCTGGCGGCGTCGCGGGAGGCGACCGCGGCGTCCGGGAAGTCGCTGAACAGGCCGTCGATGCCGAGCGAGTAGAACAGTTCGTACTCGGCGGCGTAGTCGCCCCAGGCGGCCGGGTCGCTGCCGGTACGGAAGTCCGCCGGCAGGAACGTGTTTTCGTTCCGGAACGTCCACGCGTGGACGACCAGCCCGGCGGCGTGCGCGTCGCCGACCAGCGTGGTCGGGGCGAGCAGCCTGCCGGAGGAGTCCCGCGGCACGATCAGGTTCTTGTTCACGCCCACCCCGTCGGCGTACGAGGCGATCCAGGCGAGCCCTTCGGGCTTGGCCAGGTCGGCGTACGTACGGGGGTCGCCGGCGACCTCGAAGTCGTACGGCTTGCCGCCGGCGTTCAGCAGCTGCGCCAGCGGTACGTCGACCACGGTGTCCAGCGCCCGTAGGTTCGCGGTCTCGAAAGACTGGATGATCACCGCGTCATCGGCATCGTCAAGATCGTTGGTGCGCAGTGTGGCGACCAGCGCCGGCTCCAGCGGCAGCCCGATCGACTGGAAGTACGTCGGGTGCTTCGTCTCCGGGTAGATCCCGATGGTGCGCCCGGTACGCCGGCTCTCCTTGCGCGCCAGGTCGATGACCTCCTGCAGCGTCGGGATCTCGTACGTGCCGTCGTAGCGGGTGTTGTCCGGACGCAGCTGGGGCAGCCGCTCCTTGGCCCGCAGCGTCTTGAGCTCGGCGAGCGTGAAGTCCTCGGTGAACCAGCCGGTGACCGTCGTACCGTCGATGGTTCTGGTGGTCCTGCGGGCGGCGAACTCCGGGTGGTCGGCGACGTCGGTGGTGCCGGAGATCTCGTTCTCGTGCCGCGCTACCAGGGCACCGTCCTTCGTGGACACCAGGTCGGGCTCGATGTAGTCGGCGCCCTGCTTGATCGCCAGCCGGTAGGCGCCGAGGGTGTGCTCCGGCCGGTAGCCGCTGGCGCCGCGGTGTCCGATCACCAGCGGCCGGTCGGCGGCCACCGGCGCCGTCGTGGCAACGGTGCTGGCCTGCGCCGGTACGGCGAGCGCGATAGTCGCGGCGGCGCCCACCAGAGCGATTCCGGCGGCGGTACGAAGTCGAAATGTCACGGTGTCTCCGAGGGGTGGGGCCCTGGCCGGGTGAGGGCCGACCGGGGCGTGCGGGGCTACGCGGACCGGTGAGGCGAGAACCGGCGGGGCGCCGAGACCGGCCCCCGTTGGCGGTCTCGGCGTACGGCCCACGCCGGCTCACTTCAGGCGGCACCTTATCCGGGCCTGTCCTGACAGCGCGAGCAAATCCGGCGCCGGCGAGCCCGTGTCGACACAACAACCAACACCAGGTGAAAACCCCCGGAACTCCCGGCGCCGCCGCTCAGCTCTGCCCGCACACCTGGCAGCGGCCGCGACGGCGCAGGTAGTACGCGGCCGCCGCCGCGATCAGCAGCGGACCCCAGATCGGGAACGGGAAGACGAACAGCAGACCCCAGTGCTCCGGTTCGGCGAGCACCATCTGCAGGAACGACTTGCCGGCGACGGTCACCGCGGTGCCGACCACGAGCGCGATCGCGGTCGGCAGCAGCACCGGCACCGTACGGCCCCGCAGCCACGGGATCCACCGCGGGAACACCTCGCCCCAGGGCCGGATCAACCCGATCGTCAGTACGCTGCCGGCCAGCGCCGCCAGCCCGAGGCTGACTCCGAACAGCCGCATCTCCGGGTGCGCCACCAACTCGGCGTGCGAGAACCCGTACGGCCACGGCGTCAGCCACGTCAACCGGATCAGCGCGTACGGCAGGGGTCCGCAGGCGGCGGCGATGGTGACCCAGCGGCCCCAGCGGGTCACGCTGCCGGGCGCCGTCCAAGCGGCGCCGGGCCGACCGCAGTCCACGCACTTTTCTCGGGTACGCCGGGCGTACCGGATCAGGGTCCATACCCAGAGGCAGCCGCCCGCCAGTGCACCGCCGACCAGCAGGATGCCGAGACCGCGCGCCACCGGCACGCTGGCGATCGCGCGACCCAGGTCGGCCAGCACGCTCAGCTTCGCTACGCCGGTGGCGACGCCGACGGCGGCCCCGACGGCGAGCACCGCGGCGAGCACGTACCCGGGCGAGCGGGGAGCGCCAGGCACCGACCGCGAGTACGCCGAGCAGCAACCCCGGCCCGGCCAGCGCCAGCAGGTACCCCATCAGCATCAGCGCCCGCAGGTCCGCCACCACCCCGAGCAGTACGCCGACCTGCACCGCCCCCAACCCGAGCAGTACGGTGCGCGCGGCCCGGTGCGTGGCCGGCCCGGTGCCGGTGCCGGCTCCGGCCTGGCGCATCGCGAGTGCGGTGCCGACGCCGACCGCGCCCAGCGCGACCAGCAGTACGGACCGCAGCGCGCTCCACGGCCCGGAGACCAGCGACATCGTGTCCGGCTCGGTCAGCGGATAGCTCCCAGGCGCCAGCCACCACCAGATTCCGGCGAGTACGACGAGCACCGAGAACCCGGCCGCGGCGTACTCGGGCCGGTGCCGGTCGGCCCTCACGGCCCGAACGGGCGTTTCGGCAACAGTGGACATGGCGGGACTCCTCGGGGCCGGCGTCATCAACCCCACCCTTCACGCCAGCACCCCCACCCGGATCACCACCACGAGTGAGCCCCCTCCCTCCCCCGAGTGACCCCCACCCCCACCCACCCCACCCCCACCCGGGCGGGGCCCGATGCACTTGGGGCGTTGGGATGTGGGCGACACGCCGGTCGCGACGGCGTGTCGACCGCACGGCAGCGCCCCAAGTGGGCGACTCGCGCGGGGCGGCAACGTAGGGTGCTGGGGGTGCGGGTACTGGTGATTGGTTCTGGTGGGCGGGAGCACGCGTTGGCGGTCGCGTTGGCGGCCGATCCGGCGGTGACGGAGTTGATCGCGGCGCCCGGGAATCCGGGGATCGGTGCGGTGGCGACGCTGCGGGCGGTGGACGCGGAGGATCCGGCGGCGGTGGCGGCGCTGGCTCGCGAGGTGGACGCGGAGCTGGTCGTCGTCGGGCCGGAGGCACCGCTGGTGGCCGGGGTGGCCGACGCGGTACGCGACGCCGGGATCGCCTGTTTCGGCCCGTCCAAGGCGGCGGCGTGGATCGAGGGCTCGAAGGCGTTCGCCAAGGACGTGATGTCGGCGGCGAAGGTGCCCACCGCCCGCGCGGTGGCCTGCCGCAACTGGGACGAGGCGGAGCGGGCGTTGGACGAATTCGGCACGCCGTACGTGGTCAAGCACGACGGCCTCGCCGCCGGCAAGGGCGTGGTGGTGACCGACGACCGGGACGCCGCGCTCGCCCACGCCGACAAGGCGCCCGCCAGCGTGATCGAGGAGTACCTCGCCGGCCCCGAGGTGTCGGTGTTCGTGATCACGGACGGTACGACCGCGCTGCCGTTGCTGCCGGCGCAGGACTTCAAGCGGATCGGCGACGGCGACACTGGCCCGAACACCGGCGGGATGGGCTCGTACACCCCGCTGCCGTGGGCCCCGCCCGGGCTGGTCGACGACGTGATGGCGCAGGTGGTGCGCCCCACCCTGGCCGAGCTGGAGCAGCGCAGCGCCACCTTCACCGGAGTGCTGTTCGTCGGGCTCGCGCTGACCGCCGACGGGCCGAAGGTGATCGAGTTCAACTGCCGCTTCGGCGACCCCGAGGTGCAGTCGCTGCTCGCGCTGCTGCGTACCCCCCTGGCTTCCCTGCTGTACGCCGCCGCCACCGGCGACCTGGCCTCGCAGCCGCCGCTGGAGTGGCACGCCGGCGCGGCGGTGACCGTGGTGATGGCGTCGGCCGGCTATCCCGGTACGCCCCGCAAGGGCGACGTGATCACCGGTGCGATCGGCCCCGACGGCAAGCCGGTCCCGGGCATCCTGCACGCCGGCACCGGCCTGACCGAGGACGGCACGCTGGTCACCGCGGGCGGCCGGGTGCTGTCCGGCACCGCGGTCGGCGCCGACCTGGCGGCGGCCCGCGAGGCGGCGTACGCCCTGGTGG
>JBOGDF010000217.1:0-9739 GCA_050701635.1 Micromonosporaceae bacterium | reverse complement strand
CGCCCGCGCCGCCCGCGCCGCCCGCGCCGGGGACCCCGGGGGTACCGGGGATGCCGGGGCCGATCGGGACGCCGCAGCGGCGTACCGGGTCGGGGCGCTGGAAGGTGATCGCGCTCGCGGTGCTCGGCAGTCTGATCGTGCTGTGTGGCGGGTGCGGGCTCTGGCAGTCCAACCTGCTCGCCGACCCCGGCCGGTACGCCGACGAGCTGGGGCCGGCGTGCGACTACGTACCACAGGAGGCGGTGGACGCCCTGCTGGACGGCGTCGATCCGTGGGACGAGGTCGACAGCGACTCCTCGTTCTACGAGGAGTCGACCTGCATCGGGAGGTCGGACCCGGACGACGACGGCCGTAGCTTCGACCTCGAAGTGACCTTCCAGCGTTACCTGCCGCGCGACGGCTGGGGTGGACCCAGCAACGCGAAGGAAGCCTTCCAGAACGACTGGACCTGCGGCACCGGTAGCAGGGCACACCGGCCCGTGACCGGCATCGGCGACGAAGCCGAGTCCGTCGAGGACGGGACCGACAACTACGTGTGCTTCCGCCTCGACAACCTGATCGTGATCACGAAGATCTCCGCGGCAGGCACGGGCGACCCGCCGGCGGTGGACAGCATCGGAGAGCTGGCCACGGCGATCGCCGGCAAGCTCGAGGCCGCCGGGTAGCGTAGCCGTGTGGCCGGCTTCGATCTCAAGGGGATCTTGGGTGACGCCGCCCGTCTCGCCGGCCGGTTCGGCGACGACGCCTACTTCATCTCGCTGTGCGTACGCAGCGGCCTGGTCGGGCTGGAGCTGCCCAGCCGACTGGCCCGGATGCTGCTCGCCTTCGACCGGTACGGAGCGCTGGGTGCCGCCGTCTCGGTGGCCGCGATCCGCAGTCCGGACCGGGTCGGGCTGATCGACGAGCGCGGCGAGCTGACCTTCCGCGAGCTCGACCAGCGCTCCAACGCGCTGGCCAACGCCTGGCAGGCGCGCGGCCTACGCGCCGGCGACGGAGTGGCGATCCTGGCCCGCAACCACCGCGGATTCCTCGACGCCACGTTCGCGGCGGCCAAGTCCGGCGCCCGGATCGTGCTGCTGAACACCGACTTCGCCGGGCCGCAGATCCGGGAGGTGGCCGGGCGCGAGGGCACCGATCTGCTGGTGCACGACGACGAGTACGCCCCCATGCTGGACGGCATCGACCCGCCCCACGGGCGCTGGCGCGCCTGGGCCGACTCCCCCGCCGCCGACTCACCCGGCGACGACACGCTCGACGCGCTGATCGAGGGCGGCGACACCGCGATCCCGGCGTACCCCGACGAGCCGGCGAAGCTCACCATCCTGACCAGCGGCACCACCGGCACCCCGAGGGGCGCGCCGCGGTCCAATCCGGGGTCGCTGTCGATGGCCGGCGGCCTGCTGGACAAGGTGCCGTTCCGGGCCCGCGAGGTCACCGAGCTCTGCGCCCCGATGTTCCACACCCTCGGGTTCGCCACCGCGATGCTCACCGTCGGGCTGGGCTCCACCCTGGTGGTACGCCGCCGCTTCGACCCGCAGGCCACCATCGACAGCCTCGCCAGCCACCGGGCGACCACGATGATCGCCGTACCGATCATGCTGCAGCGGATGGTCGACCTGGGCGAGCCGGCCCGGGAAGGTCGCGACCTGTCCGCGCTGCGGATCATCTTCGTCGCCGGATCCCAGCTCGGCGCGGAGCTGTGCCGGCGTACCACCGCGGCGTTCGGCCCGGTGGTGCACAACCTGTACGGCTCCACCGAGGTCGCGTACGCCACCATCGCCACCCCGGAGGACCTCGCGGTCGAGCCGGCATGCGTCGGCCGGGTGGTACGCGGCGCCACCGTGAAGGTCCTCGACGACCAGGGCGGGGAGCTGCCGGCGGGTCAGGTCGGGCGGATCTTCGTCGGCAACGCGGCGCAGTTCGAGGGCTACACCGGCGGCGGCCAGAAGGAGATCGTGGACGGGCTGATGAGCTCCGGCGACCTCGGGCACTTCGACCACGCCGGCCGGCTGTTCATCGACGGCCGCGACGACGAGATGATCGTCTCCGGCGGAGAGAACGTCTTCCCGCGCGAGATCGAGGAGCTGCTGGTACGCCACGACGCGATCGCCGAGGCGGCGGCGGTCGGCGTACCGGACGAGACGTTCGGCCAGCGGCTGCGCGCGTACGTGGTGCTCCGGGACGGCGCGTCGGTCACCGAGGACGACGTCAAGGAGTACGTCAAGCGCAACCTCGCCCGCTACAAGTCGCCACGCGAGGTGGTCTTCCTCGACGAGCTCCCCCGTAACCCGACCGGCAAGGTCCTCAAGCGCGAGCTGCGCTGACCCGTCAGCCAGTCGCGCCGAGGCGTTCCAGGATGGTGACGTTGGCCTGGCCGCCGCCTTCGCACATGGTCTGCAGGCCGTACCGGCCGCCGGTGCGCTCCAGCTCGTGGAGCAGGGTGGTCATCAGCTTCGTGCCGGTGGCGCCGATCGGGTGGCCGAGCGCGATGCCGCCGCCGTTGACGTTCACCCGGGACGGGTCGGCGCCAGTCTCCTTGAGCCACGCCAGCACCACGCTGGCGAAGGCTTCGTTCACCTCGTACAGGTCGATGTCGTCGACGGTCAGACCGGTCTTCGCCAGCGCGTGCCGGGTCGCGGCGATCGGCGCGGTGAGCATCAGGATCGGGTCGTCGCCGCGTACCGACAGATGATGGATTCGGGCTCTGGGGGTGAGGCCGTGACGTTTCACGGCGGCCGCTGACGCGATCAGCGCCGCGCTGGCGGCGTCGGAGATCTGGCTGGCGGTGGCCGCGGTGGTGACCCCGCCCTCCCGCAGCGGCTTCAGCGCCGCCATCCGGGCCAGGTCGGTGTCGGGTCGCGGCCCCTCGTCCACCGCAAACCCGCCCAGCGGTGCCAGCTCACGGTCGAAGCGCCCCTCACGGATCGCGGTCAGCGCCCTCTGATGCGAGGTGTACGCCCACCGCTCCAGCTCCTCGCGTCCGAGACCCCAGCGCTCGGCGATCAGATCGGCGGAGCGGAACTGGGACAGCTCTTCGTCGCCGTACCGCCGGATCCAGCCTTCCGAGCCGGTGAACGGTGACGGGTGCCCGAACTGCTCCCCCACCGCCATCGCCGACGCGATCGGGATCTGGCTCATGTTCTGTACGCCGCCCGCCACCACCAGCTCCGCGGTGCCGCTGAGCACCGCCTGGGCGGCGAAGTGCGCGGCCTGCTGGCTCGACCCGCACTGCCGGTCGATCGTCACCCCCGGTACGTGTTCCGGAAACCCGGCGGCGAGCCACGCCGTACGCGCGATGTCCCCGGCCTGCGGCCCGAGGGTGTCCACGCAGCCGAAGATCACATCGTCGACGGCGCCGGGATCGACGTCGGCGCGCCCCAGCAGCGCCGCGATGACGTGCGCCCCGAGATCCGCCGGGTGCACCGCGGACAGCGCACCACCGCGCCGGCCCACCGGCGTCCGCACCGCCTCCACCACAAAAGCCTCAGCCACGGCACGAGCGTCAGTCACGGCGTGCGATCCCTTCCAGCAGGATGCCCAGGTACTCCCGTGCCACGTCGTGGGCGGAGAGCGTGCCGCCCGGCCGGTACCACCGAGCGGCGACCCAGACGGTGTCCCGTACGAACCGGTAGACCAGCTCCACGTTGAGGTCCTTGCGGAACACCCCGTCGGCGATCCCCGCCTCCAGCAGCCCGAGCCACAGCTGCCGGAACTCGACGTTGCGCTCCTGCAGGTAGCCGAACCGCTCGAACCGCCCGAGGTACGCCGCGTCGTTCTGGAAGATCGCCACCTCGGCACGGTGCTGGTGGATGCACTCGAAGCTGGTCACCACCACCGCCTCGACCGCGTCCCGCGGCGGCAGGCCGGCGGCGAGGATCGCACGGTACCGGGTCCACAGCTCGTCGAGAAACCGGGTCAGGATCTCGTCCACCATGGACTCCTTGGAGTCGAAGTGGTGGTAGAGGCTGCCGGAGAGGATGTTCGCGGCGTCGGCGATGTCCCGTACGGTGGTCTGCTTCACGCCGCGGTCGGCGAACAGCTCGGCGGCGATGCCGAGCAGCTCCGTACGCCGCTCCGAATCGGTTTTCTTCCGTGGGCTCATGGGTGCTGGCTGCTCACTGAGATGACCTCCCCGGTGAGGTACGTCGCGTAGTCACTGGCCAGGAACACCATCACATTCGCCACCTCCCAGGGCTCGGCGGCCCGCCCGAACGCCTCTTTGCCGGCGAGCGAAGCGAGCAGCTCCTCGCTGGTGGTCTTCGCGAGAAACGGGTGCATCGCCAGGCTGGGCGCCACCGCGTTGACCCGGATCCCGTGCTCCGCCACGTCCATCGCCACGCACCGGGTGAACGCCATCACCCCGGCCTTAGCCGCGGCGTAGTGCGCCTGCCCGGCCTGGGCCCGCCAGCCGATCACCGACGCGTTGTTCACCACCACCCCACTGCCCTGCCGCACCATCCGGCGCAGCGCGGCGCGGGTGCAGCGGAAGGTGCCGTTCAGCGTCACGTCCAGCACCGACGCCCACTCCTCGTCGGTCATCTCGAGTACGGACCGCGTCCCACCCAGCCCGGCGTTGTTGATCATCACATCGAGCCGCCCGAACCGGCCAGCAGCGGCGTCGACCAGCGCCCGTACCTGGGCATCGTCGGTGACATCGCACGGCTGCGCGGCGACCCGGTCGCCGTGCTCGGCCGCCAGCGCCGTGACCGTCTCCGCGAGCCGCCGCTCGTGATGGTCGCTCACCAGCACCTGGGCACCCTCCTCCAGGCACCGCCGCGCCGCCGCGGAGCCGATGCCCGTACCGGCGGCGGCGGTGACCACCACGACCTTGCCGGCCAGCAGCTCCCGCCCCGGCGGCGGCTGCGGTGTCGGCTGCGCTGCCGGCGCGGTCATGGGCGGGCCGATCGGGGCAGGCCGAGCACGCGCTCCGCGATGATGTTGCGCTGCACCTCGTCGGAGCCGCCGTAGATGGTGTCGGCCCGGCTGAACAGGAACAGCCGCTGCCACTGGTCCAGCTCGCCGTCGTCGGTGACCAGGGAGGCGGCGCCGCGTACCCGCATCGCCAGCTCGCCGAGCCGCTTGTGCCACCCCGCCCACATCAGCTTCGCCACCGAAGCCTCCGCCCCCGCGGTGCCCGATGATCCGGCGAGGGTACGCAGCGCGTACGCCCGCATCACGCGCAGCCCGATCCAGGCGCGGGTGAGCTGGTCGGCCAGCACCGGGTCGGTGATGGTGCCGTTGCGGCGCGCCAGCGCGACGATCGCGTCCAGCTCCCGCTGGAAGCCGACCTGCTGTCCGAGCGTCGCGACGCCGCGCTCGAACCCGAGGGTCGCCATCGCCACCCGCCAGCCGTCGCCCGGCTCCCCCACCACCAGCTCCGCCGCGGTACGCGCCCCGTCGAAGAACACCTCGTTGAACTCCGAGGTCCCGGTGAGCTGCCGGATCGGGCGGATCGTCACGCCGTCCTGCTTCATCGGCACCAGCAGGTACGACAGCCCGCGATGCCGCCGTGACCCCGGCTCGGACCGCGCCAGTACGAAGCACCAGTCCGCCACGTGCGCCAGCGAGGTCCACGTCTTCTGGCCGTCGATCACCCACTCGTCACCGTCGCGCCGGGCGGTCGTGCTGACCGCGGCCAGATCCGAGCCGGCGCCCGGCTCGGAGTAGCCCTGGCACCACAGCTCCTCGACCGCGGCGATCTTCGGGAGGAAGCGTTTCCGCTGCTCAGGGGTGCCGAGCGCGATCAGGGTGGGTCCGAGCAGCTGCTCGCCGATGTGGCTCACCTTGGTCGGGGCGCCGGAGCGGGCGTACTCCTCGTGGAAGATCACCTGTTGCCGCAGCGTGGCCTCGCGGCCGCCGTACTCGGTGGGCCAGCCGAGGCAGGTCCAGCCGGCTTTCGCGAGGTGCCGGTTCCAGGCGATCCGCTGCTCGTACGCCTCGTGCTCCCGGCCCGGTCCGCCACGGCCCTTCAGGGCGGCGTACTCCCCGGTGAGGTTGTCGGCGAGCCACTGCCTTACCTCGCGGCGGAAGGTTGAGTCGTCCACCTGCGTTACGTTAGCCTACCAAGCACTTGCTAGGTAGATCTCAGGGCGGGAGGCGCGGTGAGCACCGAAGCGCAGACCACCCCGGCCGCGCTGGCCGAGACCGCCGAGCGGTACGCCGACGCCGAAGCCCTGGTCGACGGCCCGGTCCGGCTCACCTGGCGACAGCTGGCCGACGCGGTAAAGACCACCGCCGCCGCCCTGATCGGTGCCGGCGTCGAGCCCGGCGACCGGGTGGCGATCTGGTCCCCCAACACCCATCACTGGGTACGCCTCGCGCTCGCCGTCCACCACGCCGGCGCCACCCTGGTGCCGATCAACACCCGCTTCACCGCCACCGAGGCGTACGACATCCTGCGCCGGGTCGACGCCAAGGCGCTGTTCGTCGCCGGCCCCTTCCTCGGCGCCGACCGCCTCACCGACCTGCAGAAACTCGCCCACCCGCCGGCGCCCGCCGCCCCCCACCGGCTGCCGCCGGTCGTGGTCAGGGTTCCGGTGGAGACGAATGAGTCGGGGTGGGAGGAGTTCGTCGGCGGGGCGGGACGCGTACCCCCGGAAGAGGTTGCGGCCAGGGCAGCGGCGGTGACGGGCGAGGACGTCAGCGACATCCTCTTCACCTCGGGCACGACCGGGCGCAGCAAGGGCGCGATGAGCGCGCACCGGCAGGCGCTCGGCGTGGCGCGGGCGTGGGCGGAGTGCGGCGAGGTCGGCCACGCCGACCGCTACCTGGTGATCAACCCGTTCTTCCACAGCTTCGGCTACAAGGCCGGAATCCTGGCGTGCCTGGTCACCGGGGCGACCATCGTGCCGCAGCGGGTCTTCGACGTCGGCGAGGCGATGCGGCTGGTCGCGGCGGAGCGGATCACCGTGTTCCCCGGGCCGCCCACGGTCTACACCACGATGCTCGACGCCCCCGACCGGGCCGAGGTCGACCTGAGCACGCTCAGGCTGGCGGTGACGGGGGCGGCGACGGTGCCGGTGGCGCTGGTGGAGCGGATGCAGCGGGAGCTGAGCTTCGACACCGTGCTGACCGCGTACGGGCTCACCGAGGCGGTGGTGGCGACCATGTGCCGCCCGGACGACGACCCGACCACGGTGGCGACCACCTGCGGTCGCGCCGCCGCCGGATTCGAGGTACGGCTGGGCGACCACGGCGAAGTGCTGCTGCGCGGGCCGAACACCATGCTCGGCTACCTGGACGATCCGGAGGCCACGGCGGCGGCGATCGACGGCGACGGCTGGCTGCACACCGGCGACGTCGGCACCCTCGACGAGCGCGGCTACCTGAAGATCACCGACCGGCTCAAGGACATGTACGTCAGCGGCGGCTTCAACGTCTACCCGGCCGAGGTGGAGCAGACCCTGGCCCGGCTGGACGGGGTGGCGGAGTCGGCGGTGATCGGCGTACCGGACGAGCGGCTGGGCGAGGTCGGCAGGGCGTACGTCATCCCCCGGCCGGGCGCTGGGCTCGACGCCGACACCGTTATCGCGCACTGCCGGCGGACGCTGGCCAACTACAAGATCCCGCGGTACGTCGAGATCGTCTCCGAGCTGCCCCGCAACGCCACGGGCAAGATCCTCAAGCGCGTACTCCGGGAGGCTTCGCCGTGACTGTGACTTACCAGCGGAAGGGTCCGGTCGCGATCGTGACCATGGACCGGCCCGAATACCGCAACGCGCAGAACTCCGCGATGACGTACGCCCTGGACGCCGCCTTCACTCGCGCGGTCGATGACGACGACGTGAAGGTGATCGTGCTGGCCGGCGCCGGCAAGCACTTCTCCGCCGGACACGACATCGGCACCCCGGGCCGCGACGTCGACGTGCCGTACGACCGGCGCGCGGTGATGTGGTGGACGCACGTCGGCAAGGACGGCGGCGACGCCCGGTACGCCCGCGAGATGGAGGTCTACCTCGGGATGTGCCGCCGCTGGCGCGAGATCCCGAAGCCGACCATCGCGATGGTGCAGGGGGCGTGTGTCGCGGGCGGGCTGATGCTGGCCTGGGTGTGCGACCTGATCGTCGCCGCCGACGACGCGTTCTTCTCCGATCCGGTGGTACGGATGGGCATCCCCGGCGTCGAATACTTCGCCCACCCGTGGGTGCTCGGCCCCCGCGCCGCCAAGGAGTTCCTGTTCACCGGCGACCGGTTCGACGCCGCCTGGGCGCTGCAGCACGGCATGGTCAACCGGGTCGTCCCACGTGCCGACCTGGAGGCTTCGACGCTGGCGCTGGCGGAGCGGATCGCGGCGATGCCGCGCTTCGGGCTGGCGCTCACCAAACGCGCGGTCAACCAGGCGGAGGACGCCATGGGGCTGCGTACCGGGATGGATTCGGTGTTCGGGCTGCACCACTTCGCGCACGCCCACAACGCCGAGACCAGCGACGATTCCCTCGGCGGGATGGACGCGAAGTCGATGAAGGACGCGGCGGCTTCGAAGGACGTGGCCGGTGGATCTTGATCTTGACGCCGAGACCGTCGCGTTCCGCGACGAGGTCCGTGCCTGGCTGCGCGCTCACGTACCGCCCGCGCCGTTGCCCTCTTTAGACACTCCGCGGGGGTACGAGGCGCACCGGGCCTGGGAACGCCACCTCCACGACGCGCGGCTGGCCGTGGTCACATGGCCGGCGGCGTACGGCGGGCGGGACGCGTCGCTGCTGCGGTGGCTGGTGTTCGAGGAGGAGTACTACGCCGCCGGCGCCCCGGCGCGGGTCAGCCAGAACGGCATCTACCTGCTCGCGCCCACGCTGTTCGCCCACGGCACCGACGCGCAACGCGACCGGCTGCTGCCGCCGATGGCGCGCGCCGACGAAGTGTGGGCGCAGGCGTGGTCGGAGCCCGAGGCGGGCAGTGATCTCGCCGCACTGCGCAGCCGCGCCCGCCGCGTCGACGGCGGCTGGTCGCTGTCCGGCCAGAAGACCTGGAGCACCCGCGCGGCGTACGCCGATCGCGGCTTCGGGCTGTTCCGTACCGACCCGGACGCGGAGCGGCACCGCGGGTTGACGTACCTGCTGTTCGACCTGCGCGCGGACGGGGTCACCGTACGGCCGATTCCGCAGCTCGACGGCGAGCCCGGGTTCGCGGAGATCTTCCTGGACGACGTCTTCGTACCCGACGAAGACGTGCTGGGCGCGGTGGGCGACGGCTGGCGGGTCGCGATGAGTACGGCGAGCAACGAACGCGGCCTGTCGCTGCGCAGCCCCGGCCGGTTCCTCGCCGCCGCGGACCGGCTGGTGTCACGGTACCGGGAGACGCCGGATCTGGGGCTCGCCGATCGGGTGGTGGACGCGTGGATCGGGGCGCGGGCGTACCAGCTGCATACGTTCGAAACGGTGACCCGGCTGGCCGCGGGAGGTGAGCTGGGCGCCGAGTCGAGCGTCGGCAAGCTGTTCTGGTCCGAGCTGGACGTGGCGCTGCACGAGACCGCGCTCGACCTGCTCGGCGCGGACGCGGAGCTGGCGTCTCCCTGGCTCGACGGCTACCTGTTCTCGCTCGCCGGCCCGATCTACGCCGGTACGAACGAGATCCAGCGCAACATCGTCGCCGAACGCCTGCTCGGCCTGCCCAGGGAGCCGCGATGAGGTTCGCGCTCTCGGCCGAGCAGGAGCAGTTCGGCGCGACGCTGCACGCGCTGCTGACCGACGCCGACACCCCGGCGGTGGCCCGTGCCTGGGCGGCCGGCGACCCGGTGCCGGGC
>JBOGDF010000216.1:0-9744 GCA_050701635.1 Micromonosporaceae bacterium | reverse complement strand
CTTCACCAACTTCGGCAGCTGCGTCGAGGGCTACGCCCCCGGCGTGGACATCACCTCCGCCTGGCTCGACGGCGGCGAGAACACCATCAGCGGCACCTCGATGGCCAGCCCGCACATGGCCGGTGTCGCGGCGCTGTACAAGAGCGCCAACGGTGACGTCAGCTCCGAGGAGCTGATCACCTGGCTCACCGAGAACGCGTCCAAGGACGTGATTCAGAACGCCCCGGAAGGAACGCCGCCGCACCTGGTCTTCACGGCCGGTCTGTAGCGCACAGTAACCTCCCCATCGGGTACGCCCGGGCAGTGACCCTGCCTGGGCGTACCCCTTTAGGGGCTTTTAAGGCATTGATAAGAGTTCCTTGGTGTACGGATCTCACGCCGCCCACTACCGTGAGTTGCGACGGAATCGGCCCGTCGTTTCATTGGGGGAGGCGGCCGTGGATACCCGACCCGAGCTGGACGCGATCGACGCGGCGATCTGCCTGGTACTGCAGCACCGGCCGCACGCCACCGCCCCGGAGCTGTCGCCGGTGGTGGCCGACGTCCCGACCGAGGAGATCACCGAGTCGCTGCGCCGGCTGCAGGCCGACGGCCTGGTCCAGGAGATCGACGACTCGCCCCCGCGGTACGCCGCCAAGGTCGCCCCGGACACCGCCGCCGAAGTGCTCACCCAGCGGCACCGTGCGTACCGGCAGCGCAAGGCGACGGCCCGGTGCCTGGTGCCCACCCCGCGCAACGGCAACGACGGGGCGCCCGAGGTGCTGGTCGGCCCGGACGAGACCCGCCGGATGGTCGACGTGATGATGCGCGGCGCCCGCCGCGAGATCCTCGCCGTGGTGAAACCCCCGTACGCCCACCGCCCGTGCACCGGGAAGATCGAGCGCGAACGGCTCGCCGCCGGCGTCAGCTACCGCGGGGTGTACGACCGCTCGGTGCTCAACGTGCCGGGCAACCTCGACCTGATCAGCGGCCTGGTGGTGCGCGGCGCGCTGGCGCGTACCGCGGTTTCGGTGCCGATGAAGATGGTGATCGTGGACCGGGCGGTGGCGGTGATCCCGCTGCAGCTCAACGCCCACACCATCCAGCGCTCCCTGCTGGTACGCCACTCCTCCCTGGTCGGCGCGCTGGCGCGGGTGTTCGGTGACCTGTGGCAGGCGGCGGTGCCGTTCGGCCCCGGAGCGGTGCCGGCGGAGGACTCACCGGTCGGGGAGCCCACCGACGAAGAGCGCCGGATCCTGGCGCTGCTCGCCTCCGGCGCCACCGACGAGACGATCGCCCGGCTGATGGACTTCAGCCCGCGTACCGCCCACCGCCGGGTCCGGGAGCTCACCGCGAAGCTCGGCGTCGAGACCCGGTTCCAGGCCGGCGTCGCCGCCGTACGCCAGGGCTGGCTCTAGGGTCAGGGCTGGCTCTAGGGTTTCGTGGCGCGGCGAGTATTGACGTACCGGGGTCAAGATCTGGCACTATGCGCCCACAAGACAGCGGGAGCCCGCCGCACGTCAGGGCGCCGCGTCGCGGGATAACCGACCCTGGGCGAGGACACCATGGCGAAACCCCAGACCAACGGCCGCACCAGCGCAGCCTCCACTGTGGACCGCTTCTTCGAGATCACGGCTCGCGGGTCGACGTACTCCCGGGAACTGCGGGGTGGACTCGCGACGTTCTTCACGATGGCGTACATCGTGGTGCTCAACCCGCTGATCCTGGGCAGCGCGTTCGACGGCGACAAGGCTCAGCTCGACCAGTCGCAGCTGGCCGCCGCGACCGCGCTGGTGGCCGGCGTGATGTCGATCCTGATGGGTGTGATCGCGCGGTTCCCGCTGGCGCTGGCCGCCGGGCTCGGCGTGAACGCGATGGTGGCCTTCGAGATCGCGCCGCTGATGACCTGGGCCGACGCGATGGGGCTGGTGGTGATCGAGGGGCTGGTGATCACCGTACTGGTGCTGACCGGGCTCCGTACCGCCGTGTTCTCCGCCGTACCGACCCAGTTGAAGACCGCGATCGGGGTCGGCATCGGGCTCTTCCTGACCCTGATCGGCCTGGTCGACGCCGGGATCGTACGGAGGGTCCCGGACGCCGCCAACTCCCCGGTGCCGGTCGGGCTGGGGCTCGGCAACAAGCTGGTCGGCTGGCCGACGCTGGTGTTCGTGATCGGCCTGCTGGTGATGCTGGTCCTGGTGGTACGCAAGGTGAAAGGCGCCATCCTGATCGGCATCATCGGCACCACGCTGCTGGCGATCGTGGTGGAGCTGCTGACCAAGGTAGGGCCGTCGATGGGCGGCAAGAACCCGACCGGCTGGCAGCTGAACGTACCGACCTGGCCGGAGACCGTGGTCGGGCTGCCGGACTTCTCGCTGATCGGCAAGTTCAACGTGCTCGGCTCCTGGGAGCGGGCCGGCTGGATCGTGGCGCTGCTGTTCGTCTTCACGCTGCTGCTCACCGACTTCTTCGACACCATGGGCACCATGGTCGCGGTCGGGCAGGAGGGCGACCTGATCGACGACAAGGGCAACCCGCCGCGTACCCGGGAGATCCTGCTGGTCGACTCGATCGCGGCGGCCGCCGGCGGTGCGTCCAGCACGTCGAGCAACACCGCGTACATCGAGTCGGCGGCCGGTGTCGCGGAAGGCGCGCGTACCGGGATCGCTTCGGTGGTCACGGGTGTGCTGTTCCTGCTGGCCACGTTCCTGTCGCCGCTGGTGACGATCGTGCCCTTCGAGGCCGCGACCACGGCTCTGGTGGTGGTCGGGTTCCTGATGATGATGGGGGTACGCACCATCGACTGGACCAACTACGAGATCGCGATCCCGGCGTTCCTCACCATCGTGGTCATGCCGTTCACGTACTCAATCTCGAACGGCATCGGCGCCGGCGCGGTCACGTACGTCCTGCTCAAGATGGCCAAGGGCAAGTTCCGTGAAGTCCACCCGCTCCTGTACGCCGTCGCCGCCCTGTTCGTCCTCTACTTCCTGCGGGGCCCGCTGGAGGGTTTGGCTGCGCCGTAGCGCTCACCTGCGTGTGACGCGCGTATCCCGGCAGATGTGGGCGGCCGTGGGACGGTCTCGCGTGGGAAATCGCGTGACGGCCTCGCACCCACCGATCTGGCAACGCTGCTGATGGCGTGACGCGCGCCCGAGCGCCAACCGCCTCCGACGACTCCGCGGGCGGGTCACCTGGCAAAGTTGCAGGCCGTCAGTTGGGAGGCCTTGTTGCTGCGACCGCCGATAGGCTCCTGGCGTGGGTGTGAGTGCGGGTGAGTCGGCAGACCTTCCCGAGTCGGTAGCGATCGAGCTGCGCCGCACTGCCGCCGAACTGTGGGGAACGTGTCGTCGTACGCCGATGACATGCTCGACTACATCCTCGAACGTATCCCGGAGGCCGGTGCCGATGACGATCTCCGCGGCCTGACGCTCGGGTCGTGCTCGTCGAACCTCGAGGCGGCGCTGTCGATGGTCCGGCACGGTATCGACGTGAGCGCCGCGGCGGCGCCGGTCACGGCCCTCGAGCATGCGCGCGCCATGGCGGCCCGCGGCTACAGCGTCGATGTGATGCTGCGCTTCTACCGGATCGGTCACGCCTACTTCAGCGAGCGCATCCTGGCCGGGATCACCGATTTCGTGCCCGACCCGGCCCTCGCCCTTGCGGTGGTGGCCAACCTGCAGCGCTACGCGTTCGCGTACGTCGACCGCATCTCCAGCGAGGTCGCCGCCGAGTACGTCGCCGAGCTCGACCGCATGCAGAACCGGGTCCGCGCGGCCCGGACTGATGCGGTCCGCGGGTTGATCGCGGGCGACCGGATCGACCTCGGGCGCGCCGAGCGCACCTTGTCCCACCGGCTCACCGGATGGCAGACCGCCTTCGTCTGCTGGACCGATCGCGATGACGCCGACCTCGCGCGCGTTGGTGCAGCGGTCGGTGCTCACTTCGGTTCTCTTCATCCCCTGCTCGTTCCGGACGGCGCCCAGGCGTTGTGGGGCTGGGTCTCCACCACGCGCGCTCCCGATGTGGCGCCAGAGGACCTCGCGCCACTGGCCGACCAGATTCCCCAGATGGTCCGGATCTCCATCGGCACGCCGGCGCAGGGCCCCGGTGGTTTCCGCGACTCCCACGCTCAGGCGCAGCGCGGCCGTCGGATTGTCGAGCTCTCCGGTCGGGGAGCTCCGGTGACGTCGTACGCCGAGCTGGCGCTCGTGGACACGATGAGCGGCGACCTGGACCTTGCCCGTGCCTTCGTCGGGTCCGAGCTCGGTGCCCTGGCGGTCAGGGGGCGCCGGGAGGAAGAGGAACGACGGGCGCTGTTGGCAGTGCTCGGCACAGGGAGGGCTGGCAGCCGCAGCGGAGGAGTTGGGGGTGCACCGCAACACCGTGCTGCAGCGCTTGCGCCGGGCGGAGGAACGTCGAGGGCGTGCCGCTACGGACCGTGTTGCCGAGCTGCATGCGGCGTTGCGGCTGGTCCATGTGCTCGGCCCGGCGGTGCTCACCTCGGAACCCGGCCGAACCTGACCGGGTATGTGCTGTGCGCACACCGGCGTGGGCTCGGCACCACTGGTGGGGCTAGCTCGCGCGTTCGTACGTTGAGGGGCATGTCGGCAACCACAGAGCAACCCGCCCCCGCAGCCTCGCGTCACGCGCTTCCTGACCCAGGCGAAGGGGTCCCGGCGATCTCGTGGCCCATTGTTGGAATCTTCTCCGGCGCTATCGCGGTCTTCGCGTTCTCCACGTGGGCGGCGCTGGCCGACAGGCTTCCTGCCCCGGCGACAATCCTGCTCAGCGCGACCGCGATCTTCGTGCTGTTCACTGTGCTGCACGACGCCGCGCATTACTCGGTGAGCACCCACCGCTGGGTCAACGTGGCCTTCGGCCGGGTCGCGATGCTCTTCGTCTCGCCGCTGATCTCGTTCAAGTCGTTCGCGTTCATCCATATCGAGCACCACCGCAATACCAACGACGACGAGAACGACCCCGACCACTTCGTCAGCGGCGCTCCGTCGTGGCAGGTCCCCGTCCGGTTCGCGCTGATGGACGTGCCGTACCTGGCCTTTCTGGTGCGCAACGTGAGGCGCCGTCCCCGGGCAGAGGTGTGGGAGACCTCGTTCCTGCTGGTGATGAGTGTCGCCGTGATCGTCAGCGCTGCGTTCAGCGGACACCTGTGGACGCTCGCGGTGCTGTACCTGATCCCCGAGCGGGTCGCCATGTTCGTGCTGGCGTGGTGGTTCGACTGGTTGCCGCACCACGACCTCGAGGACACTCAGCAGGAGAACCGCTACCGCGCCACCCGCAACCGCGTCGGCTCTGAATGGATCCTCACACCACTGCTTCTCTCGCAGAACTACCACCTCGTCCACCACCTGCACCCCTCGATCCCGTTCCACCGCTACGTCGCAGCCTGGCGACGCAACGAGGAGGCCTACCTCGAGCGTGACGCTGCGATCGGCACCGTCTTCGGCCAGCAACTCGACCCACATGAGTACCGCGAGTGGAAGAGACTGAACGGCAAACTGGCCCGGCTGCTCCCAGTGCGGATGCCGAAGCGATCCGCCGCTCGTGCCGCGGTGTTCCACCCGGTCCGGGTCGCCAGCGTCGACCGGTTGACCGATGACAGCGTGCTGATCCGCTTCGAGGTGCCCGACGACATGCGCGAGGAGTTCTCCTTCGAGCCCGGCCAGCACGTCACCGTCCGCACCGACCTCGGAGGCGAGGGCGTACGGCGCAACTACTCCATCTGCTCCTCGGCCACCTCCGGCACGCTGGCGATCGCCGTCAAGCACATCCCTGGCGGGGCCTTCTCCAGCTTCGCGATGGAGCAACTCCGGGCCGGCCACACCCTCGATCTGATGACACCGACCGGTTCGTTCGGCACACCGCTGCACCCACTCGCCAGGAAGAACTACGTGGCGATCGCCGCCGGCAGCGGCATCACCCCGGTGCTCTCGATCCTGCAGACGACACTTGCCGTCGAGACCGAAAGTCGCTTCACCCTGGTGTACGGCAACCGGGACGCGGACAGCACGATGTTCCGCGACGAGCTGGACGACATCGAGGCGCGTTACGCCGACCGGCTCCGGATCATCCACGTGCGCTCCCGCGATCCGCGACACCCGGCACATCTCCGCGGTCGCGTCGACCGGCCGAAGCTCGAACAGTGGCTCGACTCCGACCTTGCCGTGGCCTCGGTGGACGACTGGTTCCTGTGTGGACCGGTCGAGATGGTGACCGACCTGCGCGGACTGCTCATCGAGCGAGGCGGCGAGCCGGACCGCGTCCACGTGGAACTCTTCCACGGCTACCAGAAGCCCAAGGTCGCCGACGACTTCGCGCCGGCGACGGTCGCGGCCAGCCTGCACGGGCGTCAGCACGAGGTCTCGCTGGCAGCCGGCGACACCGTCCTCGAGTCCGCGCTGAAGGCCGGACTGGAGGCGCCGTATGCCTGCCTCGGCGGAGCCTGCGGCACCTGCAAGGCGAAGGTACTGCTGGGATCGGTCACGATGGAACAGAACTTCGCCCTGTCCCCGGCCGTCGTGGAAGCCGGCTACGTGCTCACCTGCCAATCGCACCCGATCACGCCCTCGGTCACCATCGACTACGACGCCTGAAGATCATGCCGTCGAACACGGAGCCGTTGGACGCGTTGTGGCCGGCTGTCGGCCTTCTGGCCGACGGGCGGGAAGATTTCCGGTGTCGACCTGTCGATTTCCTGGCTCGTAGTTCGTCTAAGTGCGTGACCATTTGGTAGCCACGAGGAGGAAGCGATGAAGTACGTGATGCTGATCTATCAGGTCGCCGCGCTTGAGAGACAGGCCGCGCTGCCCGAGGAGGAGCAGAAGCAGGTCTACGCCGACTACCAGGGGATCAACCAGACGCCCGGCGTCACCCCCGGGCTGCCGATGGGCCTGCCCGAGAATGCGACAACCGTGCGGGTCGAGGGCGGCAAGACTCTGACAACGGACGGCCCGTTCGTGGGGATGAAGGAGGCCGTCGGCGGTTGGTTCATCCTTGAGGCCGACGACCTCGACGCGGCCATCGAGGTGGCCGCCCGCGTCCCTGCGGCACGCTATGGCGGCGCCGTCGAGATCCGCCCCTCGGAGGTGTATTGGTAGCGACGCTCGAACAGGTCTTCCGCGAGGAATGGGGCCGCGTCCTGGCCACCCTGATCGGCCTCCTCGGCGATTTTGACCTCGCCGAGGAGGCCGCGCAGGAGGCGTTCGCCATCGCCGCCGACCGGTGGCCACGCGACGGCGTCCCCAGCAACCCGCGTGCCTGGCTGATGACGACGGCGCGTAACCAGGCGACGGATCGCATCCGCCGCAACCGGGCCCTCGCGGCCAAGTTCGGCCTGCTCGTCGCCGGCGATCGTGCGGAGGCGCGGATGAACACCACGACGTTTCCCGACGAGCGCTTGGAGCTCATCTTCACGTGCTGTCACCCGGCGCTCGCGGTCGAGGCGCAGGTGGCGCTCACCCTGCGCACTCTCGGCGGGCTGACCACCGACGAGATCGCCCGCGCCTTCCTGGTGCCGCAGCCCACCATGGCGCAGCGGCTGGTACGGGCCAAACGCAAGATTAGAGCAGCGGGCATTCCGTTCCGGGTGCCACCGGCTCACCTGCTTCGCGAGCGTCTCGACGCCGTTCTCGCCGTCGTCTACCTGATCTTCAACGAGGGGTACGGCGGCCGCGACGAGCTGGCGGCTGAGGCGATCTGGCTGGGACGTGCGCTCGCCGAACTGCTGCCCGACGACCCCGAGGTTCGCGGGCTGCTGGCGCTGATGCTCCTGCACGACTCCCGGCGCGAGGCGCGGTTCAGCGG
This sequence comes from Micromonosporaceae bacterium, assembly GCA_050701635.1. Classification (GTDB taxonomy): domain Bacteria; phylum Actinomycetota; class Actinomycetes; order Mycobacteriales; family Micromonosporaceae; genus WHSM01. Next base: position 1,941 of record JBOGDF010000216.1, on the reverse strand, counting down.
CGGCGAGCTGGTGCTGCTCGATGATCAGGACCGGTCACGGTGGAACACCGACCAGATCGCCGACGGACGCGCCGAACTCGACCGGGCGCTCGCCCGGGGCGGCCGCGGGCCGTACGTGCTGCAGGCCGCCATCGCCTCGCTGCACGCCGAGACGCCGTGCGACTGGGCACAGATCGCGGCGCTGTACGGCGAGCTCGCCCGGCTGACCGGCTCGCCCGTCGTGGAGCTCAACCGCGCCATCGCGATCGCCGAGACCGAAGGCCCCGAGGCCGGCCTGCGCCTGGTCGACCAGCTCGGTCTCCACGACTTCCGCTATCTGCACTCGACCAGGGCAGAACTGTTGCGACGTCTCGGGCGCATCGACGAGGCGCGTGACGCCTACCGACGTGCGAGTCAACTCACCGATGACGGCGCCGAACGGCGCTTCCTCGAACGCCGGCTCACGGAACTGGCAGCCGCCCAGGCTCGGGCCAACGAGATCATGCACGATCGGAGTCCGGACCTATGAGGCTGACGGACCACCTTCAGCCTGGGCCCAGGCCATAGGGCGACCTGGCCGCCGGTTCGCGTGGTCAATCAGTAACGGCTTAGGTAGCGGCATCGTCTACGTCTTGATCAAAATGGCCAAGGGCAAGTTCAAGGAAGTCCACCCTCTCCTCTACTTCCTCCGTGGCCCCTCTGGAGGGTCTTGGTGCGCCGTAGTGCTCACTCGCGGGCTGATGCGCGGATCGCGGCAGATCCGGATGTTCGTTGCGCCAGCGCTGCGGGCTGAATCAGGGATAGGGTCCCCGTCTATGGACATGCTGAAGGGCGAACAGATCGCCGAGGCCAACCTGACCGACTGGCGCAAACTGGCCCAGGGACTGCATGCCCGCTACCTGGTCGACGACTTCGGCACCGGCGCGCGGTTCGTCGCCGCGGTGAGCGAGGCGGGCGACGCGCTCGGCCACCACCCGCGCGTGTCGATCGGCAATGGGTACGTCGACCTCGAGCTGGTCACCGACGACGCCATCTACCGCGACGACGAGGGCACCGAACACGTCGTCGAATGGGTGACCCAGCAGGACGTCGACCTCGCGCGGCGGATCACCGAGATCGCCGCCGACCACAAGGTCGACGCCGACCCGGCCTCGGTCAGCGAGATCGAGCTCGGCCTCGACTCGGCACGCTCCGCGACCATCGCCCCGGTGTGGGCCGCCCTGCTAACCGGGAGCGCTGACGCCCAGGGCCGCGGGACCCCCAGCGACGAGATCCGGGACGCCACGGGACGGGTACCGAACCTGTGGTTCGGGGACGCCGACGAACACGAGACCCCGCGTCAGCGGTTCCACATCGAGGTCTATGTGGCGCCCGAGGTGGCCGAGCACCGGATCGCCGCCGCCCTCGCCGCTGGCGGGACCGTCGTCGATGACAGCAACGCGCCCTCGCTCACCGTGATCGCCGACCAGGACGGCAACAAGGGAGTCTTATGCGTCGACGTGTCCGCTGCGACGAAGGATTGAAACGCCAACTCGGTTGACCCGTGGCGCGCGGCGGGCCACATCGGCCCGCGGGATCGAATACCGTGAACGGCTCTCCGGGGCGGGCCAGCTGTCAAGATGCAGCGAAGATTGCACATGATCGTGCTGTCTATCTTGCACAATCGGTTGCGTCAGGCGAGGTTGCGCAAGACGCATCACGCTCAGTGCTGCGGCTCCGCGGCTCGGGGTGGACGGGTCGTGCGGAATGGGCACTACCGTTGCCGGCATCATCTCAGCACGACAAAGCCACGACCGATCTGTCCGTGCGGGCCCAACGGGATAAGGTGCGGCATGGTGTCGCCTGCCACGATCATGGGACCGGTTTCCGCCCCGGTTTGCCATGAGCATGGGACCACCTGATTGCCGGTAGTGGGACCACCCTGTTTGCGCTGGTGGGTCCGCTCGGCGTGGCTTCCTCGGG
>JBOGDF010000215.1:0-9749 GCA_050701635.1 Micromonosporaceae bacterium | reverse complement strand
GACGGGTCCGGCGCGGCGGCGGGCCGCGACGGCGCGCGGCTCAGGAGGCGACGCGGCCGTGCAGCACCAGCGCCCAGAGCAGGCAGCCGAACGCGGCCACGTTGGCGGCGGTACGGATCGCGTTCCAGCGCACCCAGGTGGCTTCGAACGCCGCGCGTACCGCCGCCAGGTCTGTGATCTGCTCCAGCTCGCCGGCGGCGGCCAGTTGATTGTTCAGCGGTACGTTGATCCGCCCGGTGATCACCAGTACGGCGGCGTACAGCACCGCGGCGGCGACCACCCAGAGCAGCACGCCGCGCCGGTCCGACCCGAGCTGCAGCGCGGCGGCCAGCACCGTGAAGCCGATCGCGCCGAGGAAGCAGGTCAGGAACCAGCCGTTGATGATCGCCACGTTGATCCGCTGCATCGCGTCGACGAACGTACGGTCGTCGGCGCGCGCCAGCCCCGGCATCACCGAGAACGTGTACGCGAAGAACAGCCCCGCCATCAGCCCGGTGGTCAACGCCGCCAGCAGCAGCGACGCGGTACGCATCAGCTCCATGATCAGTCCCCTCACTCGTCCCAGACGCCAGGTACCAGTATCTGTGTCATGCTCCCCAGTGAATCGAGCGAAGGTGAGACGCTCCATAGCCAAGAAGCGCAATTCCATGTGTGTACGTCTACGATGGCGCCATGGACGCGATCGCCGCACTGCTCGACGGGCCGCGAGCCCAGGGCGCTTTCCTGCTGCGCACCATGCTGGAGCCGCCGTGGTCGCTGCGGATCCAGGACGAGGCGCCGCTGTCGGTGGTGGCGATGGTCTCCGGCGAGGCGTGGGTGCTGCCGGATCGGGGTGAACGTACCCGGCTCGGCCCGGGAGACGTCGGCGTGTTCCGGGGGCCGGACCCGTACACGGTGGCGGACCACCCGGACACCCCGCCACAGGTGGTGATCCACCCCGGGCAGCGCTGCACCACCCTCGACGGGCAGGACCTGAAACAGGCGATGGAGCTGGGGGTACGGACCTGGGGCAACAGCCCGCACGGCTCGACGGTGATGATCTGCGGTACGTACCAGATGGCGGGCGAGCTGGGTGAGCGGCTACTGGCTGCGCTGCCGCCGCTGCTGGTGCTCGCCGCCGGCGAGTGGGACTGTCCGGTGATCCCGCTGCTCGGCGCCGAGCTGGTCAAGGACGAGCCCGGGCAGGAGGCGGTGCTCGACCGGCTGCTGGATCTGCTGTTGATCGCCGTACTGCGGGCATGGTTCGCGCGCCCCGACGCCGAGGCCCCGGCGTGGTATCGGGCGCAGAGCGACCCGGTGGTGGGGCGGGCGCTGCGGATGATGCACCACCATCCGGACAAGCCGTGGACGGTCGCCAGCCTCGCCGCCGCCACCGGCGTCTCCCGCGCGGCGCTGGCGCGGCGGTTCACCGAGCTGGTGGGGGAGCCGCCGATGGCGTACCTGACCGGCTGGCGGCTGGCGCTCGCCGCCGACCTGCTGAAGGCACCCGACGCCACCGTCGGGGCGGTCGCCCGCCAGGTCGGGTACGGCAGCGGCTTCGCCCTCAGCACGGCGTTCAAACGCGTACGCGGAGTCAGCCCGAAAGTCCACCGCTCCGGTACGCGGAGCGCCGCGGTCGGGTAGCCGTGCTCACGGACGGCGTCCGAGGAAGCCGACCAGCCGGTCGCTGGCGTCGGCGGACTCGGGCACCGGCACCGGCGCGGTGAACCGTACCGGCCGGTCGTCGGCGGTGACGAACAACGGCGAGAGCTGCAGCATCTCCTCCGCGAGCGACTCGGGGATCGGCCGGTCCTCGCCACAGGCACGCGCCACGTCCCAACCGTGCACCGCGATCTCCAGTGCCCCGGCGCCGGCGGTGATGCTGGCGGTGAGCGGGCAGCCACCGATCGAGATCACCTCGCCCGGGCCGCCGGCGGTCCAGGCGCCGAGCAGCTGGCAGGCCCGCTCCCGCAGCGCCGCCACCGGATCCTCGGAGACGTCGGCCAAGCCCGGGTCGAGCGCCACATGCCCCAGCTCGACCGCCTCCAGCAACGCGTCGAGCGAATCCTGCATGTGGCGCAGCAGCGTCGCCAGATCCCACTCCCCACACGGTGTCGGGCGGACGAGGTCGGCGGGTGTCACCAGCCGCAGGCTGCCCAGCATGTAGTTGACCGCGCGCTCCAGCAGCGTGACCCCGCCGATCAGTGCCGCTGTCGCGCGCGGCTGCGTCATCGCGTCTCCTGACTATCCGTCGACGAGCTGAGCTTCGGGGGCGAGCGTCTCCGGGAGGCCGAAGATTCCGAACAGCGTGGTGTCGAAGAACGCGACGGCGTGTGAGACCGCGTTGCCGGCGATGGTGAGCACCTGCAGCTGGAACGCCCGGTGTACGCCGTCCTCGCCCTTCATGTAGAGCCCGAACGCGGGCTGCCCGTTGGCGACTGTGGCGATCAGTCGCTGGTCGCCCGGCCCCGCCGCGGGGCAGTGGGTGGCGATCAGCTCGCCGATCTTCTCCGCACCGCGTACCCAGGTCAGGAACGGCGGCATCTCCCAGACGGCTTCCTTGGTGAACAGCTCCACGATCGCGTTGGTGTCGTACGCCTGGAACGCCGCGACCCACTTGTCCAGCAGCTCCCGCTGCTCGGCGTCGGTGGGCTCGACCACCTCGTCCTGGGTGGGGGAGGCGGCGTCGAGCTGGGCCCGGGCGCGCTGCATCGCGCTGTTGACGCCGGCGGTGGTCATGTCGAGCAGCTCGGCCACCTCGGAGGCCTTCCACTTGAGCACCTCGCGGAGCACCAGTACGGCGCGCTGCCGGGGCGGCAGGTTCTGCAGCGCGACGATGAACGCCAGCCGGATCGTCTCCTGGTCGGCCACGATCGCGGCCGGGTCGCTGCGGTCGCCACCGAGCATGGAGTCCGGGACCGGCTCCAGCCACGGCACCTCGTGGTTCTCCGCCAGCGGCGCGGTCGGGTCGTCGGCCGGCGCGCCCAGCCCGGTGGGCAGCGGGCGGCGGCTGTTGCTGTCCAACGCGGTCAGGCACGCGTTGGTGGCGATCCGGTACAGCCAGGTACGCAGCGAGGAGCGCCCCGCGAACTTGTCGTACGAACGCCACGCCCGCAGGTACGTCTCCTGCACCAGATCCTCGGCGTCGTGCACCGACCCGAGCATCCGGTAGCAGTGCGCCAGCAGCTCCCGCCGGTACGGGTCCGCCTGCGCCAGAAACTCGTCGTTGCCGTGGTTGTCTGCCATGGCGCTGACCTTACTGCGCCTGGGTGACAGCTCCGAGCTGCTATTTCTCCATGGCTGCACCGGATACGCCCCCTCTCAGGACATCGCTTGACGGGCTTCGTCGCTGAGCTGGATCACCTGGACGTAGTTGCCGTCCGGGTCGGTCGCGGTGGCGAACAGGCTGCCGTCGCGGTCCTCCAGCTCGGCGACCCATTCGACGCCCAGCTTTTCGAGCCGGGCGACCGCGGCGCGGGCGTCCGGGACGTCGAAGTTGAGGATGAGGCGACCCGGCTCCGGGTTGCGGTCGCCGATGTCGTCACGCTTGTCGATCACGATATGGAAATCGCCGAAGCTGAGGAACCGGTAGCCCCCTTGCTCGTCGGTGGCGTCGGGCGCGAGCGCCTCGGTGTACCACTTGTGGAGCCGTTCCGGGTCGGTGCTGGCGAGCAGGATGCTGATGGCGGTTGATGCCACGGCTTACTCCTTCGTACGCGTGGATGTGCTCTCACCAGTACAGACCGCGGTGTGGCGCAGAACTCATCGCGGTCGGCGGGATTTTCTTCTGCCGCGATGAGTTTCTGTCGTACCCGCGGTCGATAAAGGTGACCGATCGATACGCCATCCGCGAAGGGAAGCTCATGTACGACACCGTGGAAACGACCGGTCAGCCGCCGCCGGCTGACCGCTCGCGCTGGATCGCGCTGGTGGTGCTCTGCGTCGGAATGCTGATGATCGTGCTGGACATGACGGTGGTCAACGTGGCGCTTCCGGCGATCCAGGAGGACCTCGGCTTCACCCAGGCCGGCCTGGCGTGGGTGGTCAACGCGTACCTGATCGCGTTCGGTGGGCTGCTGCTGCTCTCGGGCCGGCTCGGGGACCTGATCTCCCGGCGCGGCATCTTTCTCGCCGGGCTCGCGGTGTTCACCGTGGCCTCGCTGGTGTGCGGGCTCGCGGTCAACCAGTGGATGCTGATCGCGGCGCGCTTCGTCCAGGGGGTCGGCGGGGCGATGACCTCGGCGGTCATCCTCGGCATGATCGTGACGATGTTCCCGCAGCCCCGGGAGCAGGCCAAGGCGATCGGGGTGTACGCGTTCGTCGCCTCCGCCGGCGGCTCGGTGGGGCTGCTCGCGGGCGGCGTACTGACCCAGCTGATCAACTGGCACTGGATCTTCTTCATCAACCTCCCGATCGGCGTGGTCACCGCGGTGCTGGCGGTGCGGGTGCTCGCCAAGGACAAGGGCATCGGGTTCGCCGGCGGCGCGGACGTGCTGGGCGCGGCGCTGATCACCGGCTCCCTGATGCTGGGCGTCTACACGATCGTCAGCCCCGCCGCGGAGCTCGGCTGGACCGCGGCACGGACGCTCATCCTGGGCGCGCTCTCGGTCGGGCTGCTGGTGGCTTTCGTGGTACGCGAAGCCACCGCCGCCAACCCGCTCGTACCGCTGCGGATCTTCCGGTCCCGCAACGTCTCCGGCGCGAACCTGGTGCAGGCGCTGATGGTGGCCGGGATGTTCGCGATGTTGTTCCTCGGCGTGCTCTACCTGCAGCTGGTGCTGCACTACGACTCGCTGCGTACCGGGGTCGCGTTCCTGCCCTGCACCATCGTGATGGGCACCCTGTCGGTGCGGTACGCCGAGCGGCTGATCAGCCGGTTCGGGGCCCGCCGGCTGCTGCTGCCGGGGCTGGTGCTGATCGGCTCCGGGCTGGCGCTGTTCGCTCGGGTGCCGATCGATGGCAACTACTGGATCGACGTACTGCCGTCGATGATCCTGCTCGGCCTCGGCTGCGGGGTGAGCTTCCCGGCGCTGATGACGCTCGCGATGTCCGACGTGGAGATGAGCGAGGCCGGGCTGGCGTCCGGGCTGGTCAACACCACCGCTCAGGTCGGCGCCGCGCTCGGCCTGGCGGTGCTGGCGACGCTGTCGGCGACCCACACCGCCGCGTTGTCCGCCGCGGGCGCGTCCCTGCCGGTAGCCCTCACCGGCGGGTACGAGCTGGGCATGCTGGTCGGTGCCGGGCTGGTGCTGGTCGCCGTCGTGGTCGCGGTGACGGTGCTGCGGCTGGAGCGCAAGTCGGAGTCGGCGCCGTCGCCGGCCCTGGAGGCCGCGTACGCCGAGGTCTGATCGCACGCGCCGCGTACACGGCAGGTTCATCCAGCCGGCCGCTCCTGGTCAACCAGGGGTGGTCGGCTGGAACGGTTTTGCCGGCTCTCGTACCCATGGATGACCGCGTGCCCCAGCCCCACCCTCCGCGTACGACGTCCGGCGCCGCCCGCTGGGTGGGCGCCGGCCTGGTGGACCAGATCGTGATCGCGTCGGCGAACGCCGCCACCACGCTGCTCGCGCTGGTGCTGCTCGACCCGCGTCCGGCCGGCCTGATGGTGCTCTCGCTGGGCGTGGGGTACTTCGTGATGTACCTCAACCGGGCGTTCGTCGGCGACGTACTGCTCGCCCTCAGCTCCCGGTACGACGACGCCCGGCGCGACGACCTGGTGCGCGACGGTCTCGCCACCGCTCTGGTGCTCGCACTGGCTGGGGCGGGGCTGTTCGTCGTCGCGTGGTGGCTGTGGCCGCGAGGCGCCGACACAGACCTGCGGGACCTGATCTGGATCGCGCCGTTCCTTCCCGCGATCCTGCTGCACGACACCGCCCGCTGCGGCTACCTGGCCGACCGCCGCCCCGGGCAGGCGCTGGTGATCGACCTGATCTGGGTCGGTACGCAGGCGGCGGCGGTCACGGGTCTACTGGTCAGCCGTACGGTCAGCCCGGGCAGGCTGCTCGCCTGCTGGGGAGTGGGAGCGACGGTGGGCGCCACCGCGTACCTGCTGCGGGAGCGGGTACGCCCCTGGCGTGGCAGTCCGCGCCGCTGGTTCGCCGCGACCCGGCATCTGGCGGGCTGGTTCACCGCGGCCGGGCTGGTCGGCCAGGTGCACATGCTGTTGGTGAACTTCCTGGTGGCGGGCCGGTTGTCGGCTCCTGACGTGTCGGCGCTGCGGCTCACCCAGGTGCTGCTGATGCAGCCGGTGCAGAACCTGATCGCCGCCGTCACCGGGATGCTGGTGCCGCGGCATTCCCGGATCGCGTACGCCGCCGAGCGTCCCGGCGACGACGGCGCCGCCGCCGCGGCACAGCTGCGCCGGCAGACCGTCCAGCTCGCACTCGGGTTCGCGGCGCTGGGCGGGTTGGGCGTCCTGGTGGCGTGGCCGGTGGCGGAGTGGTCGCTGGTCACCACCGGCAAGTACGCCGCCGCGGCGCCGCTGGCGCTGCCGGTGTCACTGCAGGCGGCGGTCTACCTGGTGCAGGTGCCGTTCGTGGTCGGGCTGCGCGCCATGCACCGTGCCCGACTGCTGTTCGCCCAGTACGTCGTCGCCTCGCTGGCCGGACTCACCGGACTCCTGATCGGCGCGTCCACCTCCGCGCTGCCCGGCGCCGCATGGGGCCTCACCCTCGGCACCTGCCTCGGCCTGGCCACCCTCTGCGCCCTGTACGCCCACGCGATCCGTACCCTCCGCCAGCCGCGCCCTGATCCGGAGCCACAGCCCCAAGCCGCCTGATTCACCGCACCACGCGGCCTCGGGCCGGCTGACGCGCGGCGCCGGCTCAGGCTGGCCACGCGCCGCCGGCTCAGGCTGGCTGGCGCGCCGAGCGGCGGCCCTTGAACAGGTCCCGTACGCTGCGCCGCAGCTCGGCGGGCACCAGCCAGGTCTGCAGGAACGTGACGTAGTCGATCAGGTGCGGATGTCCGTGCCGCTGTGCCTCGCGCAGCAGCGCGGAGAACACCTTGAGATCCCGGGTGGGCGCCGCCATCGCGCTCACCACGCTCATCGCGAGCGCGGCGTACGCCCGGCGGGTCACCAGCGGCCGGCTCCGGCGCAGCCATTCGAGCGTCTCCTGCCACGGCGAGTCGTCGCTGATCCGGGGCCGGTTCTCGTCCGCGTACCAGGTCACCAGCGGCTCGGGGGCGATCACCAGGTCGACGCCGTCGTGGCCGAGCGCGCGCAGCCCCCAGTCCAGCTCCTGCAGCCGGCGCAGCCCGACGGTGAACGGCACCCGCCGCAGCAGTGCGGTGGGCGCCATGATGGTCGAGGTCTGGATGAACCCGTCGCCGTGGAACAGGCCGCGGCGTACCGCGAAGTACTCGCTGAGTGGCTCGCCCGGGTCCGGCAACCGCCGGGGGAGTACGAACTCCGCGCGCGGCGTCTTCACGGTCAGCCGGCTGATCACGATCGGCTCCGGCACACTCGCGGCGTCGGCCAGCCGGCGCTGCGTCGCCAGCTTCTCCGGGTGCCACTCGTCGTCGTCGTCCAACAGCGCCACCCAGCGACCGCGGGCTTCCCGTACGCCGACATTGCGGGCGTTCGGCGCCCCGCCCGACGCATCGAGCTGCACCACCCGCAGCCGCGGATCGTCGAGCTCCGCGAGCGCGGCCGCAGTGGCCTCGTCGGGCCCGTCGATCACCACCACGACCTCGAGATCGCGGTGGCTCTGCGCCAGAGCGCTGCGGACCGCTCGGGTGACCAGCCGCGGCCGGCCACGCGTCGGGATCACCACGGTGACGTCGGGATCGGGGCTCATGGTCGCACGCTACGAGCGGCGGTTGGCGCGACGGTGAAGCCCGAACGACCGCCACGGGTACGCCGAGCGGGCTTCCGGTGCCGCCCGTTCACCGTACGGCCACCCGGCATCGCAGGCCGGCGACCGCCCCGGCCTCCGCCCCGCCCCGGACTCCGCCACCGCCCCGACCTCCGCCACCGCCACCGCCCCGGACTCCGCCACGCCCCGGCCTCAGCGACCGCCCTGGCCTCTGCGACCGGTCCGGCCTCAGCGACAGCCCGTGACTGGCCTCGGCGCCGCGTCGAGCGGTGAGCGCGCGGCCTCGGCGTCCGCGGGCGTACGGGCGGCGCGGAACACCAGCCAGGCTTCGCCGGCGAGCAGCAGCACCCACACCGTGCCTCCGGTGCCACCGAGCAGCGCGTCGGAAGTCATGATCGGCGGCAGCGAGGCGAGCACCGCCACGATGAACCACGCCGGCGCGTCCCGCCGGTACGCGTGCCACAGCAGCAGCCCGAGCCCGAACAGGAAGCCGACCACGCCGAGCAGCCCGCCCCGGCGCAGCGCCCCGACCGCGGCGTTGTCGGTGGTCAGCTGTACGTCGGCGCCGCTGCTCTCCCGGATCACCACCGCGCGGGTGGTGGTGGCGTCGCCGAACACCTTCTCGGCCAGGCCGGCGTCGCGCCACTCGGCAAACACCTGTTTCCAGGTGTCGAGCCGGCCGCTGGTGACCCCGCCGCCGCGGTAGCGGGCTTCGGTGACGCGTGGCTTGGCGGGCCCGTCGCCGGAGGACGGCTGCTCCGGCATCGCCCAGCCCCCGACCACCAACGCGGCGATCACCACCGGCAGGGCGGCCGCCGCGATCGTACGGTGCCGGTTGCCGTACGACGGGAGACCGGCCACCTCGCGGTGCCGCCGCGACCACAGCAGCACGGCGTGCGCCAGCCCGGCGCCGGCCAGGATCACCCACCCGGTACGGGAGTGCGTGACGTACACGACGAAGCCGGCCAGCCCGGTGGCGGCGAGCCGTTGCCAGAGGGCGCGGTGCCGGTCGGCGCCGACCCGGATCGCGGCGACCGCGGCCAGGGCGGCCATCGAGTTGGGCTGGTAGAGCAGCAGGTCGCCGCCCCAGAACCGGTACTCCAGCCCTTGGCCCCACTCGTTGGCCGGGACGACGTGGACCTCCTCGAAGACGTTGCCGGAGCCGGCGAGCAGGATCGCGCCGAGCGCGTACAGGAAGCCGGCCGCCACTCCGAGGCTGAGCTCGCGTACCCGAGCGTTCGCGCGCGGTCCCGAGCCACCACCACGGCTGCGGGCCAGTACGGCGAGCACCGCGAGCCCGAACACCCCCGCGTACGCCAGCCGCTCCCCGGCGATCCGCCAGTGCGCTACCAGCAGCGCCCCGGCGATACCCAGCAGCCAGTACGCCACTCCGAGCCAGGCGGTGCCGAGCCGGGCCGCCGAGCCCAGGTCCTTCAGCCACGGCCAGCTCCAGACGGCGAACACCAGGCCTTCGACCAGCAGCAGTCCCCAGACCACCAGCGGCTGGTCGGTGAAGGTCCAGCTGAGCAGGCCGGCGCCGACGAAGAAGCCGCCCACGACGAGGCCACGCCAGTCCGCGTCAGGCAGCAGCGAGGTCGCCAGCAGCATCACTCCGGCGGCCAGCAGCCCGGCGAGCGCCGCTCGTACGGTGGCGCCGTAGTCGCCGGATTCGGCGAACCGTACCCCTGCGGCGAGCAGCGCCACCGCGGCGGCGAACAGGGCAGTCCAGGTTTGCCGGGGACTCACTAACTCGCCACCTCACACGTTGTCGGACGGGCGCCGTCGCAGTGCCCACGCAGCGGGCGCGGCCACGGTATCGGGACGAAGTGACCAACTCGGCAACAACGAGCGAACAGTCGACCCGGCGGCACGCCGCCCCCCGGACGCCGGCTCCCAGGCGTCGCCTCCCGGGCGCCGCTACGCACGCGCCGCCCCGCACGCGGCGCCCCGCAC
>JBOGDF010000214.1:0-9750 GCA_050701635.1 Micromonosporaceae bacterium | reverse complement strand
CCTGGGGGCGCGTACCCCGATGCGACGGGGGCGCCGACGGCGGCGCGGCGCGATTGGCCGGCGGCGGAGCGTTCCTCGGCGGTGGCGGCGACGGCGCGGGAGGCGGTGACTCCCACGCGGGCGCGGCGGACCGGTCACCGCCGGAACGGGCACGGCCGCGGCCCCAGATGTGCCCGGAATCCTGCTCCGGCGGCAGCTCCCAGCCCTGTGCGGCAGGCTCCCCGGAGCCCCAGGCGGCGTCCGGCGAATCGTCCAGATGCGATACGTCGATGTCGCGCAGATCGTCCCACCACTTGGTGCCCGGATTAGGCGGCCGGCCGCGCCGGCGCGCGGCTGACCCGTCTCCGGGCTCCGAGTTCACAGGACGATCGACCACGAACCGATCGTCTCAGATAACTTCGATGGATACGACGCCAGTGCATGTTCGCCCGATTTGCGTACCCGTTAAGAGCGATCTTCGACACCTTGCACGCTCACCAGCCGGGAAGCCGGCGGTGATTCGCGGCTTGTTCGATATTCTCAGGTGACTCGCCCCCGCCACTGCTGCCGAGGGTCATCACGACACCTGCGGCACTCATTGACTCGGACGGGAGTAGCCCGTGGACATCCTGCTGCTGACCAGCGACCCGGGCCAGACCACGACCCCGGCATCCGCCCAGCGGGCCGGCGCTGTGCTGCCCGCCTTGGACCTGCTGCCTCATGACGTACGGATCGGGCCCCGGGACGTACGGTCGCTGCTCGACGGCGCCGGCCCCGACCTGCTCCTGGTCGACGCCTGCTCCGACATCGCCGATGCCCGCGCGACCTGCCGGATGCTGCGCGCCACCGGGCTCGGCGTACCGCTGGTGGCGGTGGTGACCGAAGCCGGTCTGGTGGCGCTGTCCGCCGACTGGGGCGTCGACGACGTGGTGCTCACCTCCGCCGGCCCGGCCGAGATCGAGGCCCGGCTGCGGCTCGCGGTCGGCAAGCTGAAGGCCTCCACGGTGGACACCGACGCGTCCCTGGTACGCGCCGGCGAGCTCACCATCGACCCCGACACGTACTCGGCGAAGCTGAAGGGGCGGCCGCTCGACCTCACGTACAAGGAGTTCGAGCTGTTGAAGTTCCTGGCGCAGCACCCGGGCCGGGTGTTCACCCGTGACCAGCTGCTCCGCGAGGTGTGGGGTTACGACTATTTCGGTGGTACGCGGACCGTCGACGTGCACGTACGGCGGCTGCGGGCCAAGCTCGGCTCCGAGTACGAGTCGATGATCGGCACCGTACGCCAGGTCGGCTACAAGTTCGTGGTGCCGCCGACCCGCTCGCTCCCCGACGCCGAGCACATCACGGTTTGACCCGCGTAACCGGGGTCACGGAGGGGACGGCGTACGCCCGGCTAGGGTCGTGCCGTGACCGCGATCGATCGCCGTACCCACCTCGAGCCCGATGACGTCGCCGAGGTGCTCGCCCTGACCCAGGTCGCCAGCGACGCCGACGGGGTCTACCCGCTCTCCGAGCACGTGGTGCTGCACCTGCGGCACGGCGGCGAGCAGCCCGCCGTACACCTGCTGGTGCGGGTGGGCGACCAGCTGGCCGGGTACGCCCACGTCGACACCACCGACCTGGTGGCCGGTGCGTCCGCGGAGCTGGTGGTGCACCCGATGCACCGCCGCGGCGGTGTCGGCCGGGGGCTGGTGACCGAGGCGATCGCGGTCGCCACCGAACGCGACCCGGCGGGGCGGCTGCGGCTGTGGGCGCACGGCGACCACCCGTCGGCGAGCGCGCTGGCGATGAGCCTCGGGTTCGAGCGTTACCGGGTGCTGTGGCAGATGCGGCGCTCGCTGTACGCGCCGGTGCCCGCCCCCGAGCTGCCCGAGGGTTTCGCGCTGCGGGCCTTCGTACCGGGCAAGGACGACGAGGCCTGGGTGGAGCTGAACAACCGCGCCTTCGCCGACCACCCCGACCAGGGCCGCTGGACGGTACGTGACCTGCGGGTCCGGATGGCCGAGCCGTGGTTCGACCCGGACGGGTTCCTGCTCGCCGAGCGGATCGCCGACGGGCGCGTGCTCGGCTTCCACTGGACCAAGGTGCACGGCGAGACCAGCAGCGCCGAGCACCACGCCCACGAGCCGATCGGTGAGGTGTACGTGCTCGGCGTCGACCCCGACGCGCAGGGCGCCGGGCTCGCCGTCCCGCTGACGCTCGCCGGGTTACGGCACCTGCGCGGGCGCGGCCTGGACCAGGTGATGCTGTACGTCGACGAGTCCAACCCGCGCGCCGTACGGCTCTACGAGAAGCTCGGCTTCGTACGGTGGATCACCGACGTCGCCTTCCGCCGCGCGACCTGACGACTCACCCCGGAAGCCTTGAGGTGCGGGTGACGCCGGGTCAGGCGCGGGGCGGGCGGAGCACCGCGAAGCCGTCGGTGATTTCGAGGCGACGGGTACGGAAGCGGAACAGCTCCGCCGGCCGGCCCCCGTACGGCCCGGGCGGGGCGGTACGCCCGGTCGGCTCGATCTGGCCGCGCCGCACCAGCACCCGCTGCAGGTTGGTCGCCGACACGTCGTAGCCGAGCGCGGCGGCGTAGTAGCCCCGCAGCTGCGAGATCGTGAACTCCGGCGGCGCCAGCGCGAACCCGAGATTGGTGTACGACAGCTTCGACCGCAGCCGGTTCCGCCCGGCCCGGATGATCGCGTCGTGGTCGTACGCCAGCTCCGGGAGCTCCTCCACCGGATGCCAGGCGGTGTCGGCGGGCACGCCAGGATCCACGGACGCCGGCACCAGCCCCAGGTACGCCGTCGCGATCACCCGCCGGCCCGGGTGCCGATCCACCGCGCCCCTGGTGTCGAGCTGCTCCAGGTGGGACAGCTCGCGTACGTCGACCTTGGCGGCGAGCTGCCGGCGTACCGACGGACCAAGGTCTTCGTCCATCCCCAGCGCACCCCCTGGCAGAGCCCATTTCCCCTGGTACGGGGGCCGCGCCCGCTGCCACAGCAGGCCGGCGAGGACTCCGTCGCGTACCTGTAGGACTACCGCCAGTACCTCGTGTCCAGCGTCACCGTCTGCTACCACGTCCCCGATGTTAGACTAGTTTTCGCCTATCAGTCGATAACCCCTCCCGGAGGCGGCGGTGACCCAGACTCTGACGACCGAGCTCCCCCTTGACTGGGCGGAGCAGGTCCACGCGCTCGCCGCCGAGAAGGACGCGGTGATCCTGGCGCACAACTACCAGGTGCCCGAGATCCAGGACGTCGCCCACCACGTCGGCGACTCGCTGGCGCTGTCCCGGATCGCCGCCACCGCCGAGCAGAGCACGATCGTGTTCTGCGGGGTGCACTTCATGGCCGAGACCGCGAAGATCCTGGCGCCGGACAAGACGGTGCTGATCCCCGACCCGGACGCCGGCTGCTCGCTGGCCGACAGCATCACCGCCGACCAGCTGCGCTCCTGGAAGGCCGAGCACCCCGGCGCCGCCGTGGTGGCGTACGTGAACACCACCGCCGAGATCAAGGCCCAGACCGACATCTGCTGCACCAGCTCCAACGCCGCCGACGTGGTCCGCTCGATCCCGGAGGACCGGGAGATCCTGTTCCTGCCCGACCAGTTCCTCGGCGCCCACGTCAAGCGGGTCACCGGGCGCAAGAACATGCACATCTGGGCCGGCGAGTGCCACGTACACGCCGGAATCGACGGGGCCACGCTCGCCGCGCGGGTGGCCGCCGAGCCGGACGCCGACCTGTTCATCCACCCCGAGTGCGGCTGCGCCACCTCGGCGCTCTACCTGGCCGGCGAAGGCGTCGTGCCGGCGGAGCGGGTGAAGGTGCTCTCCACCGGCGGCATGGTCGAGGCGGCCCGCAACACCACCGCGAAGAAGGTGCTGGTCGCCACCGAGATCGGGATGCTGCACCAGCTGCGCGCCGCGAAGGCCGGAGTGGAGTTCCTGCCGGTCAACGACCGCGCCTCCTGCCGCTACATGAAGATGATCACCCCGGCGAAGCTGCTGCGCTCGCTGCGTGACGGCTATGCCGAAGTCACCGTCAGTGATGACATTCTGGTACGCGCGCGCAGCTCCGTGGAGCGCATGATCGCCATCGGCAACCCGTCCCGCGGCGGCGAATAGCCCCTCCGCATACCGGTACGCGCGTCGCCCACCCCGGGCGGCGCGCGTTTCTGCGTCGCCATCACTCCCGTTCACCTGAGGTACCCGCGTTCACGTGACGGCCATCTCACTCTCGGCGGCACGTCAACTGACCACGGCGGCGAGTTCACTCTCCGTTCATCCACTCCCGGGTGCCGCGCAACCTGCCATCCCTAGCGTCCAGGACGAGACAGAAGAGATACGTCCAGCAGCAGCCGGTCGACCGGCTCACAAGAGAGGCAACTGTGAAGGTGAAGCGGAACGTTCTGGCCCGGCAGGCAGTCGCCGGCGCCGCACTGGTCGCGCTTGCGCTCACGGGGTGTTCGTCCAACCCGGCCGGAGGCAACGGCTCCGGCGACGAGAAGGAGCTGTCCGGCTCGGTCAAGATCGACGGCTCCAGCACCGTGGCGCCGCTGAGCGAGGCCGCCGCAGAGCTCTACTCCGACGAGCAGCCGAAGGTCAAGGTCGGCGTGGGTACGTCAGGCACCGGCGGCGGCTTCGAGAAGTTCTGCGCCGGCGAGACCGACATCTCCGACGCCTCGCGTCCGATCAAGGACGAAGAGAAGGCAGCGTGCGAGAAGGCCGGTGTCGAGTACACCGAGCTGCTGGTCGCGAACGACGCGCTGAGCGTCGTGGTCCACAAGGACAACGACTGGGTCGACTGCCTTACCGTTGAGCAGCTCAAGAAGATCTGGGGCCCCGACTCCAAGGTCAAGAACTGGAACGAGATCGACCCGAAGTTCCCGAACGAGCCGCTGAAGCTGTACGGCGCGGGCACCGACTCCGGCACCTTTGAGTACTTCACCGAGGAGATCAACGGTGAGAAGGGCGCCAGCCGCAAGGACTACGAGGCGTCCGAGGACGACAACGTGCTCGTCACCGGCGTCGCCGGCACGAAGGGTGCGCTGGGCTACTTCGGCTTCACGTACTTCGAGGAGAACGCCGACAAGCTCAAGGCCGTGAAGATCGACGGCGGCGACGGGTGTGTGGAGCCGAGCGCGGCGACCGCGCAGGACGGCACGTACAAGCCGCTGTCCCGCCCGCTGTTCATCTACGTCAGCAAGAAGTCGGTCGAGCGCGCCGAGGTGAAGGACTTCGTGAAGTTCTACGTCGAGAGCATCGACGACATCGTCAAGGAGGCGAGGTTCATCTCGCTCACCGAGGAGCAGAAGAAGACCCTCGCCGGCGAGTTCGGCAAGCTCTGAGAAGGCTGACGGATCACTGAAGTGACACAGATCCAACAGACACCAGGTTCCCCCGCCACCCCGGCCGCACGGCCGTGGTGGCGGGGGCGCCCGCGTCCGGGCGAGCGCCTGGTCGAGGCGGTACTGGTCGCGGCGGCGGTCGTGTCGATCGCGACCACCATCGGCATCGTGGTCGCGGTCGCCGAACCCACCGTCGAGTTCTTCGCCAAGGTCAGCTTCGGCGAGTTCTTCACCGGCACCGCGTGGACCCCGCTGTTCCACAACCCCGACTACGGCGTGCTGCCGCTGCTGGCGGCCACGCTGGTGGTCACCCTGATCGCGGTCGTCATCTCGGTGCCGCTCGGTCTCGGCTCGGCCACCTACCTCAGCGAGTACGCGTCCTCGCGGACCCGCAAGGCGCTCAAGCCGGTCCTGGAGATCCTCGCCGGCGTACCGACCGTGGTGTACGGGGCCTTCGCGCTCGCCGCGTTCAGCCCGCTGCTGCAGGCGTACTGGCCGGGCACCACCCGGCCGGCGTTCCAGAACATGCTGATCGCGGGCATCGCGATGGGCATCATGATCGTGCCGACCGTCGCCAGCCTCGCCGAGGACGCGATGACCGCGGTGCCGCGCAGCCTCCGGGAAGGCGCGTACGCGCTGTCCTCGTCGAAGATGCAGGTCTCCACCCGGGTGGTGGTGCCCGCAGCCATGTCGGGGATCATCGCCGCCGTGGTGCTCGGCATCTCCCGCGCGATCGGCGAAACCATGATCGTCACCATCGCCGCCGGCGCCACCTCGGACCACGTCGAGATCAACCCGATCTACGGCGCACTGACGATGACCGGCTACATCGCGCAGGCGGGTCAGGGTGACGTGCCGGTCAACTCGTTCGACTACCGGACCATCTTCGCGATCGGCGCGGCGTTGTTCGTCATGACGTTCCTGCTGAACGCACTCAGCATCCGGATGGTGCGCAAGTTCCGGGAGGTGTACGAATGAGCGTCGTTGCTCCGCCTCGGCCCGAGAGCTCGGAGGAGATCGCGCGTACGCTCACCAACCGGCGCTTCCGTCCGGGCGAGCTGCTGTTCAAGCTGGCGCTGCAACTCTGCCTGCTGATCGGATTCGCGTTCCTGGTCATCCTGATCAGCTACGCGGTCTACAAGGGATGGAGCCGGCTCGACTCCCGGCTCTGGGAGAACATGCCGAAGGGCATCAAGTCCCGCGCCGACGAATCCGGTGTCCAGTCCGCGATCATGGGCACGCTCTGGGTTATCTCGCTGACCGCGGTGATCTGCCTGCCGACGGGGGTGCTCGCCGCGATCTACCTCGAGGAGTACGCCGACAACACCAAGTGGTACAACCGGCTGCTCGAGCTGAACATCCAGAACCTCGCCGGCGTACCGTCGATCGTCTTCGGCATCCTGGGGCTGGGCATCATCGCCCGTGCACTCGGGCTCGGGTTCAGCGTGATCACCGGCGCGATCGTGCTCTCCCTGTTGGTGCTGCCGGTGGTCATCATCGCCACCCGGGAAGCCATCCGCGCGGTGCCCCAGTCGATCCGGCAGGCGTCGTACGCCCTGGGCGCCACCAAGTGGCAGACCACCTGGCGGCAGGTGCTGCCCTCGGCGATTCCGGGCATGGCGACCGGTTCGATCCTGGCGCTCTCCCGCGCCATCGGCGAGGCGGCACCGCTGCTGCTGCTCGGTGCGGTCACGTTCATCAAGTTCAACCCGGACGGCATCGACAGCTCGTACACCGTGCTTCCGATTCAGATCTACAACCTGATTCGGAGCGCACACGCCGAGTTCAACGAGATCGGTTGGGCGGCGATCGTGATCCTGCTGGCGATCCTGCTGGTGATGAACTCGGTCGCGATCATCATCCGTAACACGTTCACGAAGCGCTGGTAAGGGTTGCGGGGGCCAATCAAGTGAATGGAAGCATGACGAGAGTGGACGACGACATGTCTGAGACGACGTTGGGCCGCCTGGGTGTGCCAGGTGCGGCGTCGGACGCTGCGCCCGGGATCCACATCACCGCGACTCACCAACACCCCACCCCGGAGGACCTGCACGTGGCGCCTGCGGCATCGGTGCTCGAGCTGCGTGACGTGAGCTGCTACTACGGCCCCTACCAGGCCGTACGCAACGTGGATCTGACCATCGGGCAGAACCGGATCACCGCCATGATCGGGCCGTCTGGCTGCGGCAAGAGCACGGTGCTGCGCTCGCTGAACCGGATGAACGACCTGATCCCCGGCGCCCGCGTCACCGGCACGGTCAGCTACCACGGCCAGGATCTCTATGCCAATGGCGTGGATCCGATCGAGGTACGCCGCCGGATCGGCATGGTCTTCCAGAAGCCGAACCCGTTCCCGAAGTCGATCTACGACAACATCGCGTACGGGCCGCGGGTCACCGGCATGAAGGTGTCCAACATGGACGACCTGGTCGAGGAGGCGCTCACCGGAGCCGCCCTCTGGGACGAGGTCAAGGACCAGCTGCGGAAGAGCGCGCTGGCGCTCTCGGGCGGCCAGCAGCAGCGGCTGTGCATCGCTCGTACCATCGCGGTGAAGCCGGAGGTGATCCTGATGGACGAGCCGTGCTCGGCGCTGGACCCGATCGCCACCACCAAGATCGAAGACCTGATGGCGGAGCTGGCGAAGCAGTACACCATCGTGATCGTCACCCACAACATGCAGCAGGCGGCGCGGGTCAGCGACCGTACCGCCTTCTTCACCGCCGAGGTCGACGAGCAGGGCGAGCGGCACGGCAAGCTGGTCGAGTTCGACCAGACCCAGAAGATCTTCAGCAACCCGGCCCAGAAGCAGACCGAGGACTACATCACCGGCCGCTTCGGCTAGAACCCCATTTCGCTGGTACGCCAAGGCCCGGATCCGACGCCCGTCGGATCCGGGCTTTCGCGTCCACACCGCAGCCCGCTGGGGTGTCAGCGGACTGTGAGCGGGTTGACAGGTCGCGTTCGTACCGTCCAGCTCACACCGCACCACACGGGATTGGACAGACACATGAAACGAAGGATCGTACGACTCCTCGCCGCCCTGTCACTGATCGCCGCCACCGCCGTCGGCATCGGGGTCAGCGCGACGGCCTCGCACGCCGGCACCGGCTGGTCACCCACCACGCTGAGCGTCAGCGGCTACTGTCTCGACGCGGACCGCAACACCTGGTACGGCAACGGCAGCAAGGTCCAGATGTGGGGCTGCAACGGCTGGAGCAACCAGCAGTGGTGGGCGAACTGGCCGACCGGTAACGGCGAGACGACCTACACCACGATCAGGACCCCCGGCGGTTCGGCCGGACCGTCCAAGTGTCTCGACGGTGACCTCAATGCTCGTTGGCGGGTGCAGACCTGGGACTGCAACGGCTGGGACAACCAGCTGTGGGCCATTCACAAGTGGTGTGGACCCGAGTACTGCGTGTTCGAGATCAGGAACGTCGCTTTCGGGTCGTTCCTGAGGCCACCGGACCGGCTGTGCAACGGGTGCCTGCCGTATCTGGGCAGCCAGTACACCTGGTACCGCGGATAGCGGCAGCTCACACCGTGAGCTGAGCGCCCTCGTCGGTGAACGTGATGGTGGGGGTGATCGGGGTGAGGGGGCGGTCGGCGGCGGCGCGCAGCGCTGCCGCGACCGACTCCTCACCCGAAAGCTCCGCGAGGGTCACCACCGTCGGGGGCAGCATCGCCATCTCGCCCCGCCCGTGGCGGGTCACCGCCTCCGACGGCTTCACCCACGCCACGGCGTCGGCCTCGCCGCCGACGTCGCGGGTGAGCTGCGCCTCCGGCAGCGCCGCCAGGAAGAAGCAGGTGTCGTACCGCCGGGGTTCGAACTCCGGGGTGATCCAGCGGGCCCAGCCGGCGAGCAGGTCGCTGCGCAGCACCAGCCGCCGCTCGGCGAGGAAGTCGGAGAACGCCAGCTCGCGGTCCACCAGCGCCTGGCGGGCGGTCTCCCAGTCGGCGCCGCTGACGTCGCCGACCACTGTGTCGTTGCTTGGCCCCGCCAGCAGGACGCCGGACTCTTCGAAAGTCTCGCGTACCGCCGCGCACACCATCGACCGGGCCGCCGCCTCGTCCTCCAGGCCCAGCCGCTCGGCCCACTGCGCCGGCGTCGGCCCCTCCCAGCCCACCGCCGCGTCGGCGTCCCGTGGGTCGACCGCGCCGCCGGGGAAGGCGTGCATCCCGGACGCGAACGCCATCGAGGTCGCCCGCCGGATGGTGTAGACCTCGACCTCGTCGCCGGCGTCGCGCAGCAGCACCACGGTCGCCGCCCGCCGCGGCGCCACCGGCTGCTGCCCGGTCTCGTAGAACCGCCGGGCCTGCTCCACCAACCAGTCGGGCAGTATGCGCGCCGGAATCGTCACGCCGGCCAGCCTATCGGCCCGCCGTTGCATGATCATGGGGCCCTTCATGTAGCCGTGACTACATGAA
>JBOGDF010000213.1:0-9767 GCA_050701635.1 Micromonosporaceae bacterium | reverse complement strand
CGTCGGGAACTCCGGCGACTGCGAGCCCTCGGTGATCCGCATGTAGCAGTCGCCGCGCTCGGCGTCGATCAGACTCAAGTAACCCAGATCCGTGCCGAGCAACTGCCGCACCCGGCGCACGATCGCCGACAGCACCGCATCCACGTCGCGGATCGCGGTCAGGTCGTTGGCAGTCTCGTACAGCGCCGACAACTCCGTCTCACGCTGCCGCTGCCACTCCATCCTCGACCGCACCCGCATCACGACCGAGAACTGCTCCCGCAGCCGCTCAAGCTCCTCAGGCCCGCTGCATTCACGTTCGGCAAGACGCAACAGCTCGTAGAAGGCATCAGGCGACGCCTCTTCGTCGAGCAGTTCAACGAACGAGCGCCTCGGCATGGCCGTAGGTTAACGCCGGACAGCGCCCTCGACATCCAGCGTGCGCGAAACAGCTAGCTCCGGGCAAGGCCAAGCGGCGGACGCCAGGCTATGGCATCCGCTCTGGTGAGGATCCAGATGATCGGCATCACGGCCTGCCGGTCTCATTGTCGCCGCACGTGTGGTCCTGTCTCACAGGGCCGAATGTGGCTGCGGGATGTCATCGGGGCAGGGGAGCGCGTCCGATCTTGGTGACTGACCCAACCCAACGATTTCGGGAGGGGGTTTAGACCGGTGACGTGCCGGGCCTGGGAAGGCCAGGCCCGGCCGCCGCTAGTACGGATAGGTCCACTTCTGGTTGGTGCCGCCGTGGCACGGCCACAGGATGAGCAAGGTGTTGTTGGCGGTCGCGCCGTTCCTTGCGTCCAGGCACTTGCCGTGGATGCGAAGCTCTTGGGTGGCCGCGTTGTAGGTCCATTGCTGGCCGGTCGAGCCGGTGCAGGTGCTGATGGTGATGGCCGCGTTGTCGGCGCTGGATGAGGCGGTGAGGCACTTGCCCAGCGAGCGCAGGGTCCCGTCCGCTCCCGAGGTCCATGTCTGGTTCGCGCCGGTGTGGCAGTCCCACAGGATCAGCTGTGTGCCGTCGGTGGTGGTGGAACCGGGGATGTCGGCACACCGCCCGCTCGCTACACCGCGGATCCTGCCGGAGGTGGAGCCGGTGCCGACCGGGGTGAAGGTCAGGGTCTGCTCGGCGGCGGTACGGCTGCCGCCGACCGGGTTGCCGGTGGTGTTGGTCCAGTACCGCGCGGGTGTTGTTTCCGCCGTACGGGCGGTGTCGGAGGACATGCCCAGCACCAGGCCGCTGTAGCGGTTGACCAGGCGGTAGTTCACGGATCCGGCCTGCTTGACGATGAACCACTGCTGCCCGACGGTGACCCCGCCGGAGCCGATCGTGGTCGCCGTGGGTTTGGTGCCCCAGGCGCGGGTGCTGGTCGCGGCGGAGCCCACGCCGAGGGCCTGGCCGGTGGCGGCGTTGGTGATGCGGTACGAGCCGTCGCCCAGCGACGTGAACTGCCAGGCTTCCAGGTTCGATCCGGTGGCCGAGGCCAACGACGTGGTGGCCGTACTTCCCGAGACCTGGGCGAGGGTGCGCCCCGATCCGCTCCCGATGCGGTAGGTCTTGGCCGGGTCGACCGGGGCGGGGGCCGGAGTGCTCGATTCGATGGTGATCGGGACGTACTCGCCGTCGCCAGCGGAACACGCGATGGAGCAGTACATGCGGAACGTTTTGCCGACGATCGTGGAGCTGGTCTTGTTCGCGCTGTCGAGGAACCAGCGGTACCACGACGCGGTGCGGTAGCTGCCGGTGTTGCCGATGAGCTGCCACTTCTGGGCGGCGAGGTCATCGGTGGCGTAGATCTCCTGGGGCGCGTTCCCGGACTGGTCGACTGCCTGGGGCGTACCGATGTACAGGCCCAGGTACGCGTCGTACGCGACGTTCATGACGAACAGCGGTGAGGTCGGAGGGGTGGTGCCCGCGGCGATCTGCTGGCTCACGGTGCCGGTGTTGGCCGGGTTGTACTCCTTGTCCGGCGGGGTGTAGCCGGTGGGGTTGGAGGAGGTGACCGGCACCTGGTTGCTTTCCTTGCCCCCGACACCCGGCTGCGTCCACGTGCCGTCGTACCACTTCTGCCACGAGCCGGTGGCCATCTTGGACGAGATCGGCGACCGGGCGACGTGGGTGTAGAAGGCCTTCCAGCTGCCGCCCTTGTCCACCAGACGGGAGCCGTAGAAGGCGTAGAAGTAGCCGGAGGCGGTGTCGACGAACAGCCGCTGGTCGCCGTCGCCGTAGTGGTAGGTCTGCTGCGGGAAGGCGGTGGTGTCACCGCGCTTGGTGCTGTAAGGCGACGTGATCGCGTGGCCCTTGATGGTCCACGTCCTGCCCTGGTCGGTGGAGACCGCGTAGTCGATCGCGTCGTAGTGCAGGCCGTCGCCGAACGGTTGCGGAGTGAACTCGTTGTGCACCAGGCCGTACCAGTGACCGGTGTCGGGATCCACCCACACCCCGGTCAGTACGCAGAAGTTGCGCTGCGAGTAGCCCGAACCGGCCGGCGCGTACGTCGACTCCAGGCCGGTCGGGCTGTTGTTACACCGCCACGTGGTGTCGTTGTTGCGGTCAAGGGAGTTGTTCGGGTTCACCGCGTCGCTGATCGCCGACGATCGGGTGGCGGTGTCGAAGTTGGTCCCCGTGAAGAAGCCCCAGTATCGGGGCTGGGTCGCGCCGTACAGCGAGGCGGACTGCTGGAAGTAGAACGTGCCGTCCTTGTCGACGTACGGGTGCGCCGGAGTGTCGGTCGGATGCGAATACGTCCCTCTCGATCCCACCGAAATCGTGTAGGTAGCCAAAACCGAGGCCGAAGCCGAATCCGAGGTCGCCGTGGCCGGCGTCATAGCGCTGGCCGAGCCCACGGCCAGCGCGACCGCGGCGGCGACGAGGACCTTCCTCGGTGGTGACACACGTTGCATCGATAGCCTCCCCAGGCCCGCATCCCGGGCGCGCGGCAGGCCGTTCGGCCGCGCGTCTCGGGATGTTAGTTTAGAAGGTGAACTTAATCACTCGCGCGCCCCGGTGTAAACCCCCACGGCGCGGCGAGCTGGATAACCTTCCGGGGTGACGATGCAGCCGGTACGCGCCGAGCCCGCCGACGTACGGCGCGGCAACCTGGCACTGGTGCTGCGCCGGCTGCGCGAAGCCGGCCCGCGCTCCCGGGCGAAGCTCGCCGAGGAGACCGACCTGACCAAGGCGACCGTCTCCAGCCTGGTCGCCGACCTGCTGCGCCGCGGCCTGCTCGCCGAGGGCACGCTGATCCAGCCCGCCGCCGGCCGTCCCGCGCTCAACTACCAGCTCGGCACCCGGGTGTACGGCATCGGCGTGGAGATCAGCGTCGACTACCTCAGCGTGGTCGTCCTCGACCTGACCGGGGCGGTACGGGTCAGCCGCCGCCGGGCGTGCGACGTACCCGCCGCGACCCCGGCGCAGACCCTGGACGCGGTCGCCTCGCTGGTCCGGAACGCGGCCGGCGAACTGACCGGCGGCTGGGCGGCGGGGCTCGCGGTCGCGGCTCCCGGGCACGTGGACGAGCTGTCCGGGCGGGTCAGCTACGCCGCGGCGCTCGGCTGGCACGACGTACCGGTGGTGGCGGAGCTGGCGCGCCGGCTGCCCGAACTGGCCGGCCGGATCGAGCTGGAGAACGACGTCCGGTTCTCCGCGATCGCCGAGTACGCGATGGGCGCCGCCGCCGGCACCGCCGACCTGGCGTACCTGAGCGGGGAGACCGGGGTCGGTGTCGCGGTGGTCATCGAGGGGCGGCTGGCGCGCGGCGCGTACGGGTACGCCGGCGAGATCGGCCACCTGCCGCTGAACTCGGAGCCGGTGCCCTGCCCGTGCGGGCGTACCGGCTGCTGGGAGACCCTCGTCGGGCTCGCCGCGCTGCTCCGGTACGCCGCCGACCCCGGCGACCCGGTGCACGACCACGGCGTCGACGTCGAGGTACGCCTCGCGGAACTGGCCCGCCGCGCCGACGCCGGAGACCGGCGTACCCGCGACGCGCTGCACCGGGTGGCGCGCGGCCTGGGACTCGGCGCCTCGGTGCTGCTCAACCTGGTCAATCCCGGGGTGCTGGTGCTCGGCGGCTACTTCGCCGTGCTGGGCGAACACCTGCTCGCCGAGGTACGCGAAGAGATCGCCGCCCGGGTGATCGCCCCCGACTCGGGCGGCTGCCGCGTGGAACTGTCCCGGCTCACCCTCACGGCCGCCGCGCTCGGCGGGGCGTACACGTCGCTGGAGCGGGTGTTCGCGGACCCGACCGTCGTGCCACCAACACCGGTGCCGACCGCCGCCTGCTGACCGCACCACCCACCCGGCACGGAGTACGCCGCCCGGCGATGCATCCCGGCCGATGCCTCATGGTTGGCACAGTTGCTCGATTCGTACTTCAGCCGCCTGGAGGGCCTGCACGATCCGCCAGTAGTCGGTGGGTGGTCTCCCAGTACCGAGAGAGGCGGCGGACGGTTTTGGGGGTGCCAACCCGCGCTTGCGCGCCCGGGCTCGACGGCGGCGCCGATGGCGCCCTTGAGGAGCTTGGCTGGCAGTCGACAGCGTGGCAGCGCCATGCCTCAGGTCATGACGTCGGATGGGCGGTAGTCTGGCGGCTCGGGCGAGACTGTTGAACTCCTTGGTCACAGTGGCGGGATGAAGGCGCTGTCCGGTGCTCCTCGGCGGTCGACCGGGTTCCGATCGAGTTGCTCAGAGTGTGACGGCGACGAGCATGGCCGCGCTGATGAGTTCGACGCAGAGATAGAACGAGCTCGGGTAGAACTTTTCCGGGCGTTCGGCGAGGCGCCCGATGAGCCTGCCGAAGGCCATGCCGGCGAGTGCGACGGCCACGGTGATGGCGACGCCGTGCCGGATGCCGCCGACGTCGAACGCGGCGAGGGTGAGCAGGACGCCGGTGGCGAGGCCGAAGCCACCGTAGACGGCGCGGACCTCGGTGCGCGCGGTGGCGGTGCCGAGTTCGATGCCGAACGGGGCGATCAGCTTGCCGGGCGCGATGAGGCCGAGCAGCCCCATGCCGAGGAAGAACGCGGCGACGGGAAGGACGAGTGCGGTGGCCATCTAACGCTCCCAGGGTTTCGGGTCGATGAGTAGGCCGCGGGCGACCACGTCGGTGGCGGTGACCAGGAGTTTGCGCGGCTCGGGCTCGGTGCGGAACACAAGATCGCGACAGTCCGACAGGGAAGGAACCCTAGGTCAGAACGTGATGCCGTGGTGGGGCGGGCGGGACTTGAACCCGCGACCGATGGATTATGAGTAAGCGGGGGGTTGGTGCCGGCACGTGCCAGACGGGGTTGGCGGCTGCGGTTCTGTCCAGTTGCGTGCTGCTTTCATGTGGCACCGTGCCGGCCAGTTCCGGTTGGTGCTGGCCGGTTTGGCCTCACCGTGGCCTCACACGCCGACCGTGGCGGCATCGCGGTTGCCCGCGATCCCGCTTCTAAGTACGACGCCAGTCGGCCATCGTGGACGGTGATGGGTAGACCGGGCGGAGCTGGAGCACCGGCACCTGGAGCGGCTGGTCGGTGGCCAGGCGATGCACGACGCGATTGGCGGCGCGGGTAGCTGGGGGAGCGGGTGCCTCAGCCATACGGTTGAACGATGAGCGAGCTCGTCGCCTTCGTTTCTCAGACGGTCGAGCGGCACGGCCACGCGATGACGGGGCGTGCGCAACGGCGCGCGACCTCCTTCGTCGAGCAGTTGTCTACACGCGACCCGGTGAACCTCGTCCCCAACCCTCGATGAACCCGGCCCCGAGGGGGTCAGCGACCCATGTCACGCGAGACCGCGACCCGCACGGCGATGGTTGGGTCGCGCCTCTATGGTGGATCGATGGCGTCGGTCAGGCAGTTCCAAGTCACCTTCGACTGCGCAGAACCTGAGCGCGTCGCTCGTTTCTGGTGCGAGGTGTTGGGGTACGTCGTACCGCCGCCACCGGAGGGGTTTGCTACTTGGGACGATTTCGATCGCGCGCTGCCGCCTG
Organism: Micromonosporaceae bacterium; assembly: GCA_050701635.1. GTDB lineage: Bacteria > Actinomycetota > Actinomycetes > Mycobacteriales > Micromonosporaceae > WHSM01. Next base: position 3,816 of record JBOGDF010000213.1, on the reverse strand, counting down.
AGCATCAGGGTTCAGCGTTCGCATGCGTTGATCCCTCAGGTGTGGGCCCGCGGCTGTTCTTTCAGCGCGTTCCCGAAGGCAAGGTCGTCAAGAATCGGCTGCACCTTGACGTGCGGGTCGGCACCGGGCTCGTGGGTGAAGAGCGCCTGGCCGCACTTAAGGCCGAATGCGCACGACTGGTCGCGCTCGGCGCGGTACGTGTGCGCCTACTGCCTGCCGATGACGACAACGAGTCGTGCCTCGTGATGCAGGACATCGAGGGCAACGAGTTCTGTCTCGACTAACAAGATTCTCGCCCGGCCGAGAAACGTGTTGTAACGCCTAGCTGGCCACAACCGACGAACAGCCGGACGAGCTGGACAAAAGGGCCAGCGAGCGTATCGCCGTGGTTGCGCCGCGGCGGTGAGCCACAAGTCCACCGGAGCCCGGGACATCGACATGCGGCCGCTGAGCGTGCTGAGAAGCGCACTTGTGCTGTATCGCAAGAAGCTGATCCGACCGACTCGACCGTACGAGATGATCCAGTCGCTGCTCTGCGTCCGCCAACTCGGCCCGTTCGCGGGCGCCGCGCGGATCGCCGCCCGGCGGAACCCGGATCGCTTCGGACTTGTCGACGACATGGGCGCCCTGACCTTCCATCAGCTCGACCAGCGCTCCAACGCGCTCGCCCGCGCGTGGTTGGAGGACGGGCTCTGCTCACGGGACGTGATCGGGGTGCTGTGCCGCAACCACCGCGGATTCCTGGACGCGGTGCTCGCCAGCGCCAAGATCGGGGCCCGCGCGGTGCTGCTCAACACCGGCTTCGCCGGCCGGCAGCTCCTCGAAGTGGCGGCGCGAGAGCAGATAACGGCCCTGGTGTACGACCAGGAGTTCGCCCCGATCACCTGGTCGCTGCCGCGCCGGGTGGCCCGCTATCTGTCCTGGATCACCACGCCGGCGTCGGTGGACGCGGTGTCGCTGGAGCGATTGATCGCGTACACCGACGACTCCGACCTGCCGCCGCCGGCGCCGGCGCCGGGTGAGATGGTGCTACTGACCAGCGGCACCTCCGGCACTCCCAAGGGCGCTCCCCGTCAGGTGCGTTCCGCCTTCGCCAGCGCGGAGTTCCTGCACCGGCTGCCGTACCGACGCAATGAGGCGACGCTCATCGCCGCGCCGGTCTTCCACGGGATCGGAATGTCGCAGTTCATCATGACGCTGGCGCTCGCCTCCACCACCGTGCTCTGCCGGCGGTTCGACCCGGCGGCGATACTCGCCCGGATCGAACAGCATCGCTGCACCGGGCTGGTGGTGGTGCCGACGATGCTGCAGCGGATCCTCGATCTCGGCGAGAATGTGCTCGAGCGGTACGACACCTCGTCGCTGCGGATCATCCTGACCTCCGGCTCCCCGCTGTCGCCGGAACTAGGCAACCGCGCCACCCGCGCCTTCGGCGAGGTGGTCCACAACCTGTACGGCTCCACCGAAGTCGCCGTGGCCACCATCGCCACCCCGAAGGACTGGCGCCGGGCGCCCGGTACGGTCGGCAGGTCACCCGTCGGGTGCCGGGTCCGGCTCTACGACGCGGACGGCACTCCGGTGACCAGGCCGTACCAACGGGGACGGGTGCACGTGACCAGCGGCCTGAAGTTCGGCGGTTACACCAGCGGCGACAGCAAGGAAGAGCTCGACGGCATGATGAGCACCGGCGACGTCGGCCACTTCGACAAGCACGGGCTGCTCTTCATCGACGGCCGCGCCGACGACATGATCATCTCGGGTGGCGAGAACGTCTACCCCGGCGAAGTGGAGAATCTTCTCGTCGAGCACCCTGGAATCAACGATGCTGCCGTGATCGGGGTGCCGGATCGGGACTTCGGCCAGCGACTCAAGGCGTACGTGGTGCTGGAACAGGGCGCGCTGCTGTACGCCGACGAGATCAGGGCGTACGTCAGGCGGTACGCCGCCCGGTACAAGGTGCCGCGCGACATCGTGTACGTCGAGGAGCTCCCCCGCAACCAGACCGGCAAACTCCTCCGCCGCGCCCTCACCTAACCCCATCTCCGCCCACGGTCATCGATAACTCGCTGCTTCAGGTTCGAATGAAGGATCCTGTGGGCTCGGTCGGCGAGCCCGTAGGCCGGACAACTCGGTCTCGCCCGAGCGGTCGAGGCGGACAACGCCGGAGAACCAGGCACGCTCCGCCGTCTCTTCCACCGCGTCCCGGAGTGATCGCATCGCGCCGAACTTACCAACCAGGCGCTCCGCGGGACATCCCTGCAGGGCCCGTTTCATCGGCAGGAGCGGTCGAGCAACGTTGCTCACCGAGCATGCCCAGCTGCGCAACTTCGGAGGCACTCCACGCGGCCAGATCCGCGCACGGGAGAGACATCTCAGGCCTCTCGACGACGTGGTGGTCACTGGCCGGTACGCCGGGCCGCGGCCGGGTCTAATCGGTGCCGCTCACGGGTGGTCAGTGGCGCCGTAGGATGCCCCGGATGAATGCCGCCTGCCCGGCGTGCTGCAGGTCGTCGGCGATCACGCTGACCAGCCGCACTCCCAGCGTGACGGGCGGATCCCACCGGCGGTCCACGATCCGGGGAAGGTCTGCGTCGGTGAGCGTGCCGACGTAGTCGATCGTCTCCTCGCATACGGCGTCGTGGTAACCGGTCAGCAGGTCGCCGGTGACCCGCACCGCCGCCACCTCTTCGTCGCTGTGGCCGTACCCGGTGGCGGACGGGTCGAATGGCAGATCGAACCGCTGGCACCAGCGCTGGGCGGTCCACACCTGGGGCCTCCCGGCCACTTCCGCGAGGTGGTCGTCCTGGATCCGGGTCAGGTGCCACACCAGCCACCCGATCGAATTGGCTCCCGCGTCGACCCGGTACGCGAGGTCGTCGAGGGTGAGCCCGTCAACGACGCCGTGGACCGCCTCCCGGATCCTGCCGAAGGCGTCGCTGAGCAGTCCTGCGCTCGTCATCGCACCGATTGTGCCGAACCGACCGTCAGCCCGCCGCCCGAGCGGCTCAAGCAGCCCCGACCACCAAGGACTACCTCACGCCGCCCCGTTCGGCCTGACTTAGCTCCTCGCCCCAGATGGTCAGTGACTTGCTGCCATGGATGGGCGAACGTGCCCCACCGCAGATCCGAGGTGGTGTGGACGTAGTAGTCGCCGTTCGGAAATACCGGGACGGGCCATGCGATGTCGGCGAGGGCGTGTGCGGCTGGCGAGTAGCGGTGTGGGGTGTGCTGCTAGTCCAGCGCGTTCAGCTCTTCCTCGCCGGCGAGCCAGACAAAGTTCCGGAGAGCTGCGGCGTTGATCGCCGCTTCGCCCGCCGCGAACCGAGCACCCTCCTGAGCAAAGACGGGAGCGAGATCGATCACCACACAGCCGTCGGGCAGCTGGATGGCAGGCACGTGGCGCTCGTAGTAGTCGGGTTTGAAGTCGAAGCGAGCGTCGAACGCAGCCCACGGCTCGTCGTACTCGATCGGCCGCCACACTCCTTCGGCACGGAATGCTTCGCTCATGGGGAGAGGCTAATTCCGTAGGCCGCCACACACTGCCGACTTTCGGGCGAGCTGCTCGCGGCTGATCCGCATGGCCGCTGCACGCCAGATGCGGTTGGCCGCGGACCAGCCGGAGGCCATCGGCGGCTGATGAGTGACGCGAGCCGAGTCATAGCTACGCGGTTCGCCTCGCATGGTCGATAGGAGGTTGTCCCGGATCTCGTGGAAGTTGAGGTGGCGGTCCCCCACCTGAAGCCTGCCTGGTGGTAGGTCTCGGGTGAACCGCCAAGAACACCACGAGAGATAGGGGACCGCCGTGACCAAGGACTA
>JBOGDF010000212.1:0-9769 GCA_050701635.1 Micromonosporaceae bacterium | reverse complement strand
CCGTGCGCGTCCTCCAACGCATCCTCGCGATGACCGCCGCGATCTGGCACAACTGGCACACCGGCCAGCCCACCATGCGATCCCTCATCGCGTACGACCACTAAACCCTTGGAATAGATCGTCTAGTGCGCGGCGTCCACGTGCGCGAGGTCGACCACCTCGGCGACGGGCCGGCGCGGGGTGGCCGGGGTGCGGATGCCGTACCCGACTAGTTTTCTGGAGCATGGAGACGCTCTCGTCGCGGCAGCTCAACCGGTCCCTGCTGGCACGCCAGCTGTTGCTGGAACGTACCGAGATGGAGGTGGCCGACGCGCTCACGGCGCTGGCAGGGATGCAGGCGCAGGTGCCGCAGGCGCCGTACGTCGGGCTGTGGTCGCGGCTCGCCGACTTCGATCCGGTACGCCTCTCCACCCTGATCGCCGACCGGCAGGCGGTACGCGGCGTCCTGATGCGCGGCACCATCCACCTGGTGACCGCGGAGGACTACCGCGAGTTCTGGCCGCTGGTGCGCCCCGTGATGGAGCGAGACGTGGCGGGCAACACCCTGTACGGGCAGCACCGGGTGGCGGGGCTCGACCTGGACGTGGTGCTGGCGACCGGGCGGCGGCTGGTCGAGGAGCGCCCGCGCAGCGCCGCCGAGCTGCGGGACCTGCTGGCACCGCACTGGCCGGACCGGGAGCCGCCCGCGCTGGCGTACGCCGTCCGGCAACTGCTGCCGTTGGTGCAGGTGCCGCCTCGCGGGCTGTGGCGCGGCTCCGGCCAGCCGATGTTCACCACCATCGAGGCGTGGACCGGCAGCGGCGTCTCCGGCGAGCCGGCGCCCGACCGGATGGTGCTGCGGTATCTGGCCGGCTTCGGCCCGGCGAGCGTCGCCGACGTACAGGCCTGGTGCGGGCTGACCCGGTTGCGGGAGGTGGTGGAGCGGCTGCCGCTGCGTACCTTCCGCGGCGAGCGGGGGAACACCCTGTACGACCTGCCCGACGCGCCGCGTCCGGATCCGGACACCCCGGCGCCGGTACGGTTCCTGGCCGAGTTCGACAACACCTGCTTCTCGCACGCCGATCGCACCCGGGTGGTGCCGGACGTGGGGTACGTGCGGCGCGCGTACAACCGGGGAATGGTCCTGGTGGACGGGCTGGCGAGCGGCGCCTGGAAGCTACAGCGGCAGAAGCGGACCGCCGAGCTGCACGTCGAGTGCTTCACGCCGCTGGCGCCGCAACCACGGGACGACGTCGCGCGCGAAGCGGCCGCGCTGCTGCGGTTCCTGGCCGGTGACGCCGACTCCCACGAGGTACGCCTCACCACCGACCCGATGGCGTCGTGAGAACGGTGTGGGTAGCGCCACAGCGCGGTTTGAGGAGTGGTCACCATGCGGCAATGACGTGGAAACAGCGGCTGGACAGCCTGGTGTGGTGACAACTTCGGGGGTAATCGACAGCGTGGACCAGCTGACACTGCGGTACACGGACATCAGCGACCTGCCCGCGGTGGCGGCGATGCACCACCGTTGCTCGATGCGGTCGCGCTACCGGCGCTACATGTCGGGGATGGCGACGCCGACGCGGCGGCACCTGGTCAGCCTGATCGCCTCGCCGTACGGCTACGCCGTGGTGGCGGAGACCGCCGACGGACAGATCGTGGCGCTCGGCAACCTGATGTGGACCCGTCCCGACGCGGGCGGCGAGATCGCGCTGCTGGTAGAGGACGCCTGGCAGCGCCGCGGGCTCGGCGGCGCGCTGCTGCGCCGGCTCTACCAGCTCGCCGGCCAGATCGGCGTCGGGTCGCTGCACCTGCACACGCACCTCGACAACGCCGGTCTGATCCGCGCGGTCGAGGCACTCGGAAAACCACTTCACCGGGGGTACGCCGACGGCGTACTGACCTTGACCCTGGACACCGACGCGGTGCCGCCGTCGGCCCGCCACGAGCGGCGGCGCGTACCGCGGGCGAGCTGACCCGGGGTGCCGGTATCCAGATCGGCTACCCGCCGGTAGCGTGGGCTTCCAGCAGCCCCGACGCCCGCGAGGTGACGCGATGCCTGAGGTCCGGTACGGCGCCTGCAACCTGTGCGAGGCGATCTGCGGTCTGGAGTTCACGGTCGAGGACGGGGCGGTCACCTCGGTACGCGGCGACGCGAAGGACCCGCTGTCCCGGGGCCACATCTGCCCCAAGGCGATCGCGCTGCAGGACGTGTACGCCGACCCGGACCGGCTGCGCCGCCCGATCAAGCGGGTCGGGGACGACTGGCAGGAGATCAGCTGGGACGAGGCGTACCGGCTGGTCGGGACGAAGCTGGCGGCGGTACGCGCGGCCCACGGCGCCGACTCCGTCGGGATCTACGTCGGCAACCCGAGCGTGCACAACTACGGCAGCCTCACCCACGGTGTGACGCTGCTGCGGGAGCTGGGCACGAGGAACCGGTTCTCCGCCACCTCGGTTGACCAGCTGCCGCACCAGCTCGTGGCCTGGCGGCTGTACGGGCACCAGCTGCTGCTGCCAATCCCGGACATCGACCGGACCTCGTACTTCCTGGTGTTCGGCGCCAACCCGATGGCGTCCAACGGCAGCCTGATGACGGTGCCGGACTTCAAGCGGCGCCTCGATGACCTGCAGAAACGCGGCGGCAAGCTGGTGGTGTTCGATCCCCGGCGTACCGAGACCGCGGCGCGCGCCGACGAGCACCACTTCGTACGCCCCGGCACCGACGCGGCGGTGCTGTTCGCGCTGCTGCACGTGATCTTCGCGGAAGGGCTCGACACCCCGGTCCCGTACGCCGACGGCCTCGACCAGGTACGCGAGGCGGTCGCCGGCTTCACGCCCGAGCGGGTCGCCGAGGTCACCGGGGTCGACGCCGAGACGATCCGCCGGATCGCCCGGGAGCTGGCCGCCGCAGACGGCGCGGCGGCGTACGGCCGGATCGGGGTGTCGGTGCAGCGGTTCGGCGTACTGAGCCAGTGGGCGATCCAGCTGCTCAACATCGTCACCGGCAACCTGGACGCCGCAGGCGGCGCGCTGGTCACCAACCCCGCGGTGGACCTGGTCGGCGGCCTGGCCGGGCCGGGCCACCTCGGCAAGTGGCACAGCCGGGTACGCAAGCTGCCGGAGTTCGGCGGCGAGCTGCCGGTCGCCACGCTGGCCGAGGAGATCGCGACCCCGGGCAAGGGGCAGATCAAGGCGCTGGTCACCGTCGCCGGCAACCCGGTGCTGTCGACCCCCAACGGCGGCCAGCTCGACACCGCACTGTCCACACTGGACTTCATGGTCTCGATCGACATCTACCTCAACGAGACCACCCGGCACGCCGACGTGATCCTGCCGCCCACCAGCGCGCTGGAGCACGACAACTACGACATCGCGTTCCACGCCCTGGCGGTACGCAACACCGCCCGCTACACCCCGGCGATCCTGCCGGCGCCGCGCGGTTCCCGGCACGACTGGCAGATCATCGGCGGCGTGGTACGCGCGTACCGGCGGGCGCTGCGGGCGGCCGGTGTGAAGCCGCGCGGCAGCTGGATGAGCCGGTTCGCCAGGGGAGCGGCGCTGCGGCTGCGGCCCGACCAGCTGATCGCGCTGGCGCTGCGGCGGGGCCCGCACCAGGTGACGATGGGGCAGCTCAAGCGCGAGCCGCACGGCGTCGACCTGGGCCCGCTGCGCCCGAGCTTCCCCGGCAACCTGCGTACCCACGACAAACGGATCGACTGCGCGCCGGCGCTGTTCCTGGACGCCCTCGCCGAGGCGCGCGACGAGCTGCTGACGCCTCCCGCCAACGGTGAGCTGCGCCTGATCGGCCGCCGGCACCTGCGTAGCAACAACTCCTGGATGCACAACTCGGCCCGGCTCACCAAGGGCAAGCAGCGCAACCAGCTGCTCGCCCACCCGGATGACCTCGCGGCGCGTGGCCTGACCGACGGTCAGCGGGTACGGGTGCGCTCCCGTACCGGGGAAGTGGAGATCGAAGTGCAGGCCACCACCGACGTGATGCCGGGCGTGGTGAGCCTGCCGCACGGCTGGGGACACGGCCGCGCCGGCACCCGGCTGCGGGTCGCCGCCGAGAACCCCGGCGTCTCGATCAACGACCTGACCGACGACGGCTTCCTGGACAGCGTCTCCGGCAACGCCGCGCTCAACGGCGTACCGGTAACCCTCGAACCGGCCCGCGACCCGACCGCGGCTCCGGCGGAAGTAGGAGCAGTGTCCAACGTGCGGCGGCAGTAACCGATTTCGCAGACGCACGATGGACAATGCCGACGTCCCGGTTTGAGGGTTAGCCCGCTTCCTTGTGCCTGTAGGGGGATTGAAGACGATCTCAGTATTGCCCGGGCGGGCTCCGGCTGGAAATGTCGCGGGGTGGAGCTTCCGGCGGTGCTTTCCCCCCTAGCGCCGCGGCAACGGAGCCGGTTCGGGAGGAACGTTTGATGAAGCGGATCATCGGTAGATATCGCCACGCCCTGGTGGGCGTGGCGATTGGCATTCTTGCGGTGTCGGCAGGTGCCGTGGTGTCCAATCTTGACGGCGCGGCGCCGGCCAGGACGGCCCGCGGTGACGGCGAGCTGCCGACCGCGCTCGGTGCGCACCTGGAAGACCTGCGCAAGGCGGTGCCGGGTAACGCCGGCATGTCGCCGGAGGGCCCGGGGTCGGCCGCCGATGCGGAGTTCACGGAGCGCGCGTACCCCGGCAACACCATCACGATCGCGGAGATGGACCGCGCCAAGTCGAGCTACGCGAAGGCGAAGAAGCGCCCGTACGTCGGTGGCGCCAGCGGCAAGGGCGGCTGGAGCAAGGTCGGCCCGAGCCGCGCGCTCTACCCGAAGACCGAGTTCCGCAACGCGTCCAACTACGTTCCCAACGAGTACGTGGCCGGCGGCCGTACCACCTCGATCGCGGTCAGCCCGGTGTGCAACCCCGGTGACTGCCGGGCGTGGATCACCCCGGCCGGCGGCGGCGTGTGGCGTACCGACAACCTGTTGGCGCGTAGCCCCGCCTGGAAGTACCAGGGCGGGCCGTTCGGCATCAACGCCGCCGGCAGTGTCACGGTCGACCGCAACGACAAGACCGGACGAACCATTTACGTGGGTACGGGCGAAGCGAACGCCTGCGGCTCCGGCTGTGCGGCGGGCGTCGGCCTCTACAAGTCCACCGACGCCGGCAAGAGCTGGTCCGGCCCGCTCGGCAAGTCCGCGCTCGGCGGCAAGGGCATCGGCGAGGTCGTGATCAAGCCCGGTGACCCGAAGACGCTGTACGTCGGCACCACCACCGCGCTGCGCGGCATGTCCAGCGTGTGCTGCACCGGCGTCACCAGGCCGGTGCCGGACGCCGCCAAGTGGGGCCTCTACAAGTCCACCGACGGCGGCCAGAACTGGGCGTTCATCCACAACGGCTCGACCGACGCGTCGCAGTGCAGCGGCAGCTCGGCCGAGTTCGCCAACCAGGCGGTGTGCTCGCCGCGCGGCGTACGCAACGTCGACCTGGACCCGAGCGACCCGAACACCGTGTACGCCTCGTCGTACGCCCGCGGGATCTGGCGGTCCAACGACGGCGGCGCCACCTGGAGCCAGATCAAGACGTCGCTGAACCCGGCGCTGTTCACCACCCGCCCGGCGTTCGACGTGGCGAAGCTGCCCAACGGCAAGACCCGGATGTACGTGTTCGAGGGCAACAACGGCAACCCGTACTCCCGGCTGTTCCGCAGCGACGACGTGGCCAGCGGGACTCCCACGTTCACCGACCTGACCAGCGCCAACGTCGCCGACACCGGGTACGCCTGGTACAACCTGTGCGGCGGCCAGTGCTGGTACGACGAGTTCGTCTACACCCCCGAAGGACACCCCGACATGGTGTACGCGGGCGGCTCGTACGCCTACGGCGAGACGATCGCCAACAAGCGGGCCGTGGTGCTCTCCACCGACGCGGGTGTCAGCGGGACCGACATGACCTTCGACGGCACCGACCCGGTGCACCCGAACGGTCTGCACCCCGACCAGCACGACCTGGTCACCAACCCGAACAACCCGTTCCAGTTCTTCGAGACCAACGACGGTGGCGTGATGCGCTCCAGCGGTCAGTTCGTGGACCGCTCGAGCTGGTGTGACGACCCGTCCCGCAACCTGAACACGCCCGCCAAGCTGGAGCGCTGCAAGCAGATGCTCTCCCGGATCCCGTCGAAGCTGACCGGGGTCAACGAGGGGCTCTCCACGCTGCAGTTCATGAGCCTGTCGGTCAGCCCGCACGACCCGACCGAGCTGCAGGGCGGCACCCAGGACAACGGCACCTGGGAGAACGACAACACCACCACCTGGACCAACACCATGATCGGTGACGGTGGCCAGTCCGGGTACGACGTGTCGAAGAAGGACTTCCGGTTCCACAGCTTCTTCGACGCGAGCCCCGAGGTGAACTTCGAGGCCGGTGACATCGGCAGCTGGATCTGGACCGCGGACCCGATCTACGGGCACCCCGGATCCCAGTTCTACTCGCCGATCATCAGCGACCCGAAGGTCAGCGGCACCATGTTCGTCGGCACCGGGCGCACCGCGTACCGGACCAAGACCTTCGGGCTCGGCGACCGCAGCCTGGAAGAGGCCAACCGGATCTGCAACACCTGGACCGGCACGTTCGAGGACACCTGTGGCGACTGGGCGGAGCTCGGCGGCAACCGGTTGACCGACGTGTTCTGGGGTAACCGCAACGGCGGCGCCGTGGCGGCGGTGGAGCGGACCACCGCGGACACCTCGACGGCGTGGTCGGCGACCACCACCGGCCGGGTGTTCATCTCCCGCAACGTCGACGCCGACGACGCCGCCGCGGTGTCGTGGACCCGGCTCGACGACGACGCGACCACGCCCAACCGGTTCGTCAGCAGCATCTACGTCGACCCGGCGAACGGCAACCACGCGTGGATCTCGTACAGCGGGTTCGACGTGAACACGCCCGGTACCCCGGGTCACGTGTTCGAGGTGACGTTCGACCCGGCGAGCGGCAACTCCACCTGGGTGGACCGCTCGTACGACTTCGGCGACCAGCCGGTCACCGACCTGGTACGGGACGACGTGACCGGTGACCTCTACGCCTCCACCGACTTCGGTGTGCTCCGCCTCGCGGCGGGCAGCACCAGTTGGACCGAGGCGGCCACCGGGATGCCGCACGTCGAGGTGGCCGGCCTGACGATCCTGCCGGGCCAGCGGATCCTGTACGCCGCTTCGCACGGTCTGAGCGCCTGGAAGCTGTCGCTCGGGACCTAGCGTCCGGCGTACGCACGATCGGAGAGGGGCCGCGCGAGCGGCCCCTCTTTCGTTCCCCGATCCACGGCTGAACTTACTCGCGGTAATATGCCGTCATGATGCGGTACGTGCAGGGCGCGCAGCTGCGGTTGGCGGTGTACGAGCAGGGCGACCCGGCGGCGCCCACCGTGGTCCTGGTCCACGGCTACCCGGATACCCACGCGATGTGGGAGAGCGTGGTGCCGCGGCTCGCCGAGGCGTACCACGTGGTGCGCTACGACGTACGCGGGGCGGGCGCCTCGGACACGCCGCGGGCGACGGCGGCGTACCGGCTGGAGTGGCTCACGCGGGACCTGCACGCCGTGATCGACGCGGTGAGCCCGGACGCGCCGGTGCATCTGGTGGGCCACGACTGGGGCGCGATCCAGAGCTGGGAACCGGTCACCGAGCCGGGCGCGGAACGCCGGATCGCCTCGTACACCGCGATCGCCGGGGTGTGTCTGGATCATGTGGGCCACTGGATCCGGGAGCGTACCGACAGCTGGCCCGGCCGCCGCCAGCTGCTGCGCCAACTGCTGCACTCGTGGTACGTCGGCGCGTTCCACCTGCCCGTCGCGGCGCCCGCGGTGTGGCGGTTCGGGCTGGCCCGGCGGTGGCACCGGGTGCTGCGGCGGCTGGAGGACGTACCGGCGCGGCCCGGGCATCCGGCGCCGACCCTGGCCGCCGACGCGTCGCACGGGGTGCGGCTCTACCGGGCGAACGTGCTGCCGCGGCTACTCCACCCCCGCCAGCGGTACGCCCATCTGCCGGTGCAGGTGATCCAGCCGACCGGCGACCACTACCTGCTGCCGCACTTCCAGGAGGGGCTGGAGCGTTGGGTGCCCGACCTGACGCTGCGGCTGGTCGACGCCAAGCACTGGCTCCCGCTGATCCAGCCGGACACGGTCGCGGACATGGTCACCGAGTTCGTGGAGCGGATCGACCGCCGGGTACGGTGACCGGCGCCGGGCGGTGCCCTCGGCGGGGCCCGACCGCGTGGGTGGCGGCGATGTGCCCGGTCAGCGCGATGCAGGCGCTGGCCCGCTCGGAGGTCAGCTGGGCGACCCGGATGTAGAGGCAGTCGGCGACCACCAGCTGCGAATGGCGGGCCGACAGGTCGCCGCTGCGGAACGAGGTTTCCAGCACCACCGTGGTTAGTACGAGATCGGCCGCCGCCGCGAGCGCCGAGCGCGGATCGCTGGTGATCGCGATCGTGGTCGCGCCGCGGGACCGGGCTAGCGCGAGCGGCTCCAGAGTCTCGGCGGTGGTCCCGGAGTGCGAGAATCCGACGGCGACGTCCTCGCCGGTCAGCAGCGACGCGGAGGTGGCGGCGGCGTGCACCTCCGGGTACGCCCGGATCTGTACGCCGATCCGGAACAGCCGCCCCTCCAGCTCCTGCGCCGTGGTGGCGCTGCCGCCGACGCCGTACACGTCGACGCGGCGCGCCCCGGCGATCGCCTGGCTGGCGCGGTGCAGCACCTGCCGGTCGAGCTGCTCGGCGGTCTGCTGGATCGCCCGTACGTCCGCCCCGGCGACCACGCTGATCACCTGGTCGATGCTGTCGTCGTTGCCGATGTGGGTGCCGAGATCGGCGCTCCAGCCCGGTATCGCGGCGCGCCCCAGCTGGGCGGCGAGCGCGATCCGGAGCTGCTGGTGGCTGGCCAGGCCGAGCGACTGGGCGAACCGGGTGACGGTCGCCTGGGACACTCCGGCGCGCGTGGCCAGGGCGGCGGTGGACAGCTCGGCGGCGACCTCCGGCTCGACCAGTACGGTCTCCGCCACGCGGCGCAGCGCACCGGTGAGCCGGGGGAGCAGGCTGCGTACCCGGTCGGCGATGTCGCCGGCTTCGGCGATCTGACGGGCACCGCCGCTGGCGGGCGGAGTGAGGCGCATGGGCGGGTCCTGTCTCGAGGTCACGGCACGGACGTTTCCATCAGCCGCCGGTGGCTGGCGTCGGTGGCGTCGTGGCGGTCGAGCCGGGTCAGTGCCAGCCAGGCCGAGCCGGCCGAGCCGTCCCGGGCGGTGGTGATCGGGCCGGCGTACCGGGTGCCGAGCAGCGTACGCAGCGCCGGCCCCACCGGTGATTCGGCGAGCACCCCGCCCGCGAGCACGATCGGCGTGTCCTCCTCGGGCGTGCGTACCCCCGCCACGGTGTCGGCCAGCAGCTGCACCGCGCGTGCGGTGATCGCCTTCGCCGCCTGATCGCCCTGCCGGTACGCCGCGGTGACCAGCGGTGCCAGCTCGGCCAGCCAGGTCGGCGGCCGCTGGTAGATCCGGTTCACCAGGGCTCCGTGCAGCCGGATGCAGGTCGTGCGGTCGCCGTCCACGAGCGACCGGTACGCGCCCGCCGACACGGTGCCGAGCAGCGAGTCCAGCACGCCGCGGGCCAGCGCCCCGGGCGGTTGCCGCAGGTCCAGCGCGCGCAGGGTGGCGCGTACCGCCTCGCGTCCCAGCCAGTAGCCGCTGCCGTCGTCGCCGAGCAGCCAGCCGTACCCGTCGGCGGTGTGGTGCAC
>JBOGDF010000211.1:0-9816 GCA_050701635.1 Micromonosporaceae bacterium | reverse complement strand
GGCGGAGGGTTGCCCGGATACCGGTGTTGTATCCGGGTGACCCGACAACGCCGCCGGTCGGCGAACGGGTCCGGCGCAGCCCGGTGGCTATCGTGCACCAAGTCGTTACGACGTTGCGGTACGCGGCGGCGGCCGCGCCGGCCCGCCGGTTTTCATCGACGTACGCCGAGGCAATACGCTTTGAGGGTGAGCCTTCATCTGTACGACACCACGACGCGTACCGTCCGGGAGTTCGTCCCCCGTGAACCCGGCAAGGTCGGGCTGTACGTGTGTGGGCTCACCGTGCAGAGCGAGCCGCACATCGGGCACATGCGCTCGTACGTGGCCTTCGACGTGTTGCGGCGCTGGCTGGAGCACTCCGGCTACCAGGTCACCCACGTACGCAACGTCACCGACATCGACGACAAGGTGCTCGCCAAGTCGATCGAGACCGGGCGGCCGTACTGGGCGATCGCGTACGCCAACGAGCGGCTGCTGGAGCACGCGTCGGTGACGCTGGGCTGCCTGGACCCGACGTACGAGCCGCGCGCCACCGGGCACGTGCCGCAGATGCTGGAGCTGATCGAGCAGCTGATCGCGCGCGGGCACGCGTACCCGGGGGAGCCCGGCGACGTGTATTTCGACGTCGGTTCGTACGGCGACTACGGCGCGCTGTCCAACCGGAAGCCGGCCGACATGCAGCCCGCCGACGACAACCCGGGCGCCGCCGGCAAGCGGGACCCGCGCGACTTCGCGCTGTGGAAGGGCGCCAAGCCGGGCGAGCCCACCGACGCCTACTGGGACACCCCGTACGGCCTGGGCCGGCCGGGCTGGCACCTGGAGTGCTCGGCGATGGCGCGGCGCTACCTGGGCGAGGAGTTCGACATCCACGGCGGCGGCATCGACCTGGTGTTCCCGCACCACGAGAACGAGATCGCGCAGTCCCGCGCCGCCGGGCTCGGCTTCGCCCGCTACTGGATGCACAACGGCATGCTCAACCTCGACGGCGGCAAGATGAGCAAGTCCGAGGGCAACGTGATCGACCTGCCGACGCTGCTGGAGCGGTTCCGGCCGGTCGAGGTGCGGTATTTCCTCGCCGTACCGCACTACCGGTCCACAGTGGAGTTCAGCGAGACGCTGCTGGCGGACGCGGCGGCGGCGTACCGCCGGATCGAAGGTTTTCTGCAACGCGCCGAGGAGCGCTTCGGAGACATTCCGGGGGGTACGTTCTGCGCCGACTTCGTCGCCGCCATGGACGACGACCTGAACACCTCGAAGGCGATGGCGTCGATCCACGACGTGGTGCGCGAAGGCAACACCGCGCTCGCCGACGGCAAGGACGACGCGGCCCGGGGAGCCGCCGCCAGCGTCCGTGCCATGCTTGCGGTGCTCGGGCTCGACGTACCGCCCGAGCAGCCGGGCGGTCAGGCGAGCGAGCTGCGTAATGCGGTCGACGTACTGGTACGCGTGGTTCTGGAGCAGCGCGACGCGGCCCGGGCGCGCAAGGACTGGGCCACCGCGGACGCGCTGCGCGACCAGCTCAAGCAGTCGGGGATCCAGGTCGAGGACACCCCGCACGGTCCGCGATGGACGTTGGGAGAGCACTGATGCCGGGTAATTCGCAGCGGCGTAACCGGCGTACCAGCAGCAAGAAGGGGCCCACGGTCGGCTCCGGCGGCAAGCGCCGGCAGAGCCTGGAGGGGCGGGGCCGTACGCTGCCCGCCTCCGACCGGCCGTGGCACAAGGCGTACGAGGGCGAAGACGTCCCGAAGCGCACCGCCTGGAAGCAGGAGAAGGAGCGCCGCAAGGCCGCCGCCGACGGTCACCCAGCACCTGCTCGGAGCAAAGCCGGCGGTAAGGCCGGTACGGGGTCCAAGCCGGGCGGGGCGCGCTCCGGGCCGCGCACCTCGCCGGGGCGGCGCAGCACCGTGCCGCAGGACGCGCCGGAGCTGCTGGTCGGGCGCAATCCGGTGGTGGAGGCGCTGCACGCGCACATCCCGTGCACCGCGCTGTACGTCGCGCAGAAGATCGAAGTCGACGACCGGATCAAGGAGGCGCTGCGGATCGCCGGCAACCGCGGCATCGCGATCCTCGAGGTGAGCCGGCAGGAGCTGGATCGGCTCACCGGCGGCGTACTGCACCAGGGCATCGGGCTGCAGGTGCCGCCGTTCGCGTACGAGTCGTTCGAGGACCTGGTCGCGGGCGCGCTGGAGAGCCGCCCCACCGCGCCGCTGCTGATCGCGCTGGACGGGGTCACCGACCCGCGCAACCTGGGCGCCGTCGTACGCTCCGCCGCCGCGTTCGGGGCGCACGGGCTGTTCCTGCCGGAGCGGCGCTCCGCCGGGATGACCGCCACCGCCTGGCGGGCCAGCGCCGGGGCGGCGGTACGGATGCCGATGGCCCGGGTCACCAACCTGACCCGCGCCCTGAAGACCTGCCAGAACGAAGGCTTCGTGGTGGTCGGTCTGGACGCCGACGGCGAGCTCCCGCTGTACGACCTGGAAGCCGCCCTCGATCCGCTGGTACTCGTGGTCGGCTCCGAGGGGCGCGGCCTGTCCCGGCTGGTCGGGGAGACCTGCGACATCCGTACCGCGATCCCGATCTCCTCCGACGTGGAGTCGCTGAACGCCTCCGTGGCGGCCGCCGTGGCGCTGGCCGAGGTGGCCCGCCGCCGCGCCGCCTCCGGCCTCCCGTCCGGCCCGCCGCCCGCTACGTAGCGGGTTGGCCCGGCCCCGGCTGGTGTCGTGGCCGGGTCCGCGCGGTGCGCGGCTGGGAGATCAGTAGGATCACCTGTCGGACACCCCAGGGAGGCATTGCCGTTCATGGTGCAGGGCGGGCACGAGACCGGGTCTTTGTCCGGGTCTGTGCCTTGGCATCGCCGCACCTGGGTGTACGTCGCCGCCGGGTTCGCGCTGGTCGGAGTGGTGGCGGTGGTCGGCTACTACGCCTTCGGCCGCACCGAGCGGCCGTTCGTCGCGCTCACCACGGTCGCGGCGACGCCGTACCGCGGGGATCCCGTCGGCACCGGCATCGAAGCCGATCGCGGCTACTTCGCGTACCAGGACGACAAGGGTGAGCTGCACCTGCGCGCGGTCGACCTGGCCACCGGGAAGACCCAGGAGCAGACCGGCGGCCGGGCCCACGACTGGCAGCGGTTCAGCGCCCACCCCACCGGGCTGGTGATCTACGCCGCCCACGCCACCGGCACCGACAAGACCCTCCACGTGTACGACCCC
This sequence comes from Micromonosporaceae bacterium, assembly GCA_050701635.1. Lineage (GTDB taxonomy): Bacteria > Actinomycetota > Actinomycetes > Mycobacteriales > Micromonosporaceae > WHSM01. The sequence continues at coordinate 6,601 of JBOGDF010000211.1, read as the reverse complement.
ACAACCCTCGAGGAGGTGTACGCCGAGCGCGTCACCGCCGACACCTGGCACTTCTTCGTCGGGGAGCGGCTGATCCGGGTCGAGCCGGAGCGGCGGCGGCTGGTCTGGATCGACCCGCACGCGCAGACGGAAGTGGGCGAGGCCCCGTACGGCTCCAGCTTCTACCGGGTGGGCAACTGGAGCGACGAGAAGGTCGCCGGCGACCTGCTCGGACACCGGTTCCAGCAGGAGTACCCGGACAACCGGCTGGTCACCATGACCTCGGACGGCACCATGCGGGTGCTCAGCGCGGAGAACGGCCAGCAGCGCAAGGAGACCACGATCCCCGCGCTACGCAAGGTCGACCGGGCGGTGGCGTACCAGGGGCTGTTCTTCGTCGCCGGGCCGGTCTCCGACGGCGAGGGCTGGCAGGTCGTCGGGCACGACATCGACAAGCTCACCGAGCGACCGGTGTACGCCGACGAGCGCGACGGCGTACGCCCGGAGCGGATGGAGCCGTGCGGCGAGGCGTACCTGTGCGTGCTGACCTCGGCCGCGGAGCTGGTGGTGGTCGACTTCAAGAGCGGTCAGAAGGTGTGGAGTCGGCCGCTGGCGAGACCCGCCGCGCTCGCCACCATCGTGCCGGTCGGTAACCGGATCATGGTGAGCTACCGGGACGGCGGCACCGCGTACACCGTGCTGTACGACCTCGACGGCACCCTGGTACGCAGGTCCCAGGGCTGGGGCGCCCCGATCGACACCGGCAGCGTGCTGCTGTTCCCCGACGACGTGGCGACCGTGAACAACGGCCGGACCAGCCTCACCGACGCCGTGATCGGGGTGCAGCTGCGCGGCATCGGGGCCCAGACCGGAGCCGAGACCGACATCGGCGCCGCCAACGTCAACCCCGCCACCTGCAGCTGGGACGCCGCGTACCTGCTCTGCGCCGGCAGCACCCGCCTCCTGGTCCACCGCTTCCGCTAGCCGCCCCGCCAAAGGCCGCCAAGATCATGGGCACCTTCATGCAGTCATGACTACATGAAGGTGCCCATGATGTTGCTGGCAGGCGGGGCGGGCGCCGTTAGGTGAGGCGCTCGCCGGTGGTCGAGTGGAACACGTGGTGGTGGCCCACCTTCGGCTTGACGTACACCGTCTCGCCCATGCTCGGGGTGTTGCGGCCGTCGGTACGCACCGTGAACCGCTCCTCGGCGCCATCGAAGTCGGCGTGGCCGTAGACGTACGCGTCGGAGCCCAGCTCCTCGACCAGGTCGACCACGATCGGTACGCCGCCCGAGCTCTCGCCCACCAGGTCGCTGTCCTCGGGACGGAAGCCGACCTGCACCGAACCGTTGCCGCCCTCCCCCTCGCGTGCGGCGGCGATCTGCTCCCGGCTCAGCGGGATGGTGATCGCACCGAACCTGCCGCCCTCGTCGGTCAGCGGCACCGTCTTGATGTTCATCGCGGGGGAGCCGATGAAGCCGGCGACGAACACGTTGGCGGGGCTGTCGTACAGGTTGCGCGGGGTGTCGACCTGCTGCAGTACGCCGTCGAGCAGCACCGCGACCCGGTGCCCCATCGTCATCGCCTCGACCTGGTCGTGGGTGACGTACACGGTGGTGGTGCCGAGCCGCTGCTGCAGCGCGGCGATCTGGGACCGGGTCTGCACCCGCAGCTTGGCGTCGAGGTTGGACAGCGGCTCGTCCATCAGGAACACCTGGGGCTCTCGTACGATCGCCCGGCCCATCGCGACCCGCTGCCGCTGGCCACCGGAGAGCGCCTTCGGCTTACGGTCGAGGAACTGCTCGAGGTCCAGCAGCTTGGCGGCCTCGGCCACCCGGCGCTGGATCTCCGACTTCGCGGTGCCGGCGATCTTGAGGGCGAAGCCCATGTTCTGGGCCACCGTCATGTGCGGGTAGAGCGCGTAGTTCTGGAAGACCATCGCGATGTCGCGGGCCTTCGGCGGCAGATTGGTGACGTCCTTCTCGCCGATCCGGATCGACCCGGCGTCGACGTCCTCCAGCCCCGCGAGCATCCGCAGGCTGGTGGATTTGCCGCATCCGGAGGGCCCGACCAGGACCAGGAACTCGCCGTCCCCGATCTCCAGGTTGAGGGCGTCGACCGCGGGCTTGCTGGTGCCCGGATAGGTCAGAGAGGCATCTTCGTACGTGACGGTAGCCATGAAGGATCCGTCCTTTCACCGGCAGGAACGTGCCGGACGATCCGAGTAAAAGGGCGTCCCCGGTTGCCCGGGGCTGCGCACAACATACGTGAATCGACGCACTGTGACCAGAGCCGACCGGTCCCTGGCGCGGCCGCGTACCCCCGGAAAGGTGTCAGGCGTTGGCGAGGGTGAGGTCGAGTTCGGGGTAGAGGGGGAAGCGGGAAAGCAGGTCGGTGATCCGGGCGCGCGCCGCCTCGGCCACCTTCTCGTCCAGGGTGAACTTCGCCTTGCTCATGGTGCCGTCCGCTCCCGCCCCCGGCTGTACGGAGGCGAGCACCGAGGCGATCACCTCGCCGATCTCGGTCACCTCGTCGGGGCCCATCCCGAGCGTGGTGATCGCCGGCGTACCCAGGCGAAGGCCGCTGGTGTACCACGGGCCGTTGGCGTCGAACGGCAGCGAGTTGCGGTTGAGGGTGAGCCCCACCGAGCGCAGCGCGCTCTCCGCCTGCCGGCCGGTGAGGCCGTACGTGGCGGCAACGTCGACCAGCACGATGTGGTTGTCGGTGCCTCCGGTGAGTACGTCGAACTTGTTGCGCTGCAGGGTCTCGGCGAGGGTACGGGCGTTCTCCACGATCCGGCTCGCGTACCCGGCGAACGACGGGTCGAGCGCCTCCCGGAACGCCACCGCCTTCGCCGCCATCGCGTGCGACAGCGGCCCGCCGAGCACCATCGGGCAGCCCTTGTCGACCGCGTCGGCGAACTCCGGCTGGCACAGCACCAGCCCGCCGCGTGGCCCGCGCAACGTCTTGTGGGTGGTACTGGTGACCACGTGGGCGTGCGCCACCGGGTCGAACTCGCCGGTGAAGACCTTGCCGGCGACCAGCCCGGCGAAGTGCGCCATGTCGACCATCAGCACCGCGCCCACCTCGTCGGCGATCTCGCGCAGCGTGGCGAAGTTGATCGGCCGGGTGTACGCGCTGTAGCCCGCCAGCAGGATCAGCGGCCGTACCTCCCGGGCCTGCGTGCGGACCGCGTCGAGATCCAGGAGCTTCGTGGAGCGGTCGACGGTGTAGCTGTGGGCGTCGAACAGCCGGGCCGAGACGTTGAACCGGTAGCCGTGGGTGAGGTGGCCGCCGGAGTAGTAGTCCATGCCGAGCAGCCGCTGGTTGAGCACCTCGCGGCGCAGCTCGGCCCACTCCTCGGTGCTCATCGCGGAGGCGTTCTTGCGCTCGAAGCGCTCCATGATGCCGGACTCGACCCGGGTGGCCAGGATCGACAGGAACGCGACCAGGTTGGCGTCGATCCCGGAGTGCGGCTGGACGTACGCGTGGGGAGCCCCGAACAGCTGCTTGGCCAGGTCGCCGGCGAGCGACTCGATCGTGTCGACGTTGTCGCAGCCGGCGTAGAAGCGGTGGCCGGAGGCGCCCTCGGCGTACTTGTCGGTGAACAGGTTGCCCATCGCGTACTGCACCGCGAGCGAGGAGAAGTTTTCGCTGGCGATCAGCTTGATGTTGGACCGCTGGTCGGTCAGCTCCTGCACGATGCTGGCCGCCACCGTGGGCTCCACCGCGCGTACCTGGTCGAGCTGGGCGTAGAAGGCGAGCGCCGCCGGATCGGGCTGCGCCCCGTCGAGGCTGGCCAGGTAACGCAGGCTGCTCAGTTCGCTCGGCATCGTCGCCTCCACGCGGTCGGGTCGCCGGACATCCGCCCGTGATGATACGGAGGTACGACGCGCTCCCGGCGGCGAGGTGAAAGGCGGGCGCCTGTCGGGTAGCCGGCACAACGATTGTTCACTGTGTGACCACGCGCGCACGATGAGAGAACTTCTTCTCACCGAGGTGTGCTCATGGGCGTCGTCCAGACATTGCGGAACCGCGGCAGCAAGACAGGCGTGTCCGTACGCCCGCGCGAAAACGACGGTATCGGCCCACCCGGCGGCACCAAGGTCAGCTGGGCGGTGGCACAGCCGATTCAGGATCTGATCGTCCAGGGGAAGAAGCTCGGCTGGGGCCACCTCGGCGAGATAGGCGACTTCGGGCATCTGAAGAAGCACGGCGACCACACGCCGTGGTCACAGCACAAGGCGGCCGGAGTGGTGTACGCGAAGGACACCTCAGAACCGCCCTGGGTGGAGAAAGAGCTGCTCAAGCTGTGCCGCCGCGAGGACTACGACACCACGTGGATCGACTTCTTCAACATCAACGGCAGGCAGTTCGACTTCGCCGGAAGGCTCCTCGGCGGCAGCGACGACTCCCACCTGCACATCTCCGTACGCAAAGGCGCGGAGCTACGGCACGTCACCCTGTTCACCGATCTGAACCGCGCCCACAGTGGGCAGGTGGTTGGAGATTTCCTGATGGCACTCAGCAGTCGCGAGCAGCGTCAGCTGCTCAAGAACGTCAGCGAGACCCGTTTCATGCTGGGCGGAAGCGCCGCCGACATCGGCCACCCGTTCCAGCAGGACCGCAAAGATTTCGCCATGAAGCTCGACGCGATCCTCCAGGCGGTACGCGGCGACGCCGACGCCGACAAGATCCTGGCCGGCATCCGGGCCGAGGAGGAGAAGACCCGCGGGGCGCTGCTCGCCAAGATCGACGAGATCGCGACAGGGCTCGCCTCCTCCGTCGTGGAGCAGCTCGAGGTCGAGCTGAACGAGACCGAGATCGCCGAGGCGCTCGCCGCCGAGCTGGCCGCCCACCTCACCGACTAGCGGATCGCGGGCCCGCCGGCCCGGCGTCCCGAGCTACCGCGACGACACCGCGGGGCGGCCCCGCCTAGACTTGGGGGCCGCGCCGCCGTTTGCGCAGCTGGCGCGCCGCCTTAGCTCAGCTGGTCAGAGCAACCGCCTTGTAAGCGGTAGGTCGTCGGTTCGAATCCGACAGGCGGCTCCACGACAAGAGGACCCCGGGGCCGGTATCCCACCTCTTAGGGCACCGTGGCATTGCTGCGGCGTCTCACGGGCTCAAGGTCGCTGATTCGGGTACGAAAGTGCGGCCCACCTCCACATCTGGACCCGAAATCGTGATCTTGCCGGACTCACGCCCCGATGAAGTCGGCCGTCAGTCCGGGGGCGGTGGGAAGAGCCAGGTGAGCGCCAGGGTGGGGATGGCGAGGACGGCGTACAGGGCGACCAGGCCGAGCAGTGGGCCGCTCAGCCAGCCGGACGGGGTCAGTGCGTCGCCGAGGAGTCGGGTCGCCCAGCCCGGGAGGCCGTTGGCGTCCAGCCAGACGATCACGCCGAGTACGACCAGCTGGCCGACCACGATCAGCGTGAACGTCCGTACGCCGCGCCAGCCGCTCACGGCCAGCCACCAGAACGGCGCCACCGCGGCCGCCAGCCCGATGATGACGGCGGCGTAGCGTACCGCCGCTGAATCCCAGATCTGGTCGGTGCGGGAGAGCACCAGCACGCCGCCGAGCACCACCAGGGCGACGGCACCGCCGGCCCAGGCGGCGATCGCCCAACCCTTGCCCAACCGCAGCCGCCACACCGCGATCCCGGCGGTGATCGCGAATCCGGCGGCGAGGATCGGCTGGATCAGCGGGTGGGACCAGGTGCCGGCCACCGCGGCGACCAGCAGCCACGCGCCGAAGGCGGCCGCGATCGAGGCCAGCGGCGAGGCGACGGCGGCCAGCACCGGCAGCAGCGCCAGCGGCTTGAGCAGGCCGAACCCCAGCTGCGCCAGCCGCGCCTTCCAGCCGCCGCCGGGCTGGACCGCCCGCCATCCGACGAAGCCCACCCGGGTCGCGGCGCGCCGGGTGTGGAACCTGTCGAGCAGCCCGGGCAGCTTCTCCTCGCCGACTTTGGCGATCATGTCGGCACGGGCCAGGTCAGCCGCCGGCAGGTTGGTGAAGGCGTCCTTGGCGGGCGGCAGGTTGGCGGCCGCGCCGCGGGACTCCAGCTTCTGCAGCACCGGCAGCTCGTCGTACAGGATGCCGAGCTGCAGCCGGTCGGCCACCGCGTCGGCGAATCGTTCGCGTACGGTGCCCGCGTCCACCCGGCGCTCGCTGTCCGCCTGCCGGGCCTCCCATTCGGTGGCGAGCGTCGGGGCCAGCTCGGGCGGCCCGCTCAGATAGAGGTCGCGTACCTTCTCCACGAGCTGGTCGTCGGTGTACTTCTTCAGCCGCAGCCCGTCGCGGACCATCAACTGCACCAGCGACGGTACGGCGTCCAGCCGCCCCCAGGTCCAGTCCGTCTGCCGCCAGCGCGCGCTCAGGAACGCCGCGAAGTTGCTCAGCTGGTTGCCGGACAGCTTCCGGTCGGCACGGTCTTCCGGGTTCAGCAGGTCGCCGAAGATCCGCCGTTCCACCGGGTTGACCCGGCTGGCGGTGATGGCGTGGAAGTTGACCTTGCTCGGCTCGGTGAACGGGTCGGTACGTACCGGGCCGAGCATCAGCTCGGCGGCGGCCAGCGCCCGGCGCATCGGGGACAGCAGCTCCGCCGGCAGCGCCGCCGCCGGC
>JBOGDF010000210.1:0-9872 GCA_050701635.1 Micromonosporaceae bacterium | reverse complement strand
GCGCCGGCTGGTCCGGCTCGCCGAGTACGTCGGCCAACCGCCCCCGGCCGCCCCGCCCGGCGCCTGGCCGCACTGAGACCGCTGTACCGTGGGGCCCGGTCGGTACGGGGAGCTACGATGACCGGCTCATGCCAGGTGCGGGTGTTTCGGGAGAAATCAGACCGGGAAGTGTGACGGCTGATGCGAATCGCGTAACACCAGAATGAAAATTGCGGGCGAGTAACGCACAATTCGACCCGTACGATCTCGGGGTGCGTGCCCTGCTGCGACCGTTACCGCCCGCCGCGGGCTACGTTTGACAACTGGTGTCCCGGCCTCAGGTAGGCCGGGCAGATCATTTCCTCGGGTTCCCAACGAGTGGAGTCTCAGTGCCGCGTACCACCCAAAGCAACCGTCTGGTCATCGTCGAGTCACCGGCGAAGGCCAAGACGATCTCGGGCTACCTCGGCCCGGGGTACGTGGTGGAGGCGAGCCTCGGCCACATCCGTGACCTGCCGCGCAACGCCAAGGAGATCCCGACCAAGTACCGCGGCGAGTCGTGGGCCCGGCTCGGCGTCAACGTCGACGAGAACTTCGAGCCGCTGTACGTGGTCAGCCCCGACCGCAAGGCGCACGTCACCAAGCTCAAGGACCTGCTGAAGAACGCCGACGAAGTGCTGCTCGCCACGGACGAGGACCGCGAAGGCGAGGCGATCGCCTGGCACCTGGTGGAGACCCTCAAGCCCAAGGTGCCGGTACGCCGGATGGTGTTCCACGAGATCACCCGGCACGCCATCGAGGAAGCCGTCGCGAACTCCCGCGAGATCGACCAGCCCCGGGTGGACGCCCAGGAAGCCCGCCGGATCCTGGACCGCCTCTACGGGTACGAGGTCAGCCCGGTGCTGTGGAAGAAGGTCATGCCGAAGCTGTCGGCGGGCCGGGTGCAGTCGGTGGCGACCCGGATCGTGGTGGAGCGGGAACGCCAGCGGATGAAGTTCCGCTCCGCGGAGTACTGGGACATCCAGGCGCTGCTCGCCGTAGCCGCGTCCGGCGACGGCCCGCGCACGTTCCAGGCCAACCTGATCGCGCTCGACGGCGACCGGGTGGCGACCGGCAAGGACTTCGACCCGGCGACCGGCGGCGTGAAGGCCGGCGCGTCGGTGGTACACCTCGACGAGCAGGGCGCCCGCGGGCTGGCCGCTCGGCTGGACGGGGTGCCGTTCACGGTCACCCGGATCGAGGAGAAGCCGTACCGGCGGAAGCCGTACGCGCCTTTCATTACGAGCACGCTGCAGCAGGAGTCGGCGCGCAAGCTGCGGCTGTCCAGCGCGCAGACGATGCGGGTGGCGCAGCGGCTGTACGAGAACGGCTACATCACCTATATGCGTACCGACTCGACCAACCTGTCCGAGACGGCGATCTCCGCCGCCCGGCAACAGGTACGCGAGCTGTACGGCGACCGCTTCGTACCGGCCGAGCCGCGCCGCTACCAGCGCAAGGTGAAGGGCGCGCAGGAGGCGCACGAGGCGATCCGCCCCGCCGGCGAGAGCTTCCGTACCCCCGGCGAGGTGGCCAAGCAGCTCTCCGGCGAGGAATTCCGGCTTTACGAGCTGATCTGGCGCCGCACCATCGCGTCCCAGATGACCGACGCGGTCGGCAACTCGATCTCGGTCCGGATCCAGGCGATCTCGTCCACCTCCGAGGCGTGCGACTTCGCCGCCACCGGCAAGACCATCACCGACCCGGGCTTCCTCAAGGCGTACGTCGAGTCGTCCGACGACGAGACCGCCGAGGCCGAGGATGCCGAGCGCCGGTTGCCGCAGCTGACCAAGGACCAGCGGCTGTCGTCGGAGCGGCTGGATGCCGTCGGGCACACCACGCAGCCGCCCGCCCGCTACACGGAGGCGTCGCTGGTCAAGGCGCTCGAGGAGTTGGGCATCGGCCGGCCCTCGACGTACGCGTCGATCATGCAGACCATCCAGGACCGGGGGTACGTGTCCAAGCGCGGCCAGGCGCTGGTGCCGTCGTTCCTGGCGTTCGCCGTGGTGGGGCTGCTGGAGTCGTACTTCGCCCGGCTGGTCGACTACGACTTCACCGCCGCCATGGAGGACCAGCTGGACGCGATCGCGACCGGCGACGAGGCGGCGACCGACTTCCTGCGCGCCTTCTACTTCGGCGGCGAGCGCGGAGTCGAGGGCAGCGTCTCCCGCTCCGGCGGGCTGAAGAAGCTGGTCACCGAGAAGCTCGCGGCGATCGACGCCCGCGGCGTCAACTCGATCCCGCTGCACGACACCCCTTCCGGTCCGGTCGTCGTACGGGTGGGTCGCTACGGCCCGTACCTGCAGCGCGGCGGTGACAACGGCGACGGCGACCGGGCGCCGCTGCCGGAGGAGCTGGCTCCCGACGAGCTGACCCGCGAGAAGGTCGAGGAGCTGTTCAAGCAGGGCAGCGGCGAACGCAAGCTCGGCGAACACCCCGAGTCCGGCGAGCCGATCGTGGTCAAGGCCGGCCGCTACGGCCCGTACGTCCAGAGTGGAGAGAAGTCCTCCTCGCTGCTGAAGGCGCAGTCGATCGACACGCTGACGCTGGAGGAGGCGCTGCGGCTGCTCACCCTGCCGCGGGTGGTCGGCGTGGATCCCGAAGGCGTCGAGATCATGGCCCGCCCCGGCCGGTACGGCCCGTACCTGACCAAGGGCGAGGACACCCGCTCGCTGGACAACGAAGAGCAGCTGTTCACCGTCACCCTGGACGAGGCGCTGGCATTGTTCGCGCAGCCCAAGTCCCGGGGCCGGCGGGCCGCCGCGGCCGCGCCGCTGCGGGAGCTGGGCGACGACCCGGAGACCGGCAAGCCGGTGGTGATCAAAGAGGGACGGTTCGGCCCGTACGCCACCGACGGCGAGACCAACGCGTCGCTGCGGCGCGACGACTCGGTCGAGGAGATCACCATCGAGCGCGCGTCCGAGCTGCTCGCCGAGCGCCGCGCCAAGGGCCCGGCCGCCCCGCGCAAGCGCGCCGCCAAGAAGGCGCCCGCCAAGAAGGCCACCAAGAAGGCGGCCCCCAAAAAGGCCGCCACCAAGAAGCCCTAGTGACTGGCTACGGGCCGAGGACGCGGTCGAGGTAGTCGTTGCGGAACAGGCGATCCGGGTCGAGGCGGTCCCGTACGGCCAGGAAGTCGGAGAACTTCGGGTAGCGGTCGGCGATGTCGGGCGCGGTGAGCTGGTGCAGCTTGGCCCAGTGCGGGCGCCCGTCCAGGTCCTTCAGCACCGCTTCGCACTCCCGGAACAGCGACTGGTACGGCATCCCGACGAACTGGTGCACCGCGAAGTACGCCGCATCCCGGCCATACGCCGGGGACATCCAGATGTCGTCGGCGGCGGCGAAACGTACCTCCACCGGGAAGTTGGTTTTCACCTCGGACTTCGCGATCACCTTCCGGATGGCGGCCAGCGCCTCCCGGGTGGCCGCCCTGGGGACGTTGTACTCCATCTCGTAGAACCGGACGTTGCGGGGCGTGCAGAGCACCTGGTAGGAGACGTCGGAGTAGACCCGCGGCGACATCGCTCCGGCGATCACCCGGTTCAGCCGGGGGATCATCCGGGGGGTACGCCGCCCCAGCCGGCACACCGCGCCCAGCCCGAGGTTCTCCACCATCGAGCGTTCCCACCACGACTTGACCCCGGACATCGGCTGCGTCGGCTCGTCGGGATCCATCCGGTTGAGCCGCTTGACCAGCGCCCTTTCCGTGTACGGCATCCAGAAGAACTCGAAGTGGTCGTTGGCGGCGACCTGCTCGTCGACTTCGTTGAGGATGGTCTGCATCGACATCGGCCGTTCGTCGGCGTGCAACCCGTACGACTCCTCGCAGCGCAGCGTCACCTCGCTGATCAGCCCGACCGCGCCCAGCCCGACCCGGGCGGCGTGGAACACGTCGGGCCGCTCGGTGGCCGAGCAGCGTACGACCTCGCCGGTGCCGGTGATCAGCTCCAGCTCCTCGACGAACCCGGCCAGCCCGGGGAGCCGCCCGCCGGTGCCGTGGGTGCCGGTGGAGATCGCGCCCGCGATGGTCTGCCGGTCGATGTCGCCCAGGTTGCCCATCGCCAGCCCGTGCTCGGCGAGCCACTCGTTGAGCTGGTGCAGCGGCATCCCGGCCTGCACCCGGGCCCGCCGCCCGACCCGGTCGATCTCGACCGGCCGGCGGTACGCGTCGAGCACCACGCGTACCCCGTCGGTGGCGGCGATCGAGGTGAACGAGTGCCCGGCGCCGACCGGCTTCAGCGGCAGCCCGTCGGAGGCCGCGTCGCGTACCGCGGCGACCAGCTCGTCCCGGCCGGTGGGGCGGGCCACCCGGCGCGCGGTGGTGCGCTGGTTGCCGGCCCAGTTCTGCCAGGTCGGGCGCAGGGCGACCGCGGGCTTTTCCGGCGCGGGTGCGCTCATCGGGTGCCCTCGCTTGGCGAGGGCGGCGCTGCGCGCCGGCGGGGTGCCGATGTCACTGTGACCTCCCAGGTGATTTGCGGACATCCTGCCTCACCAGGTTTGGTCACGCGAATATCACCGGCGGGCGCCGTCCCGGTACGAACCCGACGTATCGCGTACCGATGGGGCATGATTATGCGATCTATCCGTGACGACAGACCTGCTGAATTGCACACAGGGGAGCAGTCTGGAGTGACCGTGACCGAGCAGTCCACCAACGAGTCGCCGCCCCGCGCCAGCAAGTCGCCGCGGGGGCCGTTGCGGCGGGCACCCGTACAGGAACGCAGCGCGGCACGGGTGCAGCGGATGCTCGACGCCACCGCGGAGATCGTGGAAGAGGTCGGGTACGAGGGGCTGACCACGACGCTGATCGCCGAGCGGGCAGAGGTGGCGATCGGCTCGGTGTACCAGTTCTTCCCGGACAAGCGGGCCGTGGTGCAGGCGCTGACGCAGCGCAACCTCGACACGTACATGTCGCGGGTGGGTGCCAAGCTCGACGCCGGCAGCTTCTCGCACTGGTGGGAGATCGTGGACACCGCGATCGACGAGTACATCGAGCTGCACCGCTCCGCGCCGGGCTTCCGGGTGCTGCACTTCGGCGACGTGGTGGACCGGCACCTGCTCGACGCCAGCCAGGACAACAACGCGGTGATCGCCCGCGCGCTGGGCCGGCTGATGGTCGACCACGGCGACGTCACCGCCAGCGACGACCTGGACTTCGCGATCCTGATCGCCGTGGAGACCGGCGACGCCCTGATCAAGCTGGCATTCCGCAGCGACCCCGACGGCGACGAGCGCGTCCTGGCCGAAGCCAAGCGCCTGATCCGCGACTACCTCTCGACGGTCGCGGGAGATTAGCCCGCACGGCGAAGCTAGAGAAAAGCCAGACCTTCTCCGCGGTACGTGGGCACAGTCGCCACGATCCGATCACCGTCCACCAGGTGCAGCTCGGGTACGCGTTCGCACAGCTCACCGGCCTTGGCGTGGCGGAACCACACCCGGTCGCCGGGGTTCAGCGCCGCGGCGGCGGGGCCCTGCACCGGGGTCTGGACTTCGCCGGCGCCTTCGGTGCCGGTGAGCTGGAGCCCTTCCGGGAGCCAGGGGAGGGGCAGCCGGTCTGCGCCGGGGGCGCCGGAGGCGATCCAGCCGGCGCCGTGCACGGTCGCGATGTCGGGGGTGGGACGGCGTACCACCGAGGTGGCGAAGAACGCGGCCGGGCGGGGCCGCCACACCTGGTAGTGGTCGAACAGGGCGGGGCCGTACAGGCCGCTGCCGGCGGTGACCTCGGTGGCGGCGGCCTCGCCCGCGCCCAGCTCGATGGAGCCGGTGCCGCCGACGTTGACGAATCGCAGCGGCGCGACGGCGTTGACCGCGCTCACGGCGCGGGCGCGGCGGCGGGCCAGCTCGGCGTACGAGCGGCGCTGGATCTGCCGGATCGCGGCGCCGTACAGGGCGCGGCCCCGCGGGGCGTCGCCCACACCGGCGATCTGCCCCTCGTACGACATCAGCCCGGTCAGTACGAAGCCCGGCCGGGCGACGATCTCCCGGGCCAGCGCCGCCGCCTGCTCCGGAGCGTGTACGGGGGAGCGCCGCATCCCGAAGTGCAGCCGCCCGCCGAGCAGCCGCCACGAGGCGTCCAGGTCGATACACAGCTGTACGCCGGGCCGGCTCGCCGGCAGCACCGCGTCGATGAAGTCCAGCTGCGAGACGTGGTCGACCATCAGGGTGATCGCGCCGGCCAGCGCCGGGTCGGTCAGCTCGGCGAGCGCGCCCCGGTGCGCGACCGGGTAGCCGAGCAGCACGTCGTCGACGCCGTGCCGGGCCAGCCAGACCGCCTCCGGGAGCGTGAAGGCCATCACGCCGGCGTACCCGGGCTGCTTGAGTACGTCGGTGATCAGCTCGCGACAGCGTACGGATTTGCTGGCGAGCCGGATCGGGGTGCCGGCGGCACGGCGTACCAACTCGGCGGTGTTCGCGCGGAACGCGTCGAGATCCACGATCGCGAACGGCGGGTCCAGGTCGGCGGTGGCCCGGTCGTACCGCTGCTGCTGCGTACTCAAGGAGTCTCCCCGATAATCCGAAGGCTCTTCATGTTATCTGGTTGTCTGTGGTCGTGCTGCCCACCTCGGGAAGCCGGTGCAGGTCGCCGCGCAGCGCCAAGCAGCGCCGCCGATACAGTGAGCACGCCGGTGAGCGAATCTTCGGCGGCCGCAATACCGTTAGCAGCAGCGACAGCACCACCCCGGCCTCAGTGCAGGAGGTAGCGCCATCACCAGCAGAGACCACGGCTCGCCGGCCAACCTGGTCGCCAGCGACCTGGGCGGGCTGGCCGAGCTCCGGGCGATCCTGCACGTACGGCCGTTCCGCCGGCTGTGGATGGTGCTCGGGCTGTCCTCGGTGGGCGACTGGCTCGGGCTGCTCGCCACCGCGCTGTTCGCCGCCGAGCAGGTCACCGGATCCACCGCGCAGGGGCTCGCGTTCGGCTCCGTGATCGCGGTCAGGCTGCTGCCGGCGCTGTTCTTCGGCACCCTGGGTGGGCTGATCGCCGACCGCTTCGACCGGCGCTACACGATGGTGGTCTGCGACGTGCTGCGGTTCGGGCTGTTCGCCTCGATCCCGCTGGTCGCGCTCGCGGTGCACCACGGCGCCACCGCGGTGGCCTGGGTCGGCATCGCCAACTTCCTGATCGAGTGCGTCGCGCTGGTGTGGATGCCGGCGAAGGAAGCCGCCGTACCCAACCTGCTCCCGAAGCCGCGGCTGGAGAAGGCCAACCAGCTCACCCTGGCCAGCACGTACGGCCTCGCCCCGGTGGTCGCCGCGCTGGTGATCGGTGGCCTCACCAGCGTCCCCGGCACCCGGTTGGCGGCGCCGATCGCCGCGTACGCGGGGCCGGTCGACCTGGCGCTGTACTTCAACGCGCTGACGTTCCTGGCGGTGGCGATCGCCGTACTGTTCGGGATCAAGGAGATCAGCGGCCGCGACGGCAGGCGGACCCGGCCCACCGGGCCCGGCACCGGCATGCTGCGGCAGTTCATCGACGGCTGGCGGTACGTCGCCACCCGCCCCCTGGTACGCGGCCTGGTGCTCGGCATCCTCGGCGCGTTCGTCGGCGGCGGCGTGGTGGTCGGCACCGCGAAGTTCTACGCGATCTCCCTCAGCGGTGGCGACGCGGCGTTCTCGCTGCTGTTCGCGGCGCTGTTCATCGGGCTCGGGCTCGGCATCGTGGCCGGGCCGCCGCTGGTGGGCGGGCTGTCCCGCAAGCGCTGGTTCGGCATCAGCATCGTGTTCGCCGGCGCCGCCACGCTGCTGCTGGCGATCGCGCCGCACCTGTCGATCGGGGTGTTCGGCGCGCTGCTGATCGGGGTCGGCGTCGGGATGGCGTTCCTGGCCGGCGTCACGCTGCTCGGTACGGAGGTGCCGGACGACGTACGGGGCCGGGTGTTCGCGTTCGTGAACACCGCCTCGCGGGGCGTACTGATGCTGGCGATCTCGCTCTCCAGCGTGCTGGTCGGCTTCGGCTCCTCCCGGCACATCAGCTTCGGCGGGTTCGGCTTCGACCTGAGCACCGCCCGGGTGCTGCTGGTGGTGGCGGGCGCCGTCGGGATCGCGACCGGGCTCTCGGCGTTCCGGCAGATGGACGACCGGCCCGGCGTGAACGTGTTCGCGGACCTGTGGTCCTCGATCGTGGGCCGACCGCTCGGGATGCCCGAAGGCCGCTCCGGGCTGGGGCTGTTCGTGGTATTCGAGGGCGGGGAGGGCGCCGGCAAGTCCACCCAGGCGGTGAAGCTCGCCGCCTGGCTGCAGGTGCACGGGCACGAAGCGGTGCTCACCCGCGAGCCGGGCGCCACCAACGTGGGAGCCCGGATCCGTTCCATGCTGCTCGACCACGACGCGCTGCCCGCCGGCGAGTCGCTCTCGCCGCGCGCCGAGGCGCTGCTGTACGCCGCCGACCGCGCCCATCACGTCTCCACCGTGGTACGCCCCGCGCTCAGCCGCGGCGCCGTGGTGGTCAGCGACCGGTACGTGGACTCTTCGCTGGCGTACCAGGGGGCGGGCCGCGTACTGCCGGTGGAGGAGGTGGCCTGGCTGTCCCGGTGGGCCACCGGTAGCCTCAAGCCCGACCTGGTGGTGCTGCTCGACCTGGAGCCGAAGCAGGGGCTGCGGCGGGTCTCCGGGCGGGGCCAGGCCGACCGGCTGGAGAGCGAGTCGCTGGCCTTCCACGAGCGGGTCCGGTACGCCTTCCTCGATCTCGCCGCCGCCGACCCGCGGCGCTACCTGGTGGTCGACGCCGCCGCCGACCCCGAGGAGATCGCCGAGCAGGTACGCCAGCGCATAGTCCGGCTCCTGCCCACCCTGCAGCCCGCCCTCCCGGCCGCCGAGCCCGAGCCCGCCGCCGAGCCCGAGCCCGCCAAGCCTTCGCGCGCCGAGTCGCAGGCGTCGCAGCCCGGCGAGGCGCCTCGGCGGTCTCCGAACGGCGCGGGGCCGGGCTCGGAGGACAGCGGAGAGGATGCGGCGGAGGACGTACTCGAAGAGGGTTCTGACCGAGCACCGGCGCAGGCGGCGGATGAGCGTCAGCGAGCGCGCACCGGCGTGAGCGAGGAGCCGGGCGGGTGACGCCGGGCCGGGTGTTCGCCGACCTGGTCGGCCAGGAGCCCGCCGTCGCCACGTTGCGGCAGGCGGCGGCCGCGGCCGATCTGGTGGTACGCGGCGGCGAGCCGGCACGCGGTGCGATGACCCACGCGTGGCTGTTCACCGGGCCGGCCGGCTCGGGCCGTTCGGTGGCGGCGCGCGCGTTCGCCGCCGCGCTGCAGTGCGCGGACCAGGGCTGCGGCGAGTGCCCCGCCTGCCACACCGCGCTGACCGGCACCCACGCCGACGTGAAGTTCGTGGTCCCCGACGGGCTGACCATCTCGGTGGCGGAGATGCGCTCCCTGGTGCTGCGGGCCGCCGGTACGCCGACCCAGGGCCGCTGGCAGGTGCTGCTGGTCGAGGACGCTGACCGGCTTACCGAGGCCGCCGCCAACGCGCTGCTGAAGGCGGTGGAGGAGCCGCCGCCGCGTACGGTCTTCCTGCTCTGTACGCCGTCCACCCACCCCGACGACATCTCGGTGACGATCCGCTCCCGGTGCCGGCTGGTGTCGCTGCGGCAACCCCCGGCCGCGGCGGTGGCGCAGGTGCTGACCGAGCGGGACGGGGTCACGCCCGACACCGCGCTCTGGGCGGCCGCCGCCGCGCAGGGACACGTCGGCCGGGCACGCCGGCTGGCGCGGGACCCGCAGGCCCGTTCCACCCGGGACGCCGTACTGGGGATCCCGCGGCGGCTGACCGGCATCGGGGCCTGCTTCGACGCCGCGCAGGCGCTGATCGCCGCCGCCGAGGCGGAGGCGCTCGCGGCGACCGCCGACCGCGCGGAACGCGAG
>JBOGDF010000209.1:0-9990 GCA_050701635.1 Micromonosporaceae bacterium | reverse complement strand
GCCAGACCCCGCTGTTCGGCCTGGGATACGGCCTGACCTACCCATGACGCCCAACGAAGTCGAGGATGGACGCGACGCCGCCGCGCCCGAAGGAGATGAGCGTGACAACACCTGTGCTGTCACTGTCGGGGATTTCGAAACGCTTCGGAGCCGTACAGGCGCTCTCCGATGCCGAGCTGGAGGTCGATGCCGGCGAGGTGGTGGCGCTGGTCGGCGACAACGGCGCCGGCAAGTCCACGCTGGTCAAGGTGATCGCCGGGGTGAACCCGGCCGACAGCGGCGAGATCCGCTGGGACGGCGAGCCGGTGGCGATCCACAAGCCACACGACGCCACCGCGCTCGGGATCGCGACCGTCTACCAGGATCTGTCGCTCTGCGACAACCTGGACGTGGTGGCGAACCTGTTCCTCGGCAACGAGGCGGTCCGGCACCGGCTGCTCGACGAGATCGCGATGGAGCGCAAGGCCAGCGAGCTGCTCGACAGCCTCTCGGTACGGATCCCGTCCGTACGGGTGCCCGTGGCGGCGCTGTCGGGAGGCCAGCGGCAGTCGGTCGCGATCGCCCGGTCGCTGCTCGGCGATCCCAAGGTGGTGATGCTGGACGAGCCCACCGCCGCGCTCGGGGTGGCGCAGACCGCGCAGGTGCTCGACCTGATCGAGCGACTCCGGGACCGTCGCCTCGGCGTGATCCTGATCAGCCACAACCTCGCCGACGTCAAGGCGGTCGCCGACCGGGCGGTGGTGCTCCGGCTGGGCCGCAACGCGGGCGACTTCCGGATCGGCGAGTCGACCCAGGAGGAGATCGTGCAGGCGATCACCGGCGCGTCCCACAACCCCGTCTCGCGCCGCCGGGCCCGTACGTCCAGCGCCGTTTCCCTCACGGAGGTCGAGCAGTGAGTACCGCGAGGCGACAGCGAGTGAGCATCGCAGGGAGCGCAGCGAGCGCGGAGCGGAGCGAGCGCGGAGCCGAGCAATCGAGCACGGTCAAGAGCGAGCTCGGCGGTCCGGTGCTGGTCTCGGCACCCGCTGCCGAGGCGGCGGGCCCCGAGGGGCCGGTGAGCGTACGGGCGATCGGTCGCCGGCTGCGCAGCGGGGAGCTCGGATCCTGGCCGGTCGTCGTCGGCCTGGCGGTGATCTGGGTGGTCTTCCAGAGCCTCAACGACAACTTCCTCACCTCGCAGAACCTGTACAACCTGGCGCTGCAGATCACCGCGACCGGCGCGATCTCGATCGGCGTGGTGATGGTGCTGCTGCTCGGGGAGATCGACCTCTCGGTCGGCTCGGTGTCGGGGCTGGCGGGGGCGATGCTCGCGGGATTCACGGTACGCAACGGCATGCCGGACGCGGTCGGGATCGTCACCGTGGTGGCGCTGTGCGCCCTGATCGGCACGATGCACGGGTTGATCGTCACCAAGGTCGGCGTACCGTCCTTTGTGGTCGGTCTGGCGGGGCTGATCGGCTGGCAGGGCGTCCAGCTGTACGTGCTGGGCCCGCAGGGAACCGTGAACTTCCCGTACGAGGGGTTCGTCGCGCGGTTGACCCACACCAGCCTGGCCCCGGCCGCCGGATGGCTGCTCGCCGTCGCGACGGTCGCCTGCTACCTCGCCGCGGTGCTGTACGACCGCCGGCAACGCCGGGCCGCGGGGCTGCCGCTGCGCCCGGTACGCCAGATCGCGCTGCGGGCCGGGGTGCTCGCCGCCGGGGTCGGGATCACCGTACTCGTGCTCAACGCCTGGCGCGGCGTACCGCTGGCGCTGCTGATCCTGGTCGGCTTCGTGGTCGGCTTCGACCTGATCCTGCGCCGCACCCGGTACGGCAGGAGCATCTTCGCCATCGGCGGCAACGTGGAGGCCTCCCGCCGCGCCGGCCTGAACGTGGACCGGATCCGGATCTCGGTGTTCGCGCTCGCCTCGGCGATGGCGGCGATCGGCGGCATCCTGGCCGCGTCCCGGGTGTACTCGGTGGGTCAGCAGTCGGGCGGCAATGACGTACTGCTGCTGGCGATCGCGGCGGCGGTGATCGGCGGGACAAGCCTGTTCGGCGGGCGGGGCAGCACGTACTCGGCGCTGCTCGGCGGTCTGGTGATCGGCTCGATCACCTCCGGCATGCTGCTGCTCCAGCTGGGCTCCGCGGAACGCTTCATGATCACGGCGGCGGTGCTGCTGGCGGCGGTGATCCTGGACTCGCTGTCCCGGAGGGGCCGCCAGACCAGCGGCCGCCAGTAGCCGCTGCGCCGTGCCGCGGTCCCGGCCGGGGTCACAGCACCGCTTCGACCCTTGACAGCAGTTCTGCGGAGTGGCTGAATCATTGGTCAATGGACCATCCATAGCCCAATGAACTCGAGCGAGGGCGGCGCGCCCCGGGGCCGCTGCACAGCGGGAAGCCGCGCCTTCGACCTTCGCCCCAGGTTCGACCGGAGGAGGACCTCGTGTCCGTCGAAGACAGCACCGAACGCGCCGCATCGGCTTCGGCGCAGCTCACCCGCGACGAGAAACGACTGCACGAACTGGGGTACGCCCAGGAGCTCTCCCGCAACATGTCCGGCTTTTCGAACTTCGCGGTCTCGTTCACCATCATCTCGATCCTGTCCGGCTGCCTCACCCTGTACGCGTTCGGCATGAACACCGGCGGGCCGGCGGTGATCGTATGGGGCTGGCCCATCGTGGGCCTGATGACGCTGTTCGTAGGTCTGGCGATGGCCGAGGTCTGCTCCAGCTTCCCGACCGCCGGCGGCCTCTACTACTGGGCCGCGAAACTCGCACCCCGCCACGGACCGGCGTGGTCCTGGTTCACCGGCTGGTTCAACTTCCTGGGCCAGGTCGCGGTCACCGCCGGCATCGACTTCGGCGCCGCGTTCTTCCTCAACGCGCTGCTCGACCTGCAGTTCGGGTACGCCGCCACCCCCGGCCACACCATCACGCTGTTCGGCGTGATCCTGGTGCTGCACGGGCTGCTGAACACCTTCGGCGTACGGCTGGTGGCGCTGCTCAACGACATCAGCGTGTGGTGGCACATCGCCGGTGTGGGGATCATCGTCGGTGTGCTCGCGATCCTGCCGGACAACCACCAGTCGGCGGAGTTCGTGTTCACCAAGTTCGTCAACAACACCGGCTGGAGCTCCACCCTGTACGTCGCGATGCTCGGGCTGCTGCTCGCGCAGTACACCTTCACCGGGTACGACGCCTCCGCGCACATGACGGAGGAGACCCACGCCGCCGACCGCACCGGTCCACAAGGGATCGTGATGTCGATCGTGGTGTCGTTGATCGCCGGCTGGGTGCTGCTGATCGGGCTGACCTTCGCGATCCAGGACTACGACCGGGCGCTCGGCAGCGAGACCGGCGTACCGCCGGCGCAGATCTTCATCGACGCGGTCGGGCTCACCGTCGGCAAGGCGCTGCTGGTGATCGTGGTCGGGGCGCAGTTCTTCTGCGGCATGTCCTCGGTGACCGCGAACTCCCGGATGATCTACGCGTTCTCCCGCGACGGCGCGCTGCCCGGCTCGAGCTTCTGGCACAAGGTCAACAAGCGGACCCGTACGCCCACCAACGCGATCTGGCTCGCCGCCGGCGGGGCGTTCCTGCTCGGGCTGCCGTACCTGTGGAACACCACGGCGTACGCGGCGGTGACGTCGATCGCGGTGATCGGCCTCTACATCGCGTACGTGATGCCGACGATGCTGCGGCTCGCCCAGGGCGAGAACTTCAAGCGCGGGCCGTGGCACCTGGGCCGGTGGAGCCGGCCGATCGGGATCGTCGCGGTGGCCTGGGTCGCCTTCATCACCGTGCTGTTCATGTTGCCGCAGGTGAGCCCGGTCGACGCGACCACTTTCAACTACACCCCGGTCGCGGTGCTGGTGGTGCTCGGCTTCGCCGGCATCTGGTGGCTGGTTTCGGCGCGACACTGGTTCAAGGGCCCGAAGGTGCAGGGCAGCGCCGAGGAGCTGGCCGCGATCGAACGCGACCTCGAGTCCATCTGACAATCCCGAGGAGGGAACCCGGTGCGGCACTCAGACGGAATGCTCACGGTCGAACAGCTGCGTACGTTGATCGACGACGGCCAGATCGACACCGTCCTGCTCGCCCTGACCGACATGCAGGGCCGGCTGCAGGGCAAGCGGCTGTCCGCTGAGTACTTCCTGGAAGAGGTGCTCGCCCACGGTGCGGACGCGTGCAACTACCTGCTCGCGGTGGACGTCGACATGAACACCGTCGACGGGTACGCGATCTCCTCCTGGGACCAGGGGTACGGCGACTTCGTACTGGCGCCGGATCTGGACACGCTGCGGCTGGTGCCGTGGCAGCCGGGCACCGCGATGCTGCACGCCGACGTGCGCTGGGAGGACGGCTCGCCCGTCCCCCCGGCGCCCCGGCAGGTGCTGCGGCGCCAGCTCGACCGGCTCGCCGAGCGCGGGCTGACGGCGTACGCCGGGACAGAACTTGAATTCATGCTCTTCAAGGACAGCTACGAGGCAGCCTGGCGCAGCGGCTACCGGGAGCTGCAGCCGGCGAACGACTACAACGTCGACTACTCGCTGCTCGGCACCGCCCGGGTGGAGCCGCTGCTGCGGCGGATCCGCAACGCGATGACCGGCGCCGGTCTGTACGTCGAGTCGGCGAAGGGCGAGTGCAACCTCGGCCAGCACGAGATCGCCTTCCGGTACGCCGACGCGCTCACCACCTGCGACAACCACGTGATCTACAAGAACGGCGCGAAGGAGATCGCCGCCGAACAGGGGATGAGCCTGACCTTCATGGCGAAGTACGACCAGCGGGAAGGCAACTCCTGCCACATCCATCTGAGCCTGCGCTCCACCGGCGGCGACGCGGTGATGGCCGGCGACCGCGAGCACGGCTTCTCGGCGCTGATGGAGCACTTCGTCGCCGGGCAGCTCGCGTGCCTACAGGAGCTGACGCTGCTGTTCGCGCCGAACATCAACTCGTACAAGCGGTTCCAGGCGGGGAGCTTCGCGCCGACCGCGGTCGCGTGGGGGCCGGACAACCGCACCTGCGCCATGCGGGTGGTGGGACACGGTCACGGGCTGCGGGTGGAGAACCGGGTCCCCGGCGGGGACGTGAATCCGTACCTCGCGATCGCCGGGATGATCGCCGCCGGCCTGTACGGCATCGAGCACGAGCTGGCGCTGGAGCCGGCGTACACCGGCAACGCGTACCACGCGGACAAGCCCCGGGTGCCGACCACGTTGAACGAGGCGGCGCGGCTGTTCGCCGAGAGCAAGGTGGCGCGGGCGGCGCTCGGCGAGGACGTCATGGAGCACTACCTGAACGCCGCCCGGGTCGAGATCGAGGCGTTCGGCGCCGCCGTCACCGACTGGGAGCGGCAGCGGGGGTTCGAACGGCTATGAGGCCCGTCATCGGGGTCACGACCTACGCCGAGGAGGCCCGCTGGGGCGTGTGGTCGCGGCCGGCGGCGCTGCTGCCGCGTACCTACGTCGACGTGGTCGCGGCAGCGGGCGGCATCCCGGTGCTGCTGCCGCCGACCCCGGGCGCGGCGGAGGCGATCGGCGCCGTCGATGCGCTGGTGCTCGCCGGCGGCGCCGACGTCGACCCCGCGAGCTACGGCGCCGAGCGGGATCCACGGACCGGGCCGACCCACCCGGAGCGGGACGCCGCCGAGGTTGCCCTGCTGCGGGCCGCGCTGGACGCCGGCACGCCGGTGCTCGGGGTGTGCCGCGGCATGCAGCTGCTCAACGTCGCGCTCGGCGGCACGCTGATCCAGCACCTGCCCGACGCGCTCGGCCACACCGCGCACCAGCCGGCGCCCGCCCGGTTCGGCCGCTCCGAGGTGAAGGTGCGCCCGGCCAGTCGCCTGGCACGCATCATCGGCACCGCACTGTCCGTGCCCTGCTACCACCATCAGGGGGTACGCCGCCTCGGCGCCGACCTGCTCCCGTCCGCGTGGGCGGCCGACGAGACGGTCGAGGCGATCGAGCATCGCAACCACCCGTTCGTGATCGGCGTGCAGTGGCACCCCGAGGAGGGGACCGACGTGAGACTGTTCCGCGCCCTGGTCGAGGCCGCCGAGAAGGAGTTGGCACAGCGATGAAGCACGATGTCGTCAATCCGGCGACCGAGCAGGTGGTGGCGACGATCGCGCTCGCCACCGCCGAGGAGACCGACCAGGCGATCGCGCGGGCGCAGGCGGCGTACCCGGCGTGGCGCGCGGTGGTGCCGGCGGACCGGGCCCGGCTGCTCCGCCGGTACGCCGAGCTGGTCGACGCGCATCTGGAAGAGCTGGCGGAGCTCGAGGTCGCCAACGCCGGCCACACCATCGGCAACGCCCGTTGGGAAGCCGGCAACGTACGCGATGTCCTGCACTACTACGCGGCGGCCCCGGAGCGGCTCAACGGACGCCAGATCCCGGTCGCGGGCGGGCTCGACGTGACGTTCCGGGAGCCGCTCGGCGTGGTCGGCGTGATCGTGCCGTGGAACTTCCCGATGCCGATCGCCGCCTGGGGCTTCGCCCCCGCGCTCGCCGCCGGCAACACCGTCGTACTCAAGCCGGCGGAGCTGACGCCGCTCACCGCGATCCGGCTCGGCGAGCTGGCGCGCGACGCCGGGCTCCCCGACGGTGTGTTCACCGTGATCCCCGGCAAGGGCTCCGTGGTCGGGCAGCGGTTCGTGGAGCACCCCGCCGTACGGAAGATCTGCTTCACGGGCTCGACCGAGGTGGGGACCCGGATCATGGCGCAGTGTGCGTCGCAGGTGAAGCGGGTGACCCTCGAGCTGGGCGGCAAGAGCGCGAACGTCGTCTTCGCCGACGCCGACCTGGAGAAGGCCGCGGCAGCGGCGCCGTACGGGGTTTTCGACAACGCGGGGCAGGACTGCTGTGCGCGTTCCCGGATCCTGGTGCAGCGCAGCGTGTACGACCGGTTCATGGAGCTGCTGGAGCCGGCGGTGCACGGCGTCAACGTGGGCGACCCGCGGCTCGAGAGCTCGGAGATGGGGCCGCTGATCAGCGCGGCGCAGCGTACCCACGTCGCATCTTTTGTCCCTGACGACGCTCCGGTGGCGTTCCGCGGCGCGTGCCCCGACGGGCCGGGTTTCTGGTTCCCGCCGACGGTGCTGGCGCCGGTGTCGGCCACCGACCGGGCGGTCACCGAGGAGATATTCGGACCGGTGGTCACCGTGCAGCCGTTCGACGACGAGGCGGACGCCATCAGGCTCGCCAACGACACGCCTTATGGACTCTCGGGGTCGATCTGGACCCGGGACGTGGGCCGCGCGATCCGGGTCAGCCGCGCCGTCGAAGCCGGCAACCTGTCGGTCAACTCGCACAGCTCGGTGCGGTACGCCACCCCGTTCGGCGGGTTCAAGCAGTCCGGCCTGGGCCGGGAGCTGGGGCCGGACGCGCTGGACGCGTTCACCGAGGTCAAGAACGTCTTCATCAGTACGGAGGAGTGAACATGCAGCGTCTGCAGGACCGGGTCGCCGTGGTGACCGGCGCGGCCAGCGGGATCGGCCTCGCCACCGCACGGCGGTTCGCCCAGGAGGGCGCATTTGTCGTTGCGGTGGACCTGAACACGGAAGCCATCGACGCGCTCGCCGAGGAGCTCAAGGGCGACGCGATCACCTGCGACGTGACCGATGAGGCGGCGGTTCGCGACCTGTTCGACACGGTGGCGGCGGCCCACGGCTCGGTCGACATCGCGTTCAACAACGCGGGCATCTCGCCGCCCGAGGACGACTCCATCCTCGACACCGGCCTGGAGGCCTGGCAGCGGGTGCAGCAGGTCAACCTCACCTCGGTGTTCCTGTGCTGCAAGTACGCCATCCCGCACATGCGCCGGCAGGGCAAGGGCTCGATCATCAACACCGCCTCGTTCGTCGCGGTGATGGGTGCCGCCACCTCGCAGATCTCGTACAGCGCCTCCAAGGGTGGGGTGCTGGCGATGTCGCGGGAGCTGGGCGTGCAGTTCGCCCGGGAAGGGATCCGGGTCAACGCGCTCTGCCCCGGCCCGGTCAGTACGCCGCTGCTGCAGGAGCTGTTCGCCACCGATCCCGAGAAGGCGGCGCGGCGGCTGGTACACGTACCGATGGGACGGTTCGCCGAGCCGGACGAGATCGCCGCCGCCGTGGCGTTCCTCGCCAGCGACGACTCGTCGTTCATCACCGCGTCGACGTTCCTGGTCGACGGCGGTATCTCCGGGGCGTACGTCACCCCGCTGTAGCGTGACGGTCATGGCCGACGTGGTTCCACTGCTGAGCCGGGCCGACGAGGCGGTGTTCCGCCCCGTCCGGGCCGGCAACGCGTTCGAGGAGGCGGTGGAACGCCTGCTGCAGGCGATCAAACTCGGGGTGGTCGCCCCCGGCGACCGGCTCCCCGCCGAGCGCGACCTCGCCGCCCGGCTCGGGGTCAGCCGGGTCACGCTGCGGGAGGCGATCCGCGCCCTGCAGCAGGCCGGGTACGTGGAGTCCCGCCGCGGCCGGTACGGCGGTACCTTCGTCAACGAGAAGCTGCCCCGGCCACGGCGTACCAAGCTGCGGCAGCTCGCCCGGGAGCTGGGGCAGAGCCTCGACGACGCGCTGACGTTCCGCGACGTACTGGAGACCGGCGCCGCCGCGGCCGCCGCCGGCCGCGAGCTGACCGACGACGAACGCCGCTACCTCACCGCACACCTCGAGGAGACCAGCGCCACCGAGCTGACGGCCTACCGGCGCGCCGACTCCCGGCTGCACCTCGCGATCGCCGAGCTCACCCACTCGGCGTCGCTCACCTCGGCGGTCGCCGACGTACGGATGCGGGTGAACGAGCTGCTCGACGCGATCCCGCTGCTGGCGCCGAACATCGAACACTCCAACCAGCAGCACGCCGCGATCGTGACCGCGATCCTCGACGGGAACGCAGCGGCGGCGCGCGAGGCGATGGCCGAACACCTCGCCGGCACCGCCGCCCTGCTCCGCGGCTTCCTCACCTGACGGGCCGTATCGATGGCGCCCGGGTCCATTGTGGAGCTGGTCCGTGGGTCACACCTAGCCCCGGGTGGCGCTCGAGATCAGTCCCGATGCAGCACGATGTTGACGACGTTGCCGTCGGGTGCTCGTACGAGGAACCGGCGCACACCCCACGGCTCTGTCGTCAGCGGGTGCACGATCTGGTAGCCGAGTTTCCGAGCTTCTTCATAGGCAGCGTCGACGTCATCGGTGTGGACGGAGATGACCGAGTCTTCGGGTGAGCTGGCGTCGCGCGTGACGAGCTGGACGTTCGTCCCGGTCTCGGGAGAGGTGTAGCGGGCCACCCATCCCATGTTGAACTCCTCGGTGGTCAGCCCGAGGTAGTCGGTGTAGAAGCTCTTCGCCGTCTCGATGTCAGCCACGCGAAGGTTGGCCGTGATACGTCTGGCGCGCATGCGGTCCTCCTGCCTGCAACGGGACTGAACAATGATCGTCCGAACGCCGCGGCGTGTCGACTCGCTCAGTCGGCGGGGGTGGCGAAGACCTGGACCCAGAGCGGGCTGCGACCGTCGTCGTCGGTCACCATCGCGACCCCGATCTCGGCGTACCCGCAGTTCAGGATGTTGTCGCGGTGCCCCTGGCTGTTCATCCAGGAGCGCATCACGTCCTCGGCGCTCTGCTGACCGGCGGCGATGTTCTCGCCCCAGCCCCGCCACGCGTACCCGGTACGGTCGATCCGGTCGCCGGCGTCCTCGCCGTCCGGGTTGGTGTGGTCGAAGAAGTTCCGCCGCGCCATGTCGCGGGCGTGCGCCAGCGCCGCCTGATGCAGCCGGCCCTCCGACGCCAGCGGCCTGCAGCCGGCATCGGCGCGCTCCCGGTTGGCCAGCCGTACCACCTCGTCCTCCACGTCGCTGTTTCCGGTGGTCTTTGCGGGGCCGGGAGTGGTCCGGGACGGTGACGGCGTGGGCGAGGCGGCCCGGCTCGGCGAGGCGGTACGGGACTGCGCCGGCGCCGCCCGCTCCGTCATGGTGGGCCGGGCGGGGCTCGCGGGCGGCTGGCCGTGCGCGCTCTCCCCG
>JBOGDF010000208.1:0-9996 GCA_050701635.1 Micromonosporaceae bacterium | reverse complement strand
GCTGGCGGTGACGCGGCGGGTGGCGACGGTGCGCCGGGCGGTGGCTCGCGGGAAGGGTCGCGCCGGCTGGTCGTCGCGGCGGTCACCGATGGCGAGTTGCGCGCTGTGCTCCGCAGGATCGTCCGGCGGTACGCTCCGCCGCCCAGCAAACGTCCGCCGGAGCTCGCCGCGGACCGTACGATCCCGGATCTGCCGGCGATCGGCGTACTGCCGTTGGACGCCGCCGACCCGCCGGCGCTGGCGGTGAGGCTGGGGCTGCCGCGTACCCCCGACGAGGTGGCGAAGGCGGTGGTCGCCGGGGCGACCCGCAGGCTGGACCTGTTGCGTACGGACAGCGGGTCGGTGACCCTGCACGGCGCGCTGGTGGGTGGCGCCGACGAGCACGGCCAGGCCGCCGCGTGGTACGGCCGGATCGAGGTCGACGACGCGATCCTCAGCGACGGCACCGAGCCGCTGGTGGCGTGCGCGATCGCCAACGACACCGGGTACGCCACGATCGACGGCCTGCCGCTGGTGGCGACCGCGGACCCGGCCGACGGGCTGATCGAGGTGGGCATCGCGGTGCCGGTACTGCGGCGGGGTCTGCTGCGGCGTACGCTCCGCGTCGAGGTACGGCGGTCACGCGGACGTGCTGTCTCAATCACACCTCGTGACGAGGTGCCGTACCTGGATGACGGCGTCGCGGGTACTCTCGGCCGAAAGCGAAGCTGGTGGATCGAGCGGTCCGCCTGGGCGGTATACGCGGGCTGACGACCTTATCGTCCAGTTGAGGCGGCCAGCCGAATCGCTGTCGAGCGGGCACAATCTGTCCAGGTGCCGCCCGGCATCGCACAGGTTGACCGGGGCCCGGCGGTCACGACCGGCGGCGCCGTTCGGAGAGGCAGGGGGTACGCGTGGAGCAGTCCCGCACCGACCCGCATTCGGGGGAGCACGCGGAAGGGGCGCCGGACGGCCGGCACGCGCCTGGCGGCACGAATGCGTCGTCGAACGGTTCATCGCGGCAGGACCCAGGATCAGACGCCCCAGGCTCGGAGGCCGTTGACACACCGCCCTTCGGCGCACCGGCCGA
The DNA here is from genome assembly GCA_050701635.1 of Micromonosporaceae bacterium. Taxonomy (GTDB): domain Bacteria; phylum Actinomycetota; class Actinomycetes; order Mycobacteriales; family Micromonosporaceae; genus WHSM01. The sequence continues at coordinate 8,927 of JBOGDF010000208.1, read as the reverse complement.
GGATTCCGACGCCGCCGATCCTTTGTCGACTCCCCAGCTCGCGGCACCGGACCTGACCCGGTCGGACGAGTCGGACCGGTCGGACCCCGCACAGGCGGACGCTGACCCGGACCTCGCTCGGCCGGACGGCGCCCAGCCGGACGCTGACGCACTGGGCCCAGATAGGGCGGACTCCGCCGCGCCCGCGCCGCGGCATGCCACCGCGAGCGACGACGGCGAGCCGATCTGGCCGCCGATCGAAGCGGTGTCCGCGGCCGACACCCCGTGGGGGCGGCCCCCGACGTCGGGTGCGGGAACGAGCGGCGCCGCCAGCGTGATCGACTCGCCCTTCCTCCCGATGGCCGCCCCGCCGTCGCCCGCCGGGGCACCGTCCACATTCCACGGTGCCTCCCGTCCGGGTAGCGCCCCACCCGGCTTCGGGTCTCCGGACGAGCCCCTGCCTCCGGGAGGCGTACGGCCAGGAGCCCCGCCTCCGGCTGCCACGCCGGGAGGTCCGCCGGTCGTGGTGCCGGGGGCCCCGGGCTCGACGCCTGGATTCGCGCCGCGTACCGGGTTTGAGCCGCCGGACCTGCGGACACCCGGCACGTCCGCCGCATCTGGCGGGCCCGGCACGCCCACCATGCCCGGCGCGCCCGCAGAACCTGGTACCCCGCCGGCCTGGCCGGTGGGTCGTTCTGCTGATCTCGCAGATCAACCCGCCCCGCCGGTGGACGAGCCCGATTCGGCCGGTACGCCGACTGCGCCCGGTCCGGGTGTCAGTATCGGTACCGCGTCGGTGCCGGGCACGGAAGCCCACGGCTCCGCGCCGCCGTCGTACGGCACGCCGCCCGGCCCCGGCGTACCGCCGAGCGGCCCGGGGGTACCGCCGCCGCACGGCATGCCGCCGACCGCGCCCGGCCTACCGCCGGTGTCTCCCGGCGCGCCCGCCGGCCCCATGGATCCGTCGCTCGGCGCTCCACCCGCCGGTCCCTCAGAGCCCGGCGACCGCCCGCCGCCCGGCGCGCCTGCCGACGACCCGTACGCGGCGCCACCCGGCCAGCACCCCGGCCTGCAGGCGGGCCAGTACCCCGGGCTTCCGGGTATGCCGCCAGGGTCACCTGCGCACACGTCACCGCCGGGGCCGCCGCCCGGGATGGCCCCGCCGCCCGGGATGGCACCGCAGCCGCAGCCGATGCCGGGGCATGCGCCCGCCCCGCCGCCCGGGTTCCACGACGTCGGCCCGCCCGGCGTGGGGCCTCATCACGGCGGTCCCCACCACATGGCCGGACCGCACACCACCGAGTTTCCCGTACCACAGCATGGATATCCGGAAGCGGGCCACGCGCCCACGGCAGACGAGTTCGCACAACGGCGCGCGGTCAAACCGCCGGAGCCGGTGGCCCAGATGGGGGTACGTTCCGTGCTCCGCAAGGGCACCCTCGGGCTGGTGCGGATGCCACCCGGCCGCAAGGAGCAGGAGTACATCAACTCCATTGATGTGGTACGCCGCAACTTCGGCGGGCTGCGGCAGGTGACCGTGGTCAACCCGAAGGGGGGCGCCGGCAAGACGGTCGCGGTGCTGATGATCGCGATGACGTTCGGCCAGAAGCGCGGCGGGTACGTGCTCGCGTGGGACAACAACGAAACCCAGGGCACCCTGGGGATGCGCGCCCAGCAGGATTTCCACCACCGCACGGTGCGGGACATGCTGCGCGACCTCGACCACTTCCGGGGGCCGACCGGCCGGGTCGGTGACCTGTCGCAGTACGTCCGCTCCCAGGGCGAGGCGATGTTCGACGTGCTGGCGAGCGACGAAAGCGCCACGGCCGGCGAGATGCTCACCGCCAACGCGTTCCGGGACATCCGCGAGGTGGTCAGCCGCTTCTACAAGTTGATCATCGTGGACACCGGCAACAACGTACGCGCCCAGAACTGGCAGGCCGCGATCGACGCGACCGACCAGCTGGTGATCACGATGTCGGCCCGTAACGACTCCGCGGAGACCGCCGCCCGGATGCTCGACCACCTGGAGCAGACCGGACGACACCAGCTGGTACGCCGCGCCGTCAGCGTGGTGTCGATGCCGCCGAGCCGCAAGGACATCGACCTGCCGGCGATCCAACGCCACTTCTCGGCGCGTACCCGCGCGGTGCTGCTGGCGCCGTACGAGAGCCTGATCGACTCCGGCGAACCGATCCGGTACGGCCTGCTCAGCCAGGCCACCCGGGACGCCTGGCTCAAGATCGGCTCCGCCGTCGCCGAAGGGTTGTAACGCCGGGAACCTTTCGCCAGCCCGACCCCGTCAGCTCGGTGTAAGGGCGATCGAAGGGGGCCACGGTGCGGACAGACGCCGAACGGGAGTACGTCGCATACGTGTCCGGCCGGCTGCCGGCGTTGCAGCGCGCGGCGTACCTCCTGTGCGGTGACGTACATCGGGCGGCGGACCTGGTGCAGACGACCCTCACCAAGCTGTACGTGAAGTGGGTTCGGGCCAGCCGCGCCGACAACCTCGACGGGTACGTGCACCGGATCCTGGTACGCAGCTTCCTCGACGAACGGCGGCGTGGCTGGGCCCGCGTCGCGCTGCTGGGCTCGGTGCCGGAGCGCGCCGCGCCGGTGGCACCGGACGCCGGGGAGCACGCCGATGTCACCGCCGCCTTGGCGCGGCTGCCGGAGCGGCAACGTGCCGCGTTGGTGCTGCGGTTCTACGTCGATCTGCCCGTCTCACAGGTGGCCGAGATCCTCGGCTGCCGGGACGGCACCGTCAAGAGTTTGACCTCCCGCGGCCTGGCCGCCCTCCGCGAGCTGCTCGGTGGATCCGGTGACGCACCGGCGCACGACGTGCCGGTGCGGGACGCGTCGACCGTACCCAGCGACGAGGTCTCCGTACTCGAAGGGAACAGCTGACATGGAAAACTTCGAACGGCGGCTCGGCACCCTGATGCGGGACGCGGAGGTGCCGCCACTGCAGAACAACGTGGCGTACGCGGTGCACATCGGCCGCCATAAGGTGACGCGTCGCCGGGTGCTGGCGGGAGGCCTGGTCGCTGGCGTGACCGCGGTGGCGCTGGTGGGCGTCGCCGCGGCGCTGGGCGAGGTCCAGCCGCAGCCGCCGATCCCCGCGGTGATGCCGCCGGTGAGCGAGCTGCCGCCGCCCGAGGTACGTCGTCCCGCGCTGAGGCCGCCCGACCTCCCCGAAGAGGGGCCGGTGGGACGCGGGTTCCTGATCTACAACTGGGGTGGCTTCGCCGAGACCAGCGTGATGGTGATGTCCGACGGTCGGCAGTACCAGCTTCCCGGGTACGGCACTGTCTCTCCCGACGGCGCCTGGTACGGCTACGTCACTCGCGGCGACGACTACCTGGTACGCGACCTGACCGGCACCCGTACCTGGAAAGTGCCCGGCGGGTTGACGGGTTATCTGTGGTCGCCGGACAGCAGGTGGCTGGTGCTGGTGCACCCGGAGGATCGGCCGGCGGGGATGGAGCAGCCGGGTACGAAGTACGCCGTGGTGCTGGATCTGCGTACCGGCAAGACCCACAGGGTGCAGGGCATCGATCCGCTGCACTTCATCCCGGTCGCGATGCTGCCCAGCGGTGAGCTGGTGTACGGCGCCGGGGTCGGCGAGTCGGCGATCGAGGGAGACCAGGTGAACGTCCTGGAACTGCGCCGTGTCGACGTGGTGTCCGGGAAACAGGGCACGTCGCTGCGGGTGGACCTGAGCCGCTGGCTTGAGTACAACGAGCGGATCCGTACCACCGAGGGGCCCATGCTCAAAGTGTCGCCGGACGGGCGTACCGCGGTGGTGAAGGTCTCCGGTACGGACGGCATGATGTGGCCGGTCGCGTTGCTGGTGATGGACTTCGCCGACGGCACGGTGCAGCGCCGGATCGAGTTTCCCAACTTCGCCGAGCGAGTGAACTGGCAGCTGGCGCAGGTCCGGGTCGACGGCACCGGAATCGAACTGCGTACCCCGCCGCTGGGTGAGCCGGACACCAGCCGGCGGCCCTCGACGCTCCTGCTGGTGGAGCTGGCGACGGGCGAACACCGTACGGTCACCCGGCTGTACGACATCTCAGCCGAGGGGCTGATCGTGCGAGGTCAGACCAGTCTGCTGATGTGAGCGGAGCGCCGGCCGGATCGTGTGGTCCGGCCGGCGCCTGGTGCTTCAGGCCTGCTGGCGGATGTTGACCATCCACGGGATGCCGTACTGGTCGACGCAGGCGCCGAACTCGTCGCCCCACATCTGCTTCTCCAGCGGTACGGTGACCGCGCCGCCCCGGGACAGCTTCTCCCAGTAGCCGCGCAGCTCGTCGACGTCGTCGCCGCTGAGACTCACCGTGATGTTGGTGCCGGGGTTGTACTCCATCCCGGTGGGAGTGTCGGCGCCCATCAGGGTGAAGCCGCTGTCGGTGGTCAGCCTGGCGTGCATGATCTTGTCGGCGTCCGGTGAGTCGGCCTGCCCGAACTCGCCGAAGGTGTTCATCTCGAGCTCACCGCCGAACACGTCCCGGTAGAACTCCATCGCCTGCCGGGCGGTGTCGGTGAAGCTGAGGTACGGGTTGAGTACGGATGCCATCGGTTGCTCCTTCGCGTCACGACGGGAGCCCATCGTGACAGTGCCGTGTGACAGGGCCGTGTGACAGGGCCGTGTGACTGAGCCGTTCAGCGAGGCCCGCCGCCACGAGGACTACTCCGTACCTGCACGCTAGCGCCTCCGACCGGAGCCCGCCGGACAGAACGCCTAGCTGGAGAGAGCGTCGGCGGCGGCCGGGTCACAGTCCCGGAGGAACTGCGCGCACCGGGCAGCTTCGTCGGCTTCGCCGATCTCGTCGGCCGCCCGGGCGAGCGCGTGCAGGCAACGCAGGAAGCCCCGGTTCGGCTTGTGCGACCACGGCACCGGGCCGGCGCCGCGCCAGCCGTTCTTGCGGAGCTGGTCGAGGCCGCGGTGGTATCCGGTACGCGCGTACGCGTAGCTCGCCACCGGATTGCCGCCGACGTACGCCTGGTCGGCGAGCGCCGCCCACGCGCCGCTGTACGCCGGGAACCGCGCCGCCACCTCGGCCGGATCGGTCTCCGTCTCGCGCGCCTCCGCCAGCGCCTGGTCGGCCTCTGGTTCGGCGGGCAGTAACGTTTCGGGGGTATCGCCAAGCAAGTTCCGCGTCGGGCTCATTCGCCCATTCTGCGGCACCGCGGTGACGGTCCCGCGCCCCGGGGGTGAACACCCTCACGCGGCCACTGCGAGTAATAGTTTTCAACCCTGAGTCATATCGCGCGGCATCGCGTCTCAATTACTGGGATCATAACCAGGACATGCCGGTAAAAGAGCCGCTGAAGTCCAGACACCTGGTAACGGGGCGCCGGATATGAGCGATACTGGAGATGTCCGGAGCCTCCCCAGGACCGGCAAGGCGACGGCTCGCACGCCAGGTGCGAGCCGTCGCTCTTTTGCATGCCTTCGCGCATGTCCGTTGCGCGCTGCCGTACGGCTCCCTGCGGTACGCCGCCGAACTCCCGTTGCGTGCCGTCGCACCCGCCGCCGCGACCGCTATCTTTACCGTGTGCAGCACGCCAAGGGCAGTGACGCCACCGGCACCGACGCCACAGGCAGGGCCGCCCCCAGCAGGGCCGCCACCGACAGCGACGCCACGGGCCCCGCGCCGGGCGAGCCGTACGACCACAGCCCGACCGAGATCGAGACCCGCGACGAGCTGGAGTTTCACCTCGCCAAGGGCAGCCTCGCCGGCCTGACCGTCCAGGGCCTGGCCTTCGACGGCACAGCCAAAAGGCCCGACGGCACAGCCAAAAGGCCCGACGGCACAGCGCTCGATCTGTCCACTGTGGACGTCTCCGACACCCTCTTCGTCGCCTGCCGGTTCGCCAGCGTCGAGGTCGAGGCGGATCTGATCCGGCGCGGGGCCCACGTCGTACCGGACTTCCACGAGGTGGTGTATCCGACCCACCCGGCGCGGCTCTACACCCCGGAAGATCTCGCGGCCGGCCACGAGCAGGGCTTCGAGGGGATGTACGACACCCGCGTCCACCGGCATTTCCTGGCCCACGGCGGAGCCATGCCGGACATCCGCGAGGCGCTCGCCCAGCGGATGCACGACCACGGGATCGACGACGCGCTCACCGACACCATCGACGCCTGGACCGCCGCCGCGGGCGGCCCCGTGGTGGGCGTGATGGGAGGTCACGCCGAGCCGCGGGGCGGGCCCGGCTACCGTACCGCCGCCGAGATCGGGCACCGGCTCGCCGCCGCCGGCTGCCTGGTGGTCACCGGCGGTGGCCCCGGCGTGATGGAGGCGGCGAACCTGGGCGCCGCGTTGTCCACTGTGGACGTCTCCGCGCTCACTACCGCCATCGACCGGCTCGCCATGGCGCCCCGGTTCGCCGAGCATGACCCGTACACCCGGATGGCGGTGGAGGTGCGTGCCACGCTGCCACCGGAAGCGTCGGCAGCGCCCGCGTCGGAGCGGGCCGCGCTCACCTGGGCGCGGCACGGCGGGCTGTCCGTCCCCACCTGGCTGTACGGGCACGAGCCGGCCAACCTGTTCGCGGCGCGGATCGCGAAGTACTTCTCCAACGCGATCCGGGAGGACACCATTCTGCGGCTGGCGCGCGGCGGGATCGTGTTCGCGCCGGGGCGGGCGGGCACCGTACAGGAGGTGTTCCAGGCGGCGACCAAGGCGTTCTACGCCACCGACGGGGACAGCGGGCCGTTCGTGTTCCTCGATACCGTGTTCTGGACCGAGGAGCTGCCGATCGAAAAGCTGCTCCGGCCGCTGCTCCGCGACTCGCCACACGGCGATCTGTCGGTCAGCGTCCACGTCACCGACGACGTGGACGAGGCGGTCGGCCTGGTGCTCGAGCACGGCGCTCCCGCAGTCGCGAAAGAGGCCCAGCGCACCACGCCGTGATCACAGGAGGAACCACTCGTGGCCGAGCACCCCACGGCGAGCCAGCAGACCGAGGCGGAAGCGGTACGGCAGGAGCTCGCCCGGATGGCGGCCACGATGGAGGTCCAGCACCAGATTCTGCGGGCCACCGGTCTGATCCTGGCCGGCGTGGTGCTGGCGCTGGTCACGCCGGCGATCTGGGGGATGCAGTACCGGGGACCCGGTACGGACCTGTGGTATCCGTTCCTGCTGCTGCTCGCCCCGCTGTGCCTGGCGGCGACCGCCGTACGGGTCGCGCGGTTCAAGCTGCTGGCGATCGCCCTGTGGGCGGCACACACCGCCTTCGGCGCTAGCGAAGGGGTCTTCTCGACCGGTTCTCGCGGTTTCACGTACGCCGGCGCCATGATCATCATGGTCACCGGTCTTGCGCTGATCCCGGTCCAGTCCACCGAGGACTGATCCGCTCCGGTCGGGCTGGGCGGCTCCCGTATCAGTCCTGAGTGTGAACAGTTAGTCGAAGTGCGGGTCACGGATTGCTCAACTGGGCGGAATCGTGCAGATTCGTGCCGGTAGAGGGAGGCAACCGCGTGGGCGCGTACGACGACATGACCGAAGTGGACGTGCCGGTGCTGCAGCGCCGGATGCTCAGCCTGGAGACCCGGCTCGTGGAGCTGGAGAGCCGGGTGAAGACCCAGCGACGGATGCTGGCGCCGGTGTGTCTGGTTACCGCCGGGCTCGCGCTCGCGTTCGCCAGCTTCGGGCTGATCCGCGGCGGCGAGGTCGATCTGCTCGGCGGTTGGACCGCCCTTTTCCTGGTGTACGTGCTGGTCATGGTGCCGCTGACGGCGCTCACCGTGGCCTCCCGGTCGGCGGCCGTACGGGGTGTCGCGGTGGCCGGCTGGGTGGTGGTCGGCGTGATGGCGGTATGCATGGGCGCCGGTCCGCGCGGCGCGTTGGCGGCGGCGCTGGGGATCGCGCCGTGGTATCTGCTGGGCGCGTCCGTGGTCACGATCGTCGGCCTGATCCGACTTCCCGCCAAGGCCCCCGACGAGTAGCCGGGGTCCTTCGGTCAGTCGACGTCGGCGGGCATCGCCGGGTTGCAATGGTGCTGGTAGAGGCGATGGAGCTGTTCTTCGGTGGTACGCCGGGTAGACAGCTCCGGCAGCGCGTCGAGCGCGAAGAAGCCGACGCCGGTGGTCTCCTCGTCCAGCCCGGCGACCGGCTCGGCGTCGTCGAGCCGCTCCACCAGGAACATCAGCTTGTAGATGTGGAACGGCGCCGTCGGGTGGCCGTTGCGGCGGAAGCCGTCGTACACCGCGGCGAGCCGGGCGACGCGTACCTTCAGGCCGGCCTCCTCGGCGACCTCTCTGGTGACCGCCTCGGACGGGGCGTCGAGCGCGTCTGCCCAACCTCCCGGCAGCGTCCACCGATTGTCGATTCTTTCGCGTACGAGGAGCACCCGGCCCTGCCCGTCGAACAGCGCGCCGCGTACGTCCACCTTCGGGGTGGCGTGGCCGAACTGGGCCTCGATCGCGTGGTGGAAGGTGTCGGCCGACTCGCCGGACACCAGCTCCATCAGCTCAGCACTGATCCGCTGCAGTCGCCGGTAGCGGGCGATCTCGTACCGGTCCGTGCCGTAGTTGAGCCCGTTCTGCGCCAGCGCGGCGATCTCGACGGCGATCGTGTGCAGCCACGCGCCGGCGGCGGTCGTTTCGTCACGGGGCTCGGGCACGTACTCCACGCTACCGGCCGGCGCGGTCAGCCGCGTTCGCGGAAGGCACGGGCCTTGGCGCGGTTGCCGCAGGTCTCCATCGAGCACCAGGACCGGGACCGGTTGCGGGACTGGTCGTAGTACGCCCACCGGCAGTGCGGGTTGCGGCACGCCTTGAGCCGCGCCCAGGTACCCGCCGCCACCGCCTCGGCGACCGCCCCCAGCAGCATCGCCAGTACGCCGTCGACCGACCCGCCGTCCCGCGCGGTCAGCCGCGGCGGCCGCACGGACGCGTCGAGCACCAGCGGCAGCTCCCGCGCGAGCCCGGACAGCTC
>JBOGDF010000207.1:0-10031 GCA_050701635.1 Micromonosporaceae bacterium | reverse complement strand
GACGCCCGACCAGCTGACGCGCTCCCGGCTGCTGCCCGCCCACGTGGAGATCATGGTGGCGGCGGGCCAACTTGACGCGGCCCGGGACGCGGTGACGGAGCTGGCCGAGATCGCCGACGAGTACCGTACGCCCGCCCTGGACGCACTCTCCGCGCTGTGTCGCGGCGCCGTCCACCTCGCCGCCGGCGACCCGGGAAGCGCGCTGCCGGCGCTCCGCACCGCGTGGCGGCTGTGGCGCGACCTGGACGCCCCGTACGAGGCGGCGCGTACCCGGGTGCTGATCGGGTCGGCCTGCCACGGCCTGCGCGACGAGGACGGCGCGCTGATGGAGTGGGACGCGGCGCGTCAGGTGTTCCAGCAGCTCGGCGCCGCGCCAGACCTGAGCCGGGTCGACGCCCTCACCCGGCGGCAACCGGCGCGGGAAGCCTCCGGACTCAGTCCCCGCGAGATCGAAGTGCTCCGGCTGGTCGCGGCCGGCAAGACCAACCACGCCATCGCCACCGAGCTGTTCCTGAGCGAGAAGACCGTCGCCCGGCATCTGAGCAACATCTTCACCAAGCTCGGCGTCGGCTCCCGTACCGCTGCGGCGGCGTACGCCTTCGAGCACGGGCTCAGCAAGTGAGTAGAACTGTCCACGCCGCCGGCGCGGGCAGATGGCTGTTTCTCCCGACGCGGCAGGCGCCGCGCGCTCCGTAGCGTCCCGATCGAGACCCGCGATCGGAGGGAGACGGCCATGGAGATCAACGTTCCGGTGCTCGCCGGCGTCGTCTCGACCACGATCTTCGCCGCCAGCATGCTGCCGATGCTGGTGAAGGCGGCGCGTAGCAGGGATCTGCGGTCGTACAGCCTGGGGAACATCCTGCTCAGCAACGTCGGCAACGTCATCCACTCGGTGTACGTGTTCGACCTGCCCGCCGGCCCGGTCTGGGCGCTGCACTCGTTCTACCTGGTCAGCACCGCCCTGATGCTCCTCTGGTACGTCCGCTACGCCACCCCCGCCCGGCTGCGACTGCGGCTGCGGCCGGGCCTGCGACTGCGGCTGGGCCTGCCACTGCGCACAACTACCCATCCCCCGGAGGTACGCAGGATGGGCAGTTTCCCCGAAGCCCCAGCACTGCCCACCACCCGAGGCTGAACGCATCGCTCAACACTGAAGGAGGAGCCATGGGACGCGATGCGGAGTACGTGGAGACGGTCATCATCGGTGCCGGGCAAGCCGGTCTGTCGGTGGGGTACCACCTGGCGAAACGGGGCCGGCGGTTCGTGATTCTCGACGCCAACCAGCGGGTCGGCGACAACTGGCGCTGCCACTGGGATTCGCTGCGGCTCTACAGCCCGGCCCGGTACGACGGGCTGCCCGGGATGCCGTTCCCGGCGCCGCCGTGGTCGTACCCCGGGAAGGACGAGATGGCCGACTACCTGGCCGCGTACGCCCGGCGGTTCGACCTGCCGGTACGCAACGGCGTGAAGGTCGACTCCGTGACCCGCGACGACACCGGCGATGGCGGCGGCCGGTACCTCGTCAGCTACGGCGACCACACGATCGAGGCGGACAACGTGGTGATCGCGTCGGGGACCTTCGGCCGGGCACCGTACCTGCCGGAGTTCGCCACCGAGCTGGACCCGGGCATCGTGCAGCTGCACTCCAGCGAATACCGCAACCCGTCGCAGCTGCAGCCCGGCGGCGTCCTGGTGGTCGGCGCGTCGCACTCCGGCGCCGACATCGCGTACGAGACGGCGCCGTCCCACCCGACCGTGCTGTGCGGCCGCGACACCGGCCAGATCCCGTTCCGGATCGAGAGCTGGATCGCGCGCCGGGTGTTCCCGCTGCTGTGGTTCGCGTGGACCCGGGTGCTGACGATGGACACCCCGATGGGCCGGAAAATGCGCCCCGGGGTACGCCACCACGGCGGCCCGCTGCTGCGGATCCAGCGCGGTGACCTGGCCGCCGCCGGCGTCGAACGGCTCACCAACCGGGTCTCGGGCGTACGCCACGGCCGGCCGATGCTGGACGACGGGCGGGTGCTCGACGTGACCAACGTGATCTGGTGCACCGGCTTCCGGCAGGACTTCAGCTGGATCAAGCTGCCGGTGACCGGCGACGACGGCTGGCCCCTCGAGGAGCGTGGCGTGGTGGCCGCGTCCCCCGGGCTGTACTTCTCCGGCCTGTCGTTCCAGAGCTCGTTCGCCTCGATGCTGGTCGGCGGCGCCGGCCGCGACGCCGGGTACGTGGTGGAGCACCTCACCGCCCGTACGACCGACCGGCAGGCACCGCTGCTGGACCGGCCCGCCGCGGCCTGACACCGCTCGGGAACGGGGCCCGACACCGCTCAGAAACGAGGTGGCGTGGCGGCCGGGATCACTCGCCGTGGCTGGCGCCGCGGGCGAGCCGGATCACCTGGGCGCCGCGCGCCTCGGCGGAGCGCAGCAGGGTCCACAGCACGTGGCTGGTCTTCTCCGCCGGCATCGGCGCGAAGAAGTGGTAGCCCTGGGCGGCGTGGCAGCCCATCTCGGCGAGCGCGGCGCGCTGTTCGGCGGTCTCCACGCCCTCGGCCACCACCCGCAGGTCGAGCGCCCGAGCCAGCTCCACTGTGGACCGTACGATGGCCCGGGCTTCCGGCGAGTCGATCATCCGGGTGACGAACGCCCGGTCCACCTTCACCTCGTGCACCGGGAACCGGGCGAGGAAGGTCAGCGACGAGTAGCCGGTGCCGAAGTCGTCGACGGCGAGCTGGGTGCCGATGTCGCGCAGTGCGCCCAGCACGTCGTCGATCACGTCCAGCTCGGTCATCATCACGGTCTCGGTGATCTCGAGTACGAGTCGCTCCGGCGGCACCTTGTGCCGGCCCAGCAGCTCGGCCACGTCGGTGGGCAGCCGGCGATCGAGCAGGCTGCGCGCCGAGAGGTTGACCGCGATCGGCAGGTGCAGCCCCTCGGCGGCCCAGGACGCGTTGAGCGACAGCGCCCGGTCGATCACGTACCGGGTGAACGGGCCGACCAGCTCGCTCTGCTCGATCACACCGATGAACTCCGCGGGGGCGAGCAGCCCGCGCCGCGGATGGTGCCACCGTACGAGCGCTTCGGCGCCGATCGGGCCGCCGGAGACCAGGTCGACCGCCGGCTGCAGCTCCAGCACGAGCTGGTCGTCGACGCTGAGCGCCTCCCGCAGCTCGGCGACCAGCGCGAGCCGGTCGGTGCTGGCGCCGTCCCGGCTGCCGTCGTACGCCGCGATCACCCGGCCGCTGTGCTTGGCCTGGTACATCGCGACGTCGGCGCGGCGCAGCAGTTCGGTCATGTCGCAGGTGCCCGCCGGTACGGTGACCACCCCGACCGAGGCCTCCACCGAGAGCGCCACACCCGCCACGTCGGTCGGGATGCCCAGCGTGCTGACCAGCTCCCGCCCCCGGTTCGCGGCGTGCTCGATCGGTGACGCCGTCTCGGGCAGGGAGGTGATCACCAGCGCGAACTCGTCGCCGCCGAGCCGGGCCAGCAGCTCGTCCGGCTCGATCGCCTCGGCCAGCCGCTGCGCCGTGGCCTGCAGCAACTGGTCGCCGGCGGCGTGCCCCAGCGCGTCGTTGACGTCCTTGAAGTGGTTGAGGTCGAGCAACAGCAGCGCCACGTGCGACCCGCGCCCGGAGTCGGCCAGCGTACGCAGCGCGTGCTCCCCGTACTCCAGCAGCCGCGCCCGGTTCGCCAGCCCGGTGAGCGGATCGTGCGCCGCCTCGTACGACTTGCGGTCGGCCATGTCGCGCAGCGTCGCGTGCGTGGAGGCGTTCTGCAGCGCCGCACCGAGCGCGTCGGCGAACGCGGACAACGCCAGGTGCTCCCGCTCGCTCAAGTTGACCTTCTGGTGGAACCGCAGCCGCAGCTCGCCGATCCGCTCCCCGCCCACCGACAGCGGCCGGCTGATCACGTGGTCGCCGGAAGCGGGATCGTCCTCGGACGCCTCCACGATCTCGCCGTCCGGCGTACCCATCAGGGTCCGCTGCGACCCTTCCGTGGACACCTCCACGGCGTCCGGCGAGAACAGCCGGAACGCGCTGCGTACCGCCGCCTCCACCACCTGGCACCGCTCCAGCAGGTTGAGCCGGTGCGTTGCGTCTGCCAGCTCCTGCCAGGCGCGCCGTTCCTCACCAGCCCGCAGCCGCGCGTTGTAGGCCTCGTTCAGCAACCACAGCAGCGGGGGTACGGCAACCAACCACCGCACATCCGCGATCCCCAGCGAGACGACCACGAGACCGAGCGCCGCATTACCGACCATCATGAACGCGGTGACACCCAGACCGCGCGTGAGCACCGGAAGCAACGGCGTCCTGGTGACCGTGGCGACAGCAGCCGCGGCAAAGAGAGTTGTCACCGCGGTATAGACCAACACGGCCACGCCTAGCACGATCGCGACTCTCTGAGAGAGCGGCGGGACCTTGTCGACGACGCCCCCACCGAGTGCGGTCACGGTGGCAGCACCCGCGGCCGCAAGGATCAAGGCCGCGGTGTTGTACATGGCCTTGACCAGACTCTGCCTGAGCATCAGGCGCCCAAGCAGCGAACCAAGCGCCACAGCGGGAACGACCCACACCGGGCTAAGCAGGGAGAGGACGACGATCGTCGCAGCCTCACCCCATGTCAGGTTGGTGTGCTCGCTACCAATCCGGATTCTCAGCGGCACTGTGAGCGAGACGGCGACAAGCCCTACCGCCGTGGCGAACTGCCAGGCCGGCGGAAGCCCACGTGACAGGGCGAGGCTGGCCACGCATGCACCGGCTCCCGCCAGGGAAACCAGAACAACCAGCCACCGCATGGGCGCGGGTAGCGCGAACGATCTACGCAGATGGCTGATCATCGGGCCGCCCCGTGCAACCGAGCGCGCGAAGTCCGTGGCCTCGACACGAAGGTGTCCCGCACCGGGAACCGCCGGGACCGCACCGAACGGGATCCGCGTCCACCACCGAGAAATGCGTAAGGAAGATCTGGGCGCCCCGGCCAGAGCGCAGCCCTGGCTCGAGGCAGCGCCAGCATCTCACCCTGCACGAGATCAGCCCCACTCAGGATTACGCATGGCCGAGCACCCCCTCTCTCCGGATCGGAGGGAAGGCGTGCCTCACGACACGTGGAAGCACGGACGTTCAGGATGCCGGGAAACTCACGGCGAATCCAGCCGCGATATGCAGCCCGCGCACGATCGCCCGATAGGTACGCAATTTGGCGAGTTGTGCGGCGCGCGTACCCGTGAAAAGACACGTACGGTGCCGCGCTGATCACTACGCGCAACCTTAGATGTCGCGACGGGCGGGGCGTCCTGTTGGACGCGCGCAGACGACTAGCCGCCATACCCGCCACCGGTCTGTTTAGGGCCCTTCCGCGCTGTTCTCGGGCCGTTTCTCGCCTCCCTGGCCGGGACCGTCGTCGGCCTGGGAGGGGAAACGGTCAGGTAGCCGGCGCAGCCGGCTGTTCATGTTGCGAATGAGCAGCACTGTCGCGATGGCGAGCAGAACGATGATGAACAGCCCCAGCGGACCCGCCAGTCCCCCCGAACGGGTATCGCCGAAGTTGTTCGGATCCTCGGCGAAAACAGCCACGTCAACGAGCACAGCCGCTACGTCGAGCACCGCCCACCACACTCCCGAGCCGTCGCATACCGCGATGAATGCATACACCGTACGCGCAATCGGGGCGCCACGCGCTAGTGGTGGCGTGTCATGTAGGGGCCATCGTCCCGTGCGTTAGTCGATCGTCACACTCCGTACGCCGGAGAAGAGATCATCCTCGTCTGCGGGAGCCTCCACAGTGGTCTTGACCAGCTCGTAGTCCTCCGTCGGCCACGCCTGCTTCTGGACCTCCAGCGGCACCGCGAACCACTGCCCGTCGGGGTCCACCTGGGTGGCGTGGGCGCGCAGCGCATCGTCACGTACCGCGAAATAGTCGGCGCAGGGCACCCGGGTGGTGATCCGGGAGGTCTTGTCCCACGAGCCGGTCATCCGCTCCAGCCACTCGCCGTACGGGGACTCCAGCCCGGCGGCCAGCATCGCCTCGTGCAGTGTCACCACCCGGGCCCGGGAGAACGAGATCTGGTAGTAGAGCTTCAGCGGCTGCCAGGGCTCACCGAACTCCTTGTAGCGCTCGGGGTCGCCGGCGGCGTCGAACGCCTCGACCGAGACCCGGTTGCACATGATGTGGTCGGGGTGCGGGTAGCCGCCGTCCTCGTCGTACGTGGTCACCACGTGGGGCCGGAACTCCCGCATCAGCCGCACCAGCGGCGCCGCCGCGACCGGCAGCGGCTCCCGGGCGAACGCGTCCTCGGGCAGCTTGTCCAGGTGGTCGGCCTCGGTGTAGCCCTCGACGTAGCCGGAGTCGGTGAACCCGAGCCAGGCCTGCTTGACGCCGAGGATGGCGCGCGCCCGTTCCATCTCGTGCCGGCGGATCTCCGGCAGATCGCGCCACACCTCGGGACGGTCCATCTTCGGGTTGAGCACGTCGCCGCGCTCACCGCCGGTGCAGGTCACCACCAGCACATCGACGCCTTCAGCCACATAGCGCGCCATCGTCGCGGCACCCTTGCTGGACTCGTCGTCCGGATGCGCATGGACCGCCATCAGGCGCAGCTGCTCACTCACCGGGATCTCCTCAGACTC
This sequence comes from Micromonosporaceae bacterium, assembly GCA_050701635.1. Classification (GTDB taxonomy): domain Bacteria; phylum Actinomycetota; class Actinomycetes; order Mycobacteriales; family Micromonosporaceae; genus WHSM01. The sequence goes on along the minus strand of JBOGDF010000207.1, from coordinate 3,402 downwards.
CGACCACGTACCCTCGTTGTGCTAACTCTTACTCGCGCCAGGCGGCGACGCCCTGCGATATGTCGCCGGTCACACAAGAATGGCCGAGGGGTACGACAAACCTGTGACGGAGGACCACCCGGATGCCGAGCGAGCCGACCTTCCCACCCGGGCGGTACGGGCGCCGCCGCGAGCCGCGGCCGCAGCGTCGCTGGGTGGCGGTGGTGCTCACGGTGGCGGTGATCGTCGCCGGTCTGGCCGTCTCGGTACAGCTCTACCGGCAGTACGGCGATCCCACGTACCAACCGAAGGTGTTGACCTTCGACGTGGCCCAGAGCAAGCGTGAGGTGACCATCCGGTTCCAGGTCTACAAGCCCGGCGGCGAACCGGCGACCTGCATCGTACGGGCGCGCGCCGCCAACGGCGAAGAGGTCGGGCGGGCCGAGGTCGACATTCCCGCCGGGGCGCCGGACGCCGACAGCGTGACCGTCACGTACACCCTGGCGACCAGTCGGGAGCCGGTGACCGGCGAGGTCGTCGGCTGCGCCCCCGCCGGCACCTGAGCCCGTGCCGCGCCCGCCCGCGGTCACGTGATCCCGGTATAACGGGCGCGCTGGTAACGTAGGTTCCTTCACCCGTCATGCCCCTGGAGGATCTTCCTGTGTCCACGACAGACCGCACCGAGGCTGGCGCCTGGCTGTCCCAGGATGCTCACGACAAGCTCAAGAAGGAGCTCGACGAGCTGATCGCCAACCGTCCCGTGATTTCCGCTGAGATCAACGCGCGACGGGAAGAGGGAGACCTCAGTGAGAACGGCGGTTACCACGCGGCCAAGGAGGAGCAGGGCAAGGAAGAAGCCCGGATCCGCTACCTGAAGGAGCTGCTGCGTACGGCGCGGGTCGGCGACGCACCGAAGAGCGACACCGTGGCCCCAGGCAGCGTGGTGACGATCAGCTTCGACGACGACCCCGGTGACACCGAGACCTTCCTGCTCGGCTCCCGGGAGATCAGCGCCACCACCGAGCTGACCGTCTACAGCCCCGAGTCCGCTCTGGGCGCCGCGATCCTCGGCCGGCACCCCGGCGACGCCGTCACGTACACCGCTCCCAGCGGCGCTGAGATCAAAGTCAAGGTCGTCAGCCTGGAGCGCTTCGAAGGCTGACCGGGCAGCGGTGTCAATCCGCCGACTGGACCATTACGCATCGGGCTGCCATAAGGCAGCATCCCGTTCCGGCCCCGCTAAAACTGCTGGACAACGGGAGATATCGCTATGCACGAGGACAAGATCGAGACCGAGCGCGTCGACCGGCGCGCCATGCTGCGCCGCGCCGGGGTGGTGGTCGCCGGTGCCGCAGGCGCGACCGTCGCGGGCGCCGTCGCCGCCGCACCGGCCCAGGCGAACCCGGGCGAGCCGGTGCTCCAAGGCGTCGCCAACGACGCTGCAACGTCCGCCACGTCCCTGACCACCAACGACCTCAACGGCGCCACGTTCACGGTGGCGAACTCGGGTTTCGACAGCACGGCCGACACCGGCGGGGCGTCGCTGCGCCTGATGCCGAACGCCGCGATCGTGCAGCCGGAGACCGCCCCTGGCGGGAGCCTTACCGTCACCCGCGACGGCTACATCATGTACGCCCCGCAGGGATTGAGCGGCACGGTCTACCCGAACCAGTATCTGCATTCGTCGTGGAACTCCACCTTCGTGGCGCCGGTGGCTCCGTACCGGGCGGTCGACACCCGGAGTAACCGGTCCCGGCTCTTCGGCTCGGGAGCCCTGGACAGCAGCGGTCGCCTGATCGGAGGCAAGACCGTCCACCTCGACCTCAGCGCCCTGATGACGTACGCCGCGGCGGTGTTCATCAACGTGACAACGGTGGGGCAGGTCAACCCGGGCTTTGCCACCGTCTGGCCGTACGGGAAGCCCCGCCCGACCGCGTCGACGATCAACTACCAGCGGAATGTCGCGATCGCCAACGCGACGCTGTCCGGCGTCGGGCGTGACGACGTCGGTCACACAGACGCGCTGAGCATCTACAGCAACGTGACGACCCACTTCATCATCGACATCACCGGCGCGGTGCTCTTCCACGAGGGCTCGCTGTACAACTCGCCCCTGGAGCCCTTCGCCAACTTCGGCCAGGACCCCGGCATCAAGAGCCAAGACGCTGGTGAGGCCAACGCCCAGGCGGCACTCCAGGCAAAGATCGCGGAGTGGGCTAAGAACCGCGCATAGCCGCTCCACATTCACCGCATGCGTGGTCACGGGTCCTGCTGACTCGTGGCCACGCGGCGTTGGGCCAGCACGCAACAACAGGCACCCGCGTTTGGCGGCGGTCGTTACGGTGCCAGGATGAAGATCGCTCGGCGTACGGTCTGGGTCGGGGCCGCCGTGGCGGTGGTGCTGATCGTCGTCGCGGCCTGGCTGGTGGTGGCGCGGCTGCAGAGCACACCGTCGAACCCACTCGAAGACCCGGTGCTGCGCGACCACCTGTCCGGGCCGGGGACGCCACTACCCGACGGGCTCACCGTCGCCGGCGGGTCGAGCCTGGTGGGGCCGGTGGTGCGCACCGACGCCGTACCGGAGCACCAGCAGGGCGCGAGGTGGCAGGCGCTGGCCGTGGTGACCGGGGAACCGCTGGAGGTCTGGCGGTCGTACCTGCGCCAGCTCGCGGCCGCCTTTCCGAAGCAGAAGATCAATACCAGCCGGGGGTACGCGTGCCGCCCCAAGGCCGAGCGCCATGACGGCTTCGGGTGCGACCTGTACGTCACGGGAGCGCTGCGCAGCGGCGAGCTGGTAGACGCGAACCTCAGCCTGGGGAGCGTTCCCCGAGACGTCACCGGCAGCTATCTGCTGTCGATCAGGTTCACCCGGCTCGACAAGCCGGAAGACCCTGACCAGCCGGATCCGGAGCCGACGTACCGGGGTGACCCGCCGGCGCCGCAGCCGGCACGCGACCGCCCCGAGAGCGGCGACCTGATCTCCGACACCCTGCCGTGCGACGACGACTCGTGCGACGACTTCCCGCTGCTGGACGGCAGTGAGCTACTCGTGCAGTACGGCACCGGCAGCCTCACCGGCGGCTTCGACGTGCTGCTCGCAGTCGAGGACCGCGCCGACCTGGACCGCGTCGTACGCGGGTACGTCGAGCAGGGCACCTTCACCGGCGGCGACACCATCACCCGGACCTCCCGGCACGCCGACGACGTGGTGACCACGTACCGGCCGCCGGGCGGGGCGGGCGGCTTCACCGCCGAGATCACCGTCGTCGACCGTACGAGCGGCCCCGACTACATCTGGTACGAGCTCTGGAACGACTAGGGCCTGTCCTGTGGATCTTGGTCGAGCGAGACAGGTGCCAGGCGGCGGTCCGGCAAGGCGCAGGTTCGTCCGGATACCGGTGTTGTATCCGGACGGTTCTGCAA
>JBOGDF010000206.1:0-10141 GCA_050701635.1 Micromonosporaceae bacterium | reverse complement strand
GTCCTTGGTCACGGCGGTCCCCTATCTCTCGTGGTGTTCTTGGCGGTTCACCCGAGACCTACCACCAGGCAGGCTTCAGGTGGGGGACCGCCACCTCAACTTCCACGAGATCCGGGACAACCTCGGCACGTCGCCGCCCGGTCCGTAGAAGTTCCAGAACGACAGCTGCTTCGCGTCGCCGCTGTCGGTGCCGCAGGCGCTCAACAGCGGTACGGAGCCGAGCGCCGTGGCGGCTGCCAGGGCCCCCGTGCCCCGCAACAGGCTGCGCCGGCTCAGGGCATTGCCGAGGGCCGGTTCGGAACCGGAAATCCACCGGGACATGTCGTGTTCCTCCAAGGGCTGGTGCAACATCTAGGTGGTCGCGCCCGTCATTCCCCCCGGTAACGAGCAATCGATTTCTCGCCAAGCTACGACCGCACGGTGCATCCGTCAAGGGGGTACGGCCGCCAGCCTCACACCGGGTGCAGTACCGGATCAGTCGGCGATTCGGGGTGACGCGTCGCGGCCGGGTGCGGTTTGCTGGTGACCATGGCCCGCGACGAGCAGCTCGCCGAGATCAAGGCACGGCTGTACGCGCTTCCCCCCGAGGAGTTCACCGAAGCCCGCAACGCGGCGGCCAAGGCGGCGCCCGGTCCCATGGGACGAGCCATCAAGGCCCTGCGCCGCCCGACCGTCGCGGCGTGGCTGATCAACCTGCTGGCGGCGCATCGTACTGACGAGCTGGACGAGCTGCTCACCATCGGCGAGCGGCTGCGCAACGCCCAGCGGGCGCTACAGGGTGCCGAGCTGCGGCAGCTCTCCGCGCGCCGGCAGGCGGTGATCACCTCGCTGGTGACGCTGGCCCGCGACCTGGCGGCCGAGCGCGGCCGGCAGATCCGCGACGACACCATGTGGGAGGCGGAGACCACGCTGCGCGCCGCCCTGGCCGACCCCGAGGTGGCCGAGCTGGTACGCGCCGGCACGCTGGTCAAGGCCGCCGACTACTCCGGCGTGATCCTGCCCTCGGCCGACGAGCTGGATCAGGCGGTACGCGACGCCGACGCGGTCGATGCCGACGCCCCGGTCGAGGTACCGCAGCGACGTGGCCGCGCCCGGTTCCGGGTGATCATGGGTGGCCGTACTGACGACGAGGAGCCAACCGAGGCGACGCCGGGCACCGGCGACGCCGGACCGCGCAAGACCGCTAAGAAGCGGCCGGTGGAGGACGCGGCGCAGGCCGCGGAGCGTGCTGCGGCGGCGCTGGCGCGGGCCGAGACAGAGCTGCAGGAGGCGGTCGACGCCGAGAAGGATGCCACCCGGCGGCTCGGCGAGATCGCCGCCGCGGTCGACGAGCTGCGGGTACGGGAGCGCCAGCTGCGCGTCGAACAGGCCGAAGCCGACCGCGACCGGCGGCGCAGCCAGCGTCGCCGTCAGGCCGCCGAGAAGGCGGTCGCCGGCGCCAAGCGGCGGCTATCCCGGCAGTAGCGCCAGGCGCGAGCGGTCCAGGGCCGCTAGGGGCGGTGGGAGGCGTCCTCCGTACCGTGTCCCAGCGCTGCCCAGACCTGGGTGACGTTCTGGTACGTGTCGTCCGCCGGCAGCTCCCTCAGCTGCCCCAGCACGTCGTCCGGCGCCTGGTGCTCGGTCGCCACGGTGAGCAGCCGCTCCCGCTCGGCCGGGAAGGTCTGGTGCGGCAGATACCGCGCCAACTCGCTCCGGCCCTCGACGTCTTCGCTGGTCATCCCGGCCGGCGTACCCGGCGCGGTGTGCCCATCCGGCAGCCGGTCCGGCTCCGGCTGGTCCTCCCCGGCCGGCTCCGGCTCGTGCCACTCCTCGGCACGGGGGCTCTCCTGGCCTTGCACCCGGCCCTGAACTTCGTGCTTCATCTGCTCGTCAAGATTCGGTCCGTGGGTCGTACTGCCACGCTCGATCGGCATCCGGCTCGACCTCCTCTCCCCCTGTGGCGTACCCCCGGAAGTCACCCGGTATTCGGGGCATGACCCGCAGCAGCGGTGGGTACGCCTCACTACGGGCCCCGCGTGCCCCGGAGAGGAGCGCGCCATGCCCCACGGAGAGGAACAGCTGCTCACCACGCTCAAGCGCGTGGTGTCCGTACTGAAACAGGTGGACGTGCCGTACGCGCTGGCCGGCGGCTTCGCCGTGTACGCCCGCGGCGGCACTTCGAGCGACCACGACGTCGACTTCCTGATCCGCAAGCGGGACGCCGACACCGCGCTGGACGCGCTCGGGGCGGCGGGCTTCCGTACCGAACGGCCGCCCGAGGACTGGCTGGTCAAGGTGTACGACGGCGGCCGGCTGGTGGATCTGATCTTCCGGCCGGTGGAGCGCCCGGTGACCGAGCAGACCCTGGCCGCGGCCGAACCGCTGCGGGTGGACTCGGTGCAGCTGCCGGTGATGCCGGCGACCGTGCTGATGATCCACAAGATGCTCACCTTCTCCCAGCACTACTGCGACTACGCGAAGGCGCTGCCGATGGCGCGGTCGCTGCGGGAACAGATCGACTGGCACGAGGTACGCCGCGAGACGGCCGAGTCCCCGTACGCCGAGGCGTTCCTGTTCCTGCTGCACCGGCTCGGGCTGCTCACCGCGAACCACAACGGCGTACTGATTCAGGAGGCCGGATGAACATCCAGTACCGGGAGTACGCCGAGACCGACATCCAGCGGCTGCTGGCCGAAGATCCGGGGGTCGCGGAGCAGGGCATCACCGTGCTGGTACGCGGCGACACCCTGGTGCTGTGCGGCGAGGTGGAGAGCACCGAGCGGCGCAGCCACATCGAAGAGTTGATCGCGGAGCGGTTTCCGGACGCTCTCATCGACTCCGACATCGGCGTGACCAGGACGAATCCCCCCGACGGAGCGGAGAAGCTGCGGTGATCCGGATCGCGGCGGTCGCCGACGTACACATGGACACCGACGTGCTCGGGCGGTTCCGGCCCGCGCTGGAGCGGTTGCCGGACGTGGCGGACGTGCTGCTGCTGGGCGGCGACCTGACCCGGCACGGCAGCGCGTCCGAGGCCCGGTGCGTGACAGAGGAGTTCGGCGGGCTCGGCGTACCGGTGGTGGCGGTGCTGGGCAACCACGACTACCACTGCGACCAGGTCTCCGACGTGGTCGAGGTGCTCACCGGCGCCGGCATCCGGGTGCTGGAATGCACCGGGATAACCCTGGACTGCAACGGTACGAAGCTCGGCATCGCCGGCGCGAAGGGCTTCGGCGGCGGGTTCGCCGGGCGGTGCGCCACCGAGTTCGGGGAGCCGGAGACCAAGGCGTTCATCCGGCACACCCGGGTGGTCGCCGACCGGCTCGGCGAGGTGCTGCGCGGCCTCGACTGCGACGTACGGGTGGCGCTCACGCACTACTCGCCGGTGCCGGACACCCTGGTCGGGGAGCCGCTGGAGATCTACCCGTTCCTCGGCTCGCACCTGCTGGCACAGGCGATCGACTCGGCGCCCACGGCGCTCGCCGTACACGGGCACGCGCATCTGGGCACCGAACGCGGGATGACGCCGGGGGGCGTACGGGTCCGCAACGTGGCGCACCCGGTGATCAAGCAGGCGTACAGCGTCTTCGAGCTCGACCCCGCGGCGGCCACCCGGACGCACGACAAGCTGGCCGCCGTACGGTGAGCCCGGCCTGGCGGTAACGCATGGCCCGGTGGCGACGCTCGGCCCGACGCGTGACGCAGCGTCAGCGCAGCACGGTGACGGTCGCGCGCTGCGGTGGCACCGGCCAGGCAGACTCGTCCGCGGTGTCTCCGGCGGCCACCCCGAGCAGATCCGCCACCCCCAGTACGCCGAACAGCCGGGCCACGAAGCGGTTCGGGTTGACCACCGCCAGCTCCACGCACAGGTCGCGCGCGATCTGGTGCGCCACCACCAGCGTGCCGATCCCGGTGGAGTCCAGCAGCGTGATGGCTTCCACGTCGATCCAGATCTTCGCCGGGTTGCGGTTGCAGAGAACCTCGTTGATCGCTTCCCGTAATTCTGGTGCCGTGGCGCAGTCGACCTCTCCGGAGAGAGTCAGCTGCACACACCTGTCGCCCAGCTCGGAAGTCTTGATCAACAGCGGCATCTAAGGCCTCCCACGGCGCTCACCGATGTGCTCCGGGTAGGTGGGGCGACGCCGTCGGCTTCCACGGCGCAGCCCCGGGGGGTCTGGCGAATAGGTGGTGACAGACTAGCGGTGTAACACGGTCTGTGCCTACCCCATGTCGCACAGTTACTCTGCGCAGCAATCGGCCGGGAACCCGGGACGGCGGCGCAATCCGCCGTCATCTACCCTTCATCCCTGCTCAAGCCCCAAGAAAGGTGCCCAGCATCGTGGGAACGGCTCGGCTCGGCAAATTACTCACCGTGCACAGCATTCGCCGGATCTGGATCATCTCGCTTGTCGGATACCTCTTGCTCACCGCCGGCTGGGCGCTCGCGTTGCCCACCAACGGCACGTACGACGAAGAGGACCACGCGATCCGGGCGTACGCCGTGGCCAGCGGTCAGGTGTACGCCGACGGCGACACCGTACGGGTGCCGCGCAGCCTGCTCCCCGACGGCATCGACTGCACCTGGGAACGGAACAACGCCAAGTCCGCCGCCTGCCAGTCGCCGATCAGCGACGCGTCGCTGGCCCGTACGCCGTCCACCGCCGCCCGCTACTCCCCCGTCTACTACTTCCCGGTCGGGCTGCCGCTGCTGCTGAGTCCGAACCACACCGGGATCGTGCTGGCGCGGATGATGTCCGGGCTGCTCTGCGGGCTGCTGCTGGCCTCGGCGTTCGCGATCGCGGCGTGGCTACGACGGCCGCTGCTGCTGGCCGGGCTCGCCCTGGCGAACACCCCGATGCTGTTCAACCTGGCCGGCGCGATCAACCCGAACGGGCTGGAGATCGCCGCCGGCACCTCACTCTGGGTAGCCCTGCTCGGGTTACTGCTGGCCGACGAGACCGGCCCGCGCCTGAAGCTCGTCGACGACCCTGTGATCCGGCGGCTGGTGCTGGTCGCGTCGGTGTCCGCGGCGCTGCTCATCACGGTCCGTCAGCTCGGTCCGCTGCTGCTGGCGATCTCCGCGTTCGGCTGCGTGCTGCTGGCGCGTCAGGGACGGCTCCGTACGCTGTTCCGGCGGCGGGACGTACGGCGGATCGCCGGCGGCCTGGTGGGCGGCGCGGTGGTGGTGTTCCTGGCCTGGACCGCCACCTCGCGGATCGCCGACCCGGCGCCCGCGCCGAAGGTGGCGCACCCGACCCAGATGTCGACGTACGAGGCGCTGTACGGCGTCGCGAATACCAGGCTGCCGTTCTACATCAAGCAGCTGGTCGGGCAGTTCAGCTACGGCGAGACGCCGCTGCCGTTCTGGCTGGTGGGGGGCTGGCACGGGATGGTGATCGCGCTGGTGCTGGCCGCGGCGGCGCTGGCCACCTGGCGCTACCGGCTGGTCAACCTGGGGCTGCTGGCCAGCCTGCTCGGGCTGCTCGTCGCGCTGGAGCTCTACTTCCTGCCGCACAGCGGTTGGTTCTCCCACAGCCGGTACGTCACCCCGGCCGGCGTCGGGATGCTGCTGCTGCCGGCCTTCGTACCGGCGCTGCCCCGGTTGTTGGACCGGCTGCTGCCGCGCGGTACGGCGTGGGCCACCCGGGCCGTGGTGGTGCTCACCGGTCTGCTCAGCCTGGCCGCGCTGGCGAAGGTGGCGAGCCGGTTCCAGAACGGGCCCGCCGCGCGGGTCAACCCGTTCACCGGCGAGTGGCTCCCGCCGACCGGGCCGTACCTGCCGCTGCTGGCGCTGGCGCTCGGCGCTGTGGTGATCGGCGCCCTGACCTGGCAGCTGTCCAGCCCGCCGGCAACACTGGCAGAAGCGGACCTTCGGCAACCGGAAGCGGAGCAGGCGACAGTATGCAGCGGACCATCGACTGGTACGACGACGCGATCCTGATCATCGACCAGTGCGCCCTGCCGGACCGGCTGGCCACGCTGCGGCTGGGTACGGTCGACGAGCTGATCGACGCGATCCAGCGGCTCGCCGTACGGGGGGCGCCCGCGCTCGGCGCCGCCGGGGCGCTCGGCGTGGCGCTCGCCGCCCGTACCACCCCGGAAGACCCCTCGGCGGTACGCGAGGCCGCCGAGCGCCTCGCGAACGCGCGCCCGACTGCGGTCAACCTGAGCTGGGGCGTACAGCGGGCGCTGAAGCGACTGCCGGACGGACCCGAGGCGGTGCTCGACGAAGCCCGGCGTCTCCTGGACGAAGACGAGAAGTGCAACCGGGAGGCCTCCGCGCGCGCCGCCGACCTGGTACGCGAGCTGTGTGCCCGCCGCCCGCTGCGGCTGCTCACCCACTGCAACGCCGGCCACCTGGCGACCGTGGCCTGGGGCACCGCGCTCGGGGTGGTACGCCACCTCGCCGACGCCGGCGAGGTCGAGTGCGTGTACGCCGGCGAGACCCGCCCGCTGCTGCAGGGCGCCCGGCTCACCGCGTGGGAGCTGGCCGAGGCGGGGATCCCGTACCGGGTGTGCCCGGACTCGGCGGCGGCCAGCGCGATCGCGGCGGGGCTGGTGGACTGCGTGGTGGTGGGCGCGGACCGGATCGCCGCCAACGGCGACGTGGCGAACAAGGTCGGCACCTACCCGCTGGCGCTGGCGGCGGCGCGGCACGGCGTACCGTTCCTGGTGGTCGCGCCGGAGTCCACAGTGGACGAAACGCTGGCGGCCGGCGACCAGATCGTGATCGAGCAGCGCGCCGACGACGAGGTGACCACGCTGGCCGGCACCCGGATCGCGCCACCGGGCGCGACGGCGTACAACCCGGCGTTCGACGTCACCCCGGCGGACCTGATCACCGCGGTGGTCACCGAAAGCCGCATCCAGCGCGGCGGCTCGTAGTAGCCAGAAACCACGACGCCCCGACCAGCCGGCCGGGGCGTCGCGCGGTTGGCCCGCCTATTGGATCGAGACGTGTACGTGGTTCGTATGGTCGCCCGACGGACTGCCGCCCCCGTTGTACGAGGACCAGCCGCTGCCGGGTTGCCAGATCTTGCGATACCAGATCACGTACATCACGCCGAGCCGGTCGGCGTTGGCGACGAAGAACCCGGCCAGGTTGTCACCGTAGGTCTTGGCTTCGCCGTACGCGTCCTCGTCCCGGAAGCCGTCCGAGGTGGCCGACATGTCGCACGCCCGGCCCTTGCCGTGCTCGCCGTAGCTGGCGTTGCGGAAGCAGGCGCTGTAGCGGGTGTAGCCGGCTTCCTGCGCCTCCTGCAGCGCGTGCAACGTACGCGGAGTCAGGCAGCCGTCGGTGGTCGGGTCGTTCTCGGAGCAGGACTCCGACGGCCAGCTGCCGTCCGGGTTGCGGGGCGCCGGCTCGGCGCTGGGAGCACCACCGTCGGGACCGCCGGTGGGATCCCCGCCACCAGCCGCGATCAGCGCCTTGAGCGCGTCGGCCTTGCGTTTGGCCATCTTCTTCAGCGCCGCCCGCTGCTTACGCAGCTCCAGCTCGACCTGGTAGCGCTTTTTCGCCAGCTTGTCGCGGGTGTCGGAGAGCGCCTTGATCTGTACGTAGTCGCGGTGGGCCAGGTACTCCACGGTGGTCATGCCGTGGGCCAGGTCCTCCGGGGAGCCGCTCTCCAGGATCACCGAGATGGTGTCCGCGTGGCTGCCCTTGTAGACCGCCGCCGCCAGCTCGCCGACCTTGCCGGAGAGCCCTTCGGACTTGGCCTGGAGCGTCTTGATCTCCTTGTCGTACCCCTGCTGCTTCTTGCGCGAAGCGTCCAGCTTGCCCTTGGCGTTGTTGTAGTCGCTGATCGCGGCGTCCAGCTTCGCCCGCAGCGAGGCGGTGCCGCCCTCGTCGTCACCGGGCTCGGCGACCGCGCCGCCCAGGGGCAACGTGAGAAGAGCGGCCAGGACAGCGATCAGAGAGAACGTGAGAGTGAATCGAGTGCGTACCGGTTTCAACCTCTGAACCAGTGCAGTCAACAATGCATCCTTCCATCGGACGCCTACCGGGTTAGCTGACGGGTTCGGGCTTGGAAGTAGCCCTACCGCACACTGCGCGGATTCACCCCGATGTGCTTGGGTCCCCGGCTCGCCCGTACGGGCAACTCGGCGGGTTGCGCCCGGTGCCTGACGACACCTGACGGGTCGCAACCGGCGGTCACTTTACCGGATGTAAGGATGCGGCGGTGAACCCCACGCTGCGTGATGAGACACAACGGCTGCTGGCGTATGACGCGGAACACCTGTGGCACCCGTACTCCTCGATGACCGAGCCGGGGCAGATCCGGCTGGTGGAGTCCGCCTCGGGGGTACGGCTGCGGCTGGCGGACGGCGCCGAGGTGATCGACGGGATGGCCTCCTGGTGGTGCGCGATCCACGGCTACCGGCACCCCGCGCTGGACGCCGCCGTACGCGACCAGCTCGACCAGATGAGCCACGTGATGTTCGGCGGGCTCACCCACCGCCCCGCGATCCGGCTCGCCGCGCAGCTGATCGACCTCACCCCGGAGCCGCTGCAACACGTGTTCTTCTGCGACTCCGGCTCGGTGGCGGTGGAGGTGGCGCTGAAGATGGCGTTACAGGCGCGGCCGGGCCGGCGCCGGGTGCTCACCGTACGCGGCGGCTACTACGGGGACACGCTGCACGACATGAGCGTCTGCGACCCGGTGAACGGGATGCACACGCTGTTCGCGGGCGCCGTACCGCAGCAGCTGTTCGCACCGCGTCCACCCGCTGGATTCGAGCTGACCGACGACGACCCGGCGGTGACGGCGTGGGTCGCCGACGTCGAGAAGCTGCTGGCCGACCACGCCGACGAGCTGGCCGGGATCATCGTGGAGCCGGTGGTGCAGGGCGCCGGCGGGATGCACTTCTACTCCCCCGCGTGTGTACGCGCGCTGCGCCGGCTCGCCGACACGTACCACCTGGTGCTGATCTTCGACGAGATCGCCACCGGATTCGGGCGCACCGGTGCGCTGTTCGCCCTGGACCACGCCGGCGTGGTGCCGGACATCCTCTGCGTCGGCAAGGCGCTCACCGGCGGCTACCTGACCCTGGCGGCGACCCTGTGCAGCACCGAGGTGGCCACCGCGGTGTGCGCCGGGGAGGCGGGCGCCCTGATGCACGGCCCGACATTCATGGCCAACCCCTTGGCGTGTGCCGTGGCCAGCGCCTCGGTCGAGCTGCTGCTCTCGTCGGACTGGTTTACGGGGGTACGCCGCATCGAAGCCGCCCTCCGCACCGGCCTGGCCGGGGTCGGCGCGCTGCCCGGAGTGGCCGACGTACGGGTGCAGGGCGCGATCGGCGTAGTCCAGCTCGACCACCCCGTGGACAGCGCCGCCGCGACCGCCGCCGCGCTCGCCGAGGGCGTCTGGCTGCGCCCGTTCCGGGACCTGATCTACACGATGCCCCCGTACGTGTGCACCGACGCCGACGTCGCGCAGATCGCCCGCGCGATCACCGCCGCCGTGGCCGCCGGCTAGCCCGTCCCGACCGGCAGCGGGTCCGGGGTGCCGTACGGGACCCGGTGGGTGCAGCGGTGGATCCGGGCGTACGCGAGACGGGCGCCGGCGGCGAGGCCGTACCGCTGGATCGCCAGCAGGCCGTACTGGCTGCACGTCGGGGTGTAGCGGCAATGGACCGCGAGGCGCGGCGAGAGCCAGCGCTGGTAGCCGCGGATCGCCAGCACCCCGAGCCGGGCCGGCACCGTCGGCCGGGCCCGTACGGCCATCATCGCCGGCAGCACGGTGAGCAGCTCCGCGTACGTCTGCACCCCCGGATCCAGGTACGACGAACAGCCTCCACACGAGCCGCCGCACACGTCCTCGACCATGCCGCCGCACACGTCTTCGACCATGCTGTCGCAGGCGTCCTCGATCATGCTGTCGCAGGCGGCATCGCACGACTCGCCGGGATCGCACGAGCCACCGCCGGTGCCCCCCGTGCCGGTCGGCTCGGCGCTGGGAAGGCCGCCGGGCTCCGCGGTGGGGGTCGGCGACGCCACCGGAGACGGCGAGGCGCTGGGCTCCGGCGCAGCCCGCCCGCCGCAACCCCGCCGGCCGCGCGGCAGCGCCAGCACGACCAGGATGACCAGCATCGTCAGCGCCACCACGGAGGACACGGCGGCCGACCAGCCCACCACGCCCCACCGCCGGAACCACCCGCCCGA
>JBOGDF010000205.1:0-10163 GCA_050701635.1 Micromonosporaceae bacterium | reverse complement strand
GCCGTCCACCGCGGCGAGCGCGAACGCCACCGCGAGCAGCCCGCGCACCGGGGGCTGCAGCCGCTGCTCCAGCTCGGGCAGCGCGCCCCGCTCGATCAACCCCAGTACGGTGTCCAGCCCCGCCTTGCCGTGCTCGATCACGCCGCCGGGGCCGGTGGACGCCACCTCGCCGGCGGCGGCGTACAGCTCGGCGACCTCGGCCCGCAGCGGCTCGCTGGCGATCGTGGCGCAGAACTCGTCCCAGGGCAGCCGGCGCACCTCGCCGCCGCCGATCACGTCGCCTTCCACCTCGCGCACCACGGCGGACCGCTTCGGGCGCAGCTCGACCAGCTCGGCGCCGCCCGGAGACTCCGGCGCCAGGTCGATCGCATGCAGCCGCTCCAGCCGCGCCGGGTGTACGTCCCAGCCCGGCCGCGCCTCTTCCTGCGGGACCGTACGCAGCTGCTCCAGCTCCTCGCTCCAGGCGGCGCGTACCTGTACGAAGCCGTCGGTGAGGCTCAGCGGCGCGTACCCGGAGCGGGCGGCGGGGGCGATCACCTCGGTGACGTACCGGCGCCAGGCGACCCCGAGTACCGGCAGCTCACGCAGCGCGCCGGCGGTGCTGGCGCGGCTGGTCACCGCGACCGCGGCCCGGTCGGCGAGCAGCTCCTGGTGCCGGCTCACCGGCGCCTCGAGCGCCAGGAACAGCCGCGCCCAGACCGCGAACACCACACCGGTGGTACGCGGCCGTACGGCCAGCATCGGGCCCAGCGTGGCGCGCGCCCGGTGGCACACCGCCACCAGCCGGCCGGCCTGGTGGGCGTCGTGGGCCAGCTCGTGGGTGAGCAGCGCGCGCAGCTGCGCCGGGGAGAGCCCGACCAGTGCCGGGAGCCCGACGTACAGACCGCGGAAGCCGGCGGTCAGCCCCAGGCGACTCGCCCGCTGCCAGGCCACCACCATCGGCTCGCCGCCCAGGCGCACCTCGTCGGGGACCCGTACGTCCAGCCGCTCGCACAGGCTGCGCACCTCGGTCCACAGCATCGAGTCGGCGCGCTGCGGGATCACCGTGCCGGACGGCTCGTCGACGGCGGAACCGCGTACCACCCGGGAAGCTCTGGCCGAGAGGACCACCAGCGGTACGGCGACCGCGCTCAGCAGCGCCGCGGACATCCCGGGGTTGGTGATCCAGAGCCACCCGCTCAGCACGACCAGCGCACACCCGGTCAGGTACCGCCCATACCAGTACCCACCGAGCAGCGCCACTGCCAGCGCAGCACGGATGGTGATCAAGCTCAGATGCCCTTCCCAGCTCCTGCCCCCACCGCGGTCCGCGGCGCCCACGAGGAACTGCCCGCACGAACATAGCGAGTACCACCAAATCCGGGCAATGCCCCTCACCGGGTTTCACAGGGTTTCAGATCACTTTCCGGCAGCCGCGGCGTCCGATCACCGCCGCAGCATCGGCCCCAGCGCGCTGCCGAGCGCGGCGAAGCCTTCGCCGAGCTCCTCGGAGTCCAGGGTCTGCCGCAGCTCCACGGTCTGCCCGTCGCGCAGCATCAGGTGGAAGGTGAGCGGCAGCTTGCGCTTGATCACCACTTCGCCGATCCCCTCGTACGGCAGGAACCAGTTGCCCTCCAGGCCGGCCAGGGTGGACGGGGCGCCGGAGGCGGCGAGCCGGCCCAGCCGGGCCTTCGGATCGCCGGAGCGCGTCTTGCCCGGATGCGGCACGGAGATCAGCCCGGTGTCGAGCACCAGCAGGTCGCGCAGCACACCGTTGACCTTGATGTCGCTCACCGCCGCCACCAGCTCGGCTCCGGCGGCGGTCGGCGTCGCGCTGGTGGCCGCGCCGGCCGGCGGCCACTCGCTGATCTGCGCGGCCGCGAGCAGCCGGCGCAGCTCGGGCACGTACCGGGCTTCCCGGTACGCATCGGTGGCGTACTCGCCGAACCGGTCCAGGTCGAGCGGGCCGGACCGTACGGCGGTCAGCTCCGCCGGGCCGGTCCAGGAGTGCCGGTAGTACGCCGCCCCGGAGTCCACCGCGGCGACCGCCAGCCCGGAGGCCAGCCGCGCCACGATCTCGCTGGCCAGCGAGCCGCGCAGCTCCTCGCTGGAGGCCGAGGCGTCGAGCGACTGGCCGCGCAGCCGGACCAGCTCGGCGAACAGCTCCTCGTACCGGTCGGCGGCGAGAGCGTCCAGGGTGGTGGCGAGCGCGGGCGTACCGCCGGTGATCCGGGCGGCGACCCGGTGCAGCACGCCGGCCTCACGCCGCTGCCGCTCCCGCACGGCTTCGGCGGTCAGCTGCTCCCAGGGCAGCACCGTACGGTCGCCCAGGTCGAGCAGCTCGCGCTGGGCCTGCGCGAGCCAGAAGTCCACCGCGCCCAGCACCGTCACCGCGGCGCGCTGGTCGGCGGGGACCACCACCTCGGGCTGCCGTTCGATGGCGGCCAGCCGCTCGGCGAGACTCGGGTGCGAGTCCCACCGGGAGCGGTCGTTGTCGGGTGGCGCGTCGCGTACCCCCGCCAGCTCCTCGGAGCGCGCCCGCAGCAGCTGCGCGAAGCCGCCGAACAGGTCGCTCGGGGCGTAGCCGGACTCCAGGGCGTACCCGACGTAGTTGTCGGCGAAGAAGCCCCAGGCGGCGTCGACCACGCGTACCTCGCGCAGCGCGGCGCCGGCGGTGTCGCGGCCGGCGACGCGTACCGACGCCCGGTCGGCCTCGTACTCCTGGCGCCGGCTCACCGCCTGGGAGACCAGCAGGTAGAGGTACGCGTACCCCTTGAACAGCCAGCCGATCACCGAACGGCGGCCGAGCCGCTCGACGGTGCTGAGCACCGTGGCCCGGCCCCGGTAGGTCACCTCGCCGAGCCGGGTGTGGCTGC
The DNA here is from genome assembly GCA_050701635.1 of Micromonosporaceae bacterium. Taxonomy (GTDB): domain Bacteria; phylum Actinomycetota; class Actinomycetes; order Mycobacteriales; family Micromonosporaceae; genus WHSM01. The sequence goes on along the minus strand of JBOGDF010000205.1, from coordinate 7,308 downwards.
GCGAGTAGTGGCCCAGCTCGTGCGCCAGCACCGACCGCAGCTGGCTCACGGTCAGCCCCAGCAACAGCGGAAGACCGACGTAGAGGGTACGGGTGCCGCCCCGCAGTCCGAGCAGCGTCGCCTTCTCGCTGACCGCCGCGTTCACGTCGGCGACCAGCCGGATCTCGTCCGGAGCGCGGGTGTCCACCTCACGGGCCAGCACCCGTACGGTGGCCCACAGGTCGGGCGCCTGCTGCGGCGTGAGCGGCATGCCGTACTCCTCGGCCGGTCGCTTGCGGTTGACCACCCAGATCGCGCGTACCAGCGCCACCACCACGACCACCAGCGCGATGGTGATCTTGGTTGCGGCGGCTCCGGGGTGGGTGGTCCAGGCCCAGAAGGCGACCGCAGCGACCACTCCGACGACGGCGAACGCGAAGACGTAGAACCCGACCAGCAGCGCCACCGCGATCACCGCACGCAACGTCGTGGACACGCCCTAACTCCCTAGAGTCGGTGGGCCGCACTTCCCGAGAACGTGGGCCACGGGCGGAGGGCACTCTAACCGTCCGGTAAGGATTTGTGGGAGGCCGGTGCCGGTCACGTATCGTCCAGGCGTGACGCGCATACAACAGATCGCTGACAGCTACGTCGAGGAGTGGGCCGGGCGCGACCCGCTGAGCGCCACCTTCGCCGGAATCTCCGGTCACGACGACGAGATGACCGACCTCTCCCCCGCCGGGCTCGCCGCCTCGGCCGACCTGGATCGGCGTACGCTCGCCGCGCTGGCCGAGGTGCAGCCCGCCGACGAGGCGGAACGGGTCGCCGTGGAGTCGATGAACGAGCGGCTCGGGCTGCACATCGAGCAGTACGACGCCGGGCTGGTCACCAGCAATCTGAGCGTGATCGACAGCGGGCTGCAGCACGTACGGATGGTCTTCGACCTGATGCCGATCGAGGGCGAGGCGGCGCAGCGCAGCATCGCGACCAGGCTGGCGAAGGTGCCCGGCGCGCTCGCCGGCTACACCGAGTCGCTGCGTACGGCGGCCGCCGACGGCATGGTCTCGGCGCGCCGGCAGGTGCTCGCCTGCGCGAAGCAGGCCGACGACTGGTCGGACTCCCAGAAGGACAACGTGTACGGCGAGCTGGTCGCCCGGCTCGACGCGGAGGGCGGGCTGCGTACCGACCTGGAGAAGGCGGCGCAGGCGGCGGCGGACGCGACCGCCGAGTTCGGCCACTTCCTCTCCAAGGAGCTGTTGCCGCAGGCCCCCGAGAAGGACGCGGTGGGCCGCGACCGGTACGCCCTGGCGTCCCGTACGTTCCTCGGCGCCGTGATCGACCTCGAAGAGACGTACGCCTGGGGCTGGGACGAGCTGCACCGCATCGAGTCCGAGATGGTGTCGGTGGCGGGCGAGCTGGGCGCTGACTCGATCGACGCCGCGGTCGCGCAGCTCGACGCCGACCCGGCGCGCCGGATCAGCGGCAAGGAAGCCTTCCGGGACTGGATGCAGCAGCTCGCCGACAAGGCGGTCAGCGAGCTGCACGGCAGCCACTTCGACATTCCCGAGCCGGTACGCCGCATCGAGTGCTGCATCGCGCCCACCAGCACCGGCGGCATCTACTACACCGGGCCGAGCGAGGATTTCACCCGCCCGGGGCGGATGTGGTGGTCGGTGCCGACCGGCATCAACGAATTCAGCACGTGGCGCGAGACGACGACGGTGTACCACGAGGGCGTACCGGGGCATCACCTGCAGATCGGGCAGACGGCGTACCGCCAGGAGCTGCTCAACCGGTGGCAGCGAAAGATCTGCTGGGTGTCCGGCCACGGCGAGGGCTGGGCGCTGTACGCCGAGCGCCTGATGTCCGACCTCGGCTACCTCGACGACCCGGGCGACCGGCTCGGGATGCTGGCCGCGCAGGCGTTCCGCGCCACCCGGGTGATCATCGACATCGGGATGCACCTGGAGCTGCCGATCCCCGCCGGCACCGGCTTCCACGAGGGCGAGCGCTGGACCCCGGAGCTGGGCTGGGAGTTCCTGCTGGCGCACGGCCGGATGGACGAGCCGACGCTGCGGTTCGAGCTGGACCGCTACCTGGGCTGGCCCGGGCAGGCGCCGGCGTACAAGGTCGGCGAGCGGATCTGGCTGGCCGCCCGGGCCGACGCCGAGCGCCGGGCCGGCCCCAACTTCGACCTCAAGGCGTTCCACCGCAAGGCGCTGGACCTCGGCTCGATCGGCCTCGACCCCCTCCAGCACGCGCTGGCGCGCCTCTAACCCGCCGCAACTTGGGAGGTTGAGCGCAGGTCGACACGCCGAGCGGCACGGCGTGTCGGGCTGCCGTCAGCCTCCCAAGTGGGAGGGTTGGGCGGCCTGCGGCGAGGCGGGCGATGCCGGCGTGGTCGAGGCGGGCGATCCGGGCCACGTGGGCGTACTCCTCGCACAGCGTGGCGCCGAACGTCGGCGGGGCGTCGGTGCTGACCGCGACCGGCACCCCGGCGCGCAGCAGCCGCCGTACCGGGTGGTCGTCGAGCGAGGCGATCGCGCCGGTACGCAGATTCGAGGTGGGGCACACCTCGACGGTGATCTGGTGCGTGGCCAGGTGATCGAGCAGGCGCCGGTCGCGTACCGCGCTCACCGCGTGGCCGACCCGCTCGGCGCGCAGGTGGCGTACGGCGTCCCAGATCTCGCCGACGCCGGCGGTCTCGCCAGCGTGCGGCACGCTGTGCAGCCCGAGCGCGAACCCCCGGTCGAACACTCCGGCGAAGTCGCGGCGGCGTACGCCGTGCTCGACCCCGGCCAGGCTGAGCCCGACCAGGCCGTCCGGCTGGGCCCGCTCCGCGAGCTCCACTGTGGAGTGACCGGCGGGCGGGCCGTACTCGCCGGGGATGTCGAAGATCCACGCGAACGCGACGCCGTGCTCGGCGGCGGCCTGCTTGCGGCCTTCGGCCAGCCCGTCGAGCAGCTCGGCGTCGGCCATCCCGAACGTACGGTGCAGGTACGGCGCGACCATCACCTCGGCGTACCGGACGTGCTGGGTGGCCAGGTCGCGGGCCAGGCCGACCACCACGGTACGGATGTCGTCGGCGCCGCGTACCAGCCCGGCCGGCGAGGCGGCGCCGACCAGATGCCGGTGCAGCTCCACCTTGGGCAGTGCACGGATGAAGTCCATTGTGGACATCCGGGTCTCCCTGGATCGCGAGAAGAGTCGGGGGTACGCGACACCGCCGGCCCGCACGACGCGGCACCGGCGATACAGGGAGACGGGTTACGGGGCGAGATCCCCGCGGCTGTGGTCGTTGCCGTACAGCGGGAGGGCGGGGACCACCCAGGAAGCGAACTCCGTGGCGGAGAGCCTCGACTGGGTCATGTCACCACCGTACGCCCGCCCGCGGGTGCGGCCCAGGCTTCCGTGACCGGGCCCACGGTGTCGGCGCGGACGGCGTACCAAAGGAGGATTTAAGGGTTTGATCGGGCGCGCTTGAGGCGGCTTCCTTGATCCTCGTGCACGGAGCTGAGGTCAGCGGGTGTCTTCCTCGTAGACCTCGAGGTAGCTGTAGCCCTTTTCGTCGAAGTACGCGTGGACGGTGGAGACGTGGTCGTAGCTGGTGAACTCGACCGCCACCCAGTCCTGCGTGTAGCGGTACGCGCTGATCTCCCAGCCCGGGTACGCCGCCGCGTCGACCACGTACACCTCCGTGCCGGACGACGACTCGGTGTACTCGAAGGTGGCGGTGCCGCCCTCGGTGGAGGCGTCGCGGTAGAACGGGTCGCCGGACGTCGGCGGCGGGCTGGAAGGCCCGGTGCTCGGCGTGACCGAGGGCTTCGGTGAGCTCGGCTTGCCGGTCGGCGACCTGGTCGGCAGCTTCGAACGGGTCATCCCCGGTCGGGGCGAGGTCGGGTTGGCGCTGGGGCTGTCCGACCCGCTACCGGGCGCGGAGGGATCGGAGAGACCGTTGCCGCCGCCGTACGTCGGGGAGGCCGGCACCTGCGGCTGCGGCACCCGCGGGCGCTCGGCGAGACCGAGGTCGGCAACGGGATGCACGCCGACCCACGCCACCCCGACAGCACCGATGGTGGCGAGGAGCCAGGCTGCCAACATTGACCCTGATGCCCGTCGCACGGTCGCCATTCTGCCTGAGACAGTAGTTTGACCGGTATGGGGAAAGTCCTACTCATTGAGGACGACACCGAGATTCGGCTCGCCTTGGTACGTGCATTGAGCGATCGCGACTACACTGTGCGGTCCTGTGGTGACGCCATGTCAGGTTTGCGTGAAGTGACCGACTGGCAGCCCGCGGTGGTCGTACTGGACCTCGGCCTGCCCGATCTGCACGGTGGGTCCGTATTGCGCATGATCCGAGCCGTCTCCACGGTGCCCGTCATCATCGCCACCGCCCACGATTCAGAGGTGGAGATCGTACGGCTGCTGCAGGCCGGCGCCGACGACTACGTCGTCAAACCGTTCTCCGCCGACCATCTCGCCGCCCGGATCGGCGCGGTGCTGCGCCGTGCCGGCAACGAAGCGACCGCTGCCCAGCTCAGCGTCGGCGGCCTGCAGATCGACCCCGACGCGCGGGAAGCCAGCCTTGATGGCAACCCGCTGCAGCTCTCGCGCCGGGAGTTCGACCTGCTGGCGTACCTGGCCTCCCGGCCGGGGCGGGTGGTCAGCCGCAGCGAGCTGCTCGCCGAGGTCTGGCACCAGCCGTACGGGCGCGACGACCAGACCATCGACGTGCACGTGTCGTGGCTGCGCCGCAAGCTCGGCGAGACCGCCGCGCAGCCCCGCTACCTGCACACCGTACGAGGGGTCGGCGTCAAGCTGATGCCACCCGACTCCGCCCGCTGACCCGCCGGGCCATCACAGAACCGGCCGGCCGACGGGCCGGCCATTCATCCACGGGGAGATCACCATGACGATGCGCCGTGCCCTGTACGCGCTGGCCGCCGTGGCCGGACTCGCGTTGCTGGTGTGGCTGACGCCGTACTACTCGACCCATGCCTGGTGGGAGCTGCGCAAGGCGCTCTTCCTGCTGATCCCGCTCGCGATGCTGGGCACGGTGCCGCTGCTGATCTGGCTGTACGACCGGCTGTTCTACTACGACTCGATGGCCGGCATGCTGATCACCCTCGCGGTGATCGGGGTGCCGCTGCTGATCGCCTGGGGCGTCTACCACTCGTACCAGCAGGACAAGGAGTACGCCGAGAGCCTGGTGGTCACCGACAGCGGCCACCAGCTCAGCGAACGGGCGCCGTTCCAGGTCGCCGAGGCGATGGCTCGGCCCAACCTGGGTGACGTACCCGGCGACATCACCGACACCTCGTACCTGCCGCGCGACGACCGGTTCTCCACGCTGGTGGCCCGCCGCGGCTGGCTGTCCGGGTACGAGACGGTGCTGACCCAGAACATCCCGTTCCAGGGCCGCGGCGCACCCGACCGCCGGTGCGAATTCTCCGGTGCGGCCGACGCCCGGATCGGCGGCGTGTTCACGCACAATCTGGGCCGCAAGATCGCCTCGCAGGCGCGCTGGCTGTCCTGGGACGCCGACGACGTGTTCGCGTACTGCGACGGCGACACCCCGAAGGTGGTGGTGCCGCTCAAGGAGCAGGAGGGCTGGCTGATCGTCACCGAACGCCCCGCAGGGGTGGCGATCTACGACGGGGAGACCGGCGAGATCACGATCTCCGACACCGCGAACGTGCCGGGTCCGGCGTACCCGCTCTCGCTCGCCTCGACGCAACGCTCCGCGAGCGTGGCGCTCGGCAGCTTCGGCGACTGGTTCTTCAACCGGGCCGGCTGGGAGCTGCCCGACGACGAGGTCAACTCCGGCAACGACAGCGAGTTCACGCTCGACACCGACCAGGGCAGCGTGTACGCCACGCCGCTCACCGGTCGCGGCTCCGCCACCTCGATCAGCGTGATCTCGATCGTCCCGGCGAAGGCCCGCGCCGGCGCGCTCGCCCCGGCCACCATCCACCGGCTCGACCCCGACTGGGTGTCCCCGAAGGCGATCGTCGACAAGATCAAGGCCGACTACCAGGACATCCCGAACTGGCAGAACATCAAGGTGTACGAGGTGATCCCGACCGGTGAGGACTCCTGGGCCGCCACGCTCGGCACCGGCCAGAACATCCTCTACCGGGTCTCCGGCACCGGCACCCTCAAGGGCGACAAGGCCACCTGCCTGCACCGCTCCGACGGCACCGTGATCCGCTGCGGCAGCCTCGCCGATCGCGACGGGCGGGGTGTCGGCACCGACTACGGCGCCGGCGGCAAGGGCTCCGGTGACCTGTCCAAGCTCACCGACGAGGAGCTCGCTGACCTGCAACGACGCATCACCGAGGAGTTCGAACGCCGCCTCAACGAGCGCGACTGACGCTGGCGGCGGGGCCCCCGACCGGGGGCCCCGCCCGACCGCTCAGCAGAGCGGGGCGACCCTCCCGTCGGAGCCGGTGAAGATGTACGCGTCGGAGACGAATCCGGCGCCGACCTTGTCCCACCAGTTCGTGGTGCCGTACGTGCCGGTGACCGTCTGACCGGTCTTCTGGCAGGTCATGTAGATCGTGCCGCCGTCCGGCACCGACCCGATCGCGCCGTAGCTGGTGCTGGCACCGGTGCGTACCGTCAGCGCGGCGCCGGCGGTGTTGACCGTGCCGGCCGGCCCGATGCACGCGTTGCGGCTGGTGTAGCTGCGGGTGCCGTAGTAGTAGATGTAGCTGCCGTTGAACTGGATCCGCACCGGGCTGCCGTTGTAGCGCTGCTCGTAGTGCAGGTGCGGCCCGGTGGAGCCACCGGTGTTGCCCAGCGACCCGATCTGTTGGCCGCGCACTACCGACATGCCGAGCGAGACGATCTCGCCGGACAGGTGGGCGTACCGGCTGCGCCAGCCGCCGCCGTGGTCGATCTCGATCCACAGCCCGTAGCTGACGTTCCCTTCGCTCTCGACCCGGGTGACCGTGCCGGACGCGGACGCGGTGACCGCGTCGCCGAGGTCGTTGGTCCGGTTGAAGTCGACCGCCTGCGGCGGACTGTGACCGCTGTACGTCGCGCCGCTCCAGACCTGGTCACAGCGGAACGGCATCTGGAACGCGGGTGCGGCGTGGGCCGGTGAGCCGGTCGCGACCACCGACAGAGCACCGGCGAGTACGGCGCCCGCCAGCGCGGCGGGCATACGAAGACGAGATGGTGCGCGCATGAGTCCTCCCCAAAAGCACTCTGGCACCGAAGAAAACCTTCCATGCAGGGTATCGATCCTGAAACTAGATTCCTAGTCCCCGGCGGGGTGGCGCGGGGCGGCGGGTGGCGGCGCGGCGCGGCGGGTAGCGGCGC
>JBOGDF010000204.1:0-10171 GCA_050701635.1 Micromonosporaceae bacterium | reverse complement strand
AGTCCTTGGTCACGGCGGTCCCCTATCTCTCGTGGTGTTCTTGGCGGTTCACCCGAGACCTACCACCAGGCAGGCTTCAGGTGGGGGACCGCCACCTCAACTTCCACGAGATCCGGGACAACCTCCCCTGGTGTCCAAATCGTGTCTAACCCGGCTGTCTTCATGGGTGCTGTCCAAGCGCCGAACGGCCCTGTGCGGACGGGCTGGCGCCCCGCCGAACTGGTGGAGGTTGCCGTATCTGCTGCGGCTGCCTCTCGACGACGGGATGGTGTTCCGCACCTCGGGCACCTGGCCGCGCACCAATGCGCTGTACTGCTACCCCGTGCCAGCCGAGGAATGGCCTGCCGACCCGGACATCGTCGAGCAGGTGCTCATGCACCTGGCGGGGCGCCGCGATCGCTCACACCGCAACGACCGAACTCCACGACGCACCGAACGCCCCGAACCAACCACCGCCGAAGTCCGCGCCTGGGCCCGCGCCAACGGCATCCCCGTCCCCGACCGAGGCCGGCTCCACCCGAGAGATATGGCAAGCCTGGCGCACCGCCAACCAGTAGAGACGCGCCGCGTAGTCGGCGCTTTCCGTCAAGCTACTTTCTGACCGCGAAGCTCATTGACATCGGCCGATTCGCAGAGTAGGCATGTGTACGCGCTTCGTGATCGGGTGCTGGGTGAGCTTCCTTGCCGGCCATCCGGGTCGGGGGTGGGGTGGAGCCAAGTCCGGGTGCGGATCGCTGGCGTCGACGCACCTTTCTGTCACTGAGGGGCGCCGTCTAAAGGGGGAATCCTGGCGCGCGTCCCGCATTCTGGGGAACAGGTGCCATCGAGTTCGATGGCGCAGTTGCCACCTGCTCACCGCTCAAGGAGGTCGGCATGACCAAGTTACGAGCGACAGCCATGTTCCTGGCGTCCTGCGCGCTGGGAACCCCTGGCGGGCGCGGCGCCGGCAACAGCGGCGTTCGCGGGCCCATCCGGGTGCGGCCACGACACCACCCACTTCAATTTGCACTCCGGCGGCGTGCTCCACGCGATCGGCGAGGGCACATGCCTAAGCAGCGGCACCTACCGCGTGCTGGAGGTGGAGATCAAGCAGGACCTGGCGTTCCGGCCGGACCCCGTGGCGATGAAGAGTTCCGACCCCGGATACCAGACCTACTATCGGGCTAGCGTGTCCGGATGCGACAACGGCTGGCGGACCGCAACCTACTACGGGAGGACCTACTTCAGGAACTACACCGACTACGACGACACCAGCCACAAATCGTATCGCGTGTGCTAACGGCTGCGAAGTGCAGCGAACGTGGCTAGACAGCGGGGAGATGTGATGGGCTTCGTGGTGGAGGCCGCCGGGCTGGCACAGCGGTACGGCAGCCACTGGGTGCTGCGAGACCTACAGGTCGAGGTGCCCGCAGGGGTGACCGTGCTGCTCGGGCCGAACGGGGCCGGCAAGACCACGTTGCTGGAGACCATCGCAACCCTGCGCAGACCGGCGGGCGGGTCGCTGAAGGTCCTCGGGCTGGATGCGACCCGCTCAGCGGGCATACGGGAGATCCGGCGGCGCGTCGGGTTCCTGCCGCAGCACTTCGGCTACCTCCCCTCCTTCACCGCCCGCGAGTTCGTCGAGTACGCGGCGTGGCTCAAGTTGCTACCCGAACGGCAGATCGCCCCAGCGGCGGCACGAGCGCTGGAGATGGTCGACCTCTCAGTCCGGGCGGACAGCAAGATGAAGACCCTCTCCGGCGGCATGCTGCGGCGGGTCGCCATCGCCCAGGCGATCGTGCATGAGCCGGAACTGGTGGTGATGGATGAGCCCGCGGTGGGACTGGACCCAAGTCAACGGATGCAGTTCCGGGCCCTGGTACGGCGAATGGCGGGCGAGGCCGCTTTCCTGGTCAGCACGCACATTGTCGACGACGTGCGGCATGTCGCCGACGAGGTGCAGGTGCTTTCGGACGGCGAGTTGGTGTTCCGCGGGTCCCCCGACGAGCTGCAGGCGGCGGCCGACGCCGCCGCCGCGGGGGACACCGAATTGGAGCGCGGCTACAGCACCGTGCTCGCTGGTGGGTCGTGATGACCGCGCTGCGGCACGAGCTTCGGCGCAGCGCGGCCCTGGTGGCGCTCCCGCTGCTGTTCGTTGTCCCTGCGGCCGCGGCGTTTTCCACGTTGTGGTCCGGGTTCTCGGTCTGGGACAACGCCACTTCGGCGGTGGTGACGTCGGTGTTTCTCGCGGGTCCGCTCGCGGCGGGCCTGGCGGCATGGGCTGCGAGCCGGGAGCGACGCCGCCGCACCGGATACCTGCGGCTGCTGGGCGCCCGGCACCCGCTGGCGGGTCCGGTGATGGAGTTGGCGGCCGCGCTTGCCTGGTCCGTTGTGGCGTACCTGGCGGTGGCCGTTGCGGTGTTCACGAAGACCGCAACGGGCGGCGCCACATGGGGTGGCCCGAACTGGCTATGGGTAGCGACCGGCGGAGCTGGTCTGGTGCTGCATGTCATCGCCGGTTACGTCACCGGACGCGCAGTGCCGCGGCCGTGGTGGCCACCGACGGTCACGATCCTGGCGTACGTGTTCGCCGGGTGGAACCTCTCGCAATGGGGCGAGTGGTGGTATTTCCTGTCGCCGGTGACCGTCGCAGAAGCGGATGTCTTCCACCAGCTGAACACGACGCTGCTCGCCGGCCAGCTCGCCTGGTATGCAGGGCTGGCCACGGCCATCGCAGCACTGTGGATGCTGCTTCCGACAGGGCGGCGGCTCCCGAGTGCCACCTTCCTCGTGGCCGGCCTCGCGCTGACCGGTCTCGGCGCGACTACGGTCGTCCAGCAAGATCAGCGCTTCTATACCCAGCAAGCAGGCTTCAGCTACCAGTGCACGTCAACGCAGCCGCAGGTGTGCGTGCATCCCGCCTTCGCCAGCGAGCTGCCCGCGCTGCGCCGAGGGTTCCTGGCGCTGCACGAGCGAGTGGCCGGCACCCCCGCCGATTTCAGCCGCGTCGAACAACGACAAGCCCCAGGCGATGGCGGCTTCACCATCAGCTACCTTCCGTCAGGCGCAGGCAACGCCCATGTGGCCGTCGAAGAGTATCTGTGGGCCACCATCAAGCCACGCGAGTGTCCGCCACCGGGGGTTACCGATGAGCGGGCCAGCGACTACTCGTTCCACCAGCGGATGGTGTTCGCCTGGCTAAGCGGCGGCCCGCTGGACATCACGGCGTTACGGCCGCAGCAGCAAAGCAGCCTGAGGTGGTTCGCCGCGCTGCCCGAATCGAAGCGCCGGGAGTGGTTCGCAGCGCACTACGAAGAGCTGATCGATTGCGAGCTGACGGCCGAGGACTTCCGATGACCGGGCTGCGACTGTTCGTCCGCAGCCGCCGCCTGCTCGCCACCGCAGGCGCCCTGCTCGCCGTCAACGCGGCCGGCGTCACCATAGGCGCGGCCGAGCTGCGCGTCAACGAACACAGCGACGTGGGCCTTCCCTGGCTCCTCTTCCTCCCACTCGCGTCGGCGTGTCTGATCGGCCTGTCGCTGCGATCCCCATTGCACGACTTCGATCTCACGGCCGCCCGTTCCCTGCCGCTCTGGCGGCTCGGGCAAATCGCCGCACTCGCCACCGGCAGCGCTCTGGCGATCACCGCGCTGGCCAGCCAACTTCAGGGAGCCTTCGGCCCGCTCGCCGCAATCCGCAATCTCATCGGGCTGCTCGGGCTGGCATTGCTCGGCGCCCGCCTCATCGGTGGACGCCTAGCATGGCTATTGCCCTGCCTGTGGCTCCTCGCCGCCACCACAATGGGCGACCCACGCAGCACCCTTCCGCCGTGGGACTGGCCAGTACGCCACGACAACGACTTCCCGGCCATCGCCGTCGCTCTACTCCTTGCCGTCGCCGGCCTCGCCGCCGCCACCACCGGCACCAAAGAACCCCGTGGAGATGTCGACTAGCTGGTAGCCCTCTTACGGAACCCGTCCGCAAGAGGGCTACCAGCCGAAACACACAATCCAGGGTCATTCACGCCAGATAACGCGAACACCCAACGCGCCGCGTTCGCGTCCTCCGTGGGGTATTACAGCTTCCGGCACACCTCCAACGTGCAGGCCCAGATCTCCCAATGCCGGGAAGCGGTCGGGCTGATGTGGGACCACTTCGACACCTTCCAGGCCGAGGCCGAGAAGATGCTCAACGAGCAGCTCGCCATGGCCGAGTTCGACAAGATCGTCAGTCAGCTGTGGCCCCTGGAGCCCAACCCCTCGCCGGTGAAGAAGAACAACCACCTTCAGCGGTCCGGGGCGCTGCGGTACCTGCTGCGGGACGCGGACACCCAGGCGGCGATCAAGGGCACCCGGTGGGCCGGGTACCAGGCCATCACCGAGTACGTCGACAAACGAGCGGTGTTGCGTTGAGTGCAACATATCGCAGGTTCGGTGTAAGCGCGGGCTGAGCTTCGTGAAGCCGACCGTGGCGACATGATCGCTGTGTTTGTGCTGGTAGATGAGGCGACACGACGGCCAGGCGTAACCGATTCAACGATGCTGCGTTGGATGCAACGTGACCGAGGGGGTTGATCTTCCGGGCGCGGCGCGTCTGGTGCTGGCCGAGAATGTGGTGCCGCTGGATCCGGCGCCGGCGGTGTTCGAGGCGATGTTGGAGGGATGGGCGCGGCAGCAGCGGGTGCGTTTCCTGCAGGACAGCACGATCCGCAGCCGGCTGTGGCTGGTTCGTCGGCTTGGCGGCGTTCTCAAACCTCTATCCGTGGCAGTGGACGGTCGCCGAGGTGGAGGCGTTCTTCGACTCGTTGCGGTCAGGGCCGCGGCCGATCACGGTGGCCACCGCGCGGACGTATCAGGTGGCGTTCCGGTTGTTCCTGGCCTATGTCAGCGACTCCCGCTACGGGTGGGATTCGGAGTGCGAGAGCCGGTTTGGGGGCGTGCCGCGGCAGCTGCTGGATGAGTGGAACACCGTGGTGCACTCGGCCGACTTCGAGGGGCAGCCGGGACGACGCCCGTTGACCTACGAGGAGGTGCAGGCGCTGTTCGACGCCGCCGACGCGCGGGTGGAGCAGATCCGCAAACGGAGGCGGAAGGGCGCGTTGTCCGCTCACCGCGACGCGGTGCTGCTCAAGACCGTGTACGCGTTCGGGTTGCGCCGCCGTGAGGTGTGGGGCCTGGACAACGCTGACCTACGGCACAACCCGAGCGTGAAGCAGTTCGGCCGGTTCGGTGCGCTGTTCGTGCGGTGGGGCAAGGGCGCCAACGGCAGCCCGCCCCGGCGACGCACGGTGCTCACCGTGCCGGAGATGGACTGGATCGTGCCGCTGCTGCAGCAGTGGGTCGAGCAGTTGCGGCCACGGTTCGCGCCGGGTAAACATCCGGCGCTGTGGGTGACCGAGCGACGGGGGCGGCTTGCTCGCCGCGGCATCAACGAGGCGTTCGAGCACGCCCGCCGCGACGCCGGCCTCGATGAGGCGCTCGATCTGCACTCTTTGAGGCACTCGTACGTGACGCACCTGCTGGAGTTCGACTACCCGGAGAAGTTCGTGCAAGACCAGGTCGGGCACGAGTATGCCGCGACCACGGCGATCTATTCGGCGGTGTCCGACGAGTACCGCAACCGGCTGCTCGCTCGGGCGTTGCGCCGCCAGGGCGAGGGTGACCTGTGGGAAGGAGAGGTGCGGTGATCCGCAAGATGGGATACGAGTGGCGGCTGCGGCTGCGGATGGCCGAGAAGGCCATGTTCGCCACCTCCGAGCTGGTGCCGCTGCTGACCGAACGCGGGGTGCACCTGTCCCGGGAGCAGGTGTTCCGGCTGGTCACCCAGCCTCCGCAGCGGTTGAGCATGGACACCCTCGCTGCGCTGTGCGACATCCTCGACTGCGCCCCCAACGACCTGATCGACATCAAGGTCGTCAACGCCCCCGTGGCCAAGGCCGCCAGCGGTGCGGGCGGTGAGAGCGCGGAGGCGCGGGTGCGGCGGACAACGATCCGCCGCCCGAAAGGGACCTGATGCCACCGGGCGGGCAGGGGTTGAACCACGACCGGGTTCGGGAATGCGCAGAAGCTATCGCGGGCGCCCTCACCGGCATCGACGTAGACGCCGCCGCTGTGGTTGTTGAGCGCGTCACCGGCAGCCACCGGGCGCTGCACGAGCTGGCGCGGCACCTCGCCGACCACCTCGACGCGTTGACCTCCGGCAGGTCCGACGGCCCGCCGTCGCTGCTGCGGCTCACCAAACTCCTGGCTGAGGAAGGCTTCCACGAGGTCCGGGTGCCGGGCTGCCTGCACTGCGGCCGCACCGACAGCCCGCTGCCGGCGAGGACGAGCGGCGGACGGCTGTGCCAGCCTTGCTGGAAGAAGGCGACCGCGAAGCCTTGTGCCCGGTGTGCGCGGCTGCGACCGGTGCAGGCACGCACCGCCGACGGCCCGGTCTGCGCCCGGTGCGCCGGCAAACCGAAACGCGCCTGCGGCAGGTGCGGCAGCATCCGCCGCATCCACACCAGGGCCACCGACACCACCCCGGACCTGTGTGAACGCTGCGTCCGCTGGCGCCTGACCAACTGCTCGGCATGCGGGAAGACGAAGCACTGCAGACCGACCACCGGCGGGCGGATGACCTGCTCGACCTGCGAAGCCGCGGCCACCCCGCCGCGGGAATGCTGCCGATGCCGGCGGCGGCGCAAGATCCGCGCGCGCTGGCCCGGCGGCCCGGTCTGCGGCAACTGCTACGAAACCGCCCGGGCCAACCCGCGGCCGTGCCCGGCCTGCGGGCAGCGGCGCGTGCTCACCGGCACCGGCGATGACGGGGCAACGGTCTGCGGACCATGCGCGGGCGCCACCAGCGACTTCCAGTGCGTCGAGTGTGGACAGTGGTGCGAGCCGTTCGCCGGTGGCCGCTGCGCCCGCCGGGTGCTGCGAGAACGCGTCCAGCAGATCCTCGCCGGCCCGCCCGCCGACAGTCCGCTGGCCCGGCTGGCCGAAGCGCTCACCACCGCGGACAACCCACGCGCCGTGGTCCGGTGGCTGCGTGGACCCACCGGGCACTTGTTGGCCAATCTCGCCGCCACCAGGCAGCCACTCACCCACACCGCGCTGGACCGTGTGCCGCCCAGCCCGGGCGTGCGATACCTGCGGTCACTGTTGGTCCACTCAGGTGTGCTGCAACCACGGCAGGACTACCTCGAACGCGTCATACCCTGGCTGGACGGGCTGCTCGCCGATCAACCAGCCCACCGGGTGACGATCATCAGACCATACGCGGTCTGGGACGTGTTGGCCCGCGCCCGGCGTCGAGCCCGCGGCAGACCCGTCAGCTCCGCAACCGGTGGCTACCTGCGCCGCAAGATCACACAGGCGTTACGGTTCCTGACCTGGCTCGACGAGCACGGCGTCGCGCTCGAAGACCTCACCCAGGGCCACCTCGACCGCTGGCTCGCCGAAGGAACCACAACCAGCTACCTGGTGCTGAGATTCGTCACCTGGCTGCGACACCGCAAGATCGTAGGCGATCTCCGCGTGCCGGCGGTGCAGAGCCGCCGCCACCTCCGAATCGGCGAAGACGAACGCTGGCAGCAACTCCGCCGATGCCTGCACGAGACCACCCTGCCGCTGCACGTTCGCGCCGCTGGGGCGCTCCTGCTGCTCTACGGCAACCCGATCACCCGAACCGTGAGGCTCACCGCCGCCGACATCGACCCACGCGACGACGGCACCTACATCACCCTCGACCGCCGACCAGCGCTCATGCCTCCAGCGCTGGCCCGTCTGATGCTCCAACTCCGAGACCAAGACAGGCCACCAGGAACGCTCCAGCGCGCCGTCACCACCACGGCGTGGCTGTTCCCAGGCCGCTACCCCGGTGAGCACCGCGAAGGTGCCGGCTTCACCGGCGCCCTCGCCGGCCACGGCATCGAGGCCAAACCCGGCCGGGCCGCCGCGCTGATGGCCCTCGCCGAACAGCTACCGGCCAGCATCCTCGCCGACCTGCTCGGCATCCACCCCCACACCGCCGTGCACTGGGTCAAGCTCGCCAAACGAGACTGGACCGGCTACATCGCCGAGCGGGCAGCCCCTCCATCGGCCAAGCCCCAGGACCGTACAGACGTGAGAGGGCGGGCCGGAGGTGTCAACCGGGTGACTCGACGCGTTCGACATCGTGGGCGATGAAGATACCGCGGCTCACCTTGCACTCGGGATCGACACGGGTGTGTCTGCCACCGGAGCCACCACCGACGTGAACGAAGTCCCCAACCCTCGCGACCTCATTGCCACGCTCGTCCACCAAGCGCAGCGGGCCCCCGACGATCTTGTACTTGCTCGGCCACTTGACAGTTTGTCGTACCTCGCGGTCTCTGGTGGAGGTCACCCACAAGCACCCGGTGCGCGGGTCTCCGTCAAGGCGGCCAGCCAGCAATGCACCCATCGCGCCTTCCACGGGTGACGCCGTAGGCGATGGTGTTTCCGCCGCCGAGTCGGGGCCGGCGCCGCAGCCCGTGGCCACCAGCGCCACGAGGAGCACACCTGCGGCGAGGCGGCGACACACCGGTGGCGGCGTTAGGCGTGCGTCCGGGTTAAGAGAGCGACCACCACGGGACGGTACTAGCAAGTGAACGCGACGTCGCATGTCGCCATTGGTCCCAGCTCGTCGAATCTCTGAACGTTCTGCAGCGGGCTGAATATCGCCCAGCCGTCGTTGGGCCCTCCCACAACGCTGCCCCAGGTTATGCCTACAAGTGTACGGTCGGAGCTGGTGCCGAAGTCTCGCTCAAGCACCGGGGAGCCGCTGTCACCCCTATCCAACCGGTATGTCGCCAGAGCCTGACAGAAGAAGGTGAAGGGGTCGCCGACTACGTTGACGGTGACGCAGGTGTTCTGAACCGTGCCGCTCGTCAATCCCGTGGTACGCCCAACCTTGTCCACGGTCGCACCGTTGAGCGGGTTCCCCTCGGCCCGGATCCGGAACGTGCTCACGCCGTTCCATGCCGTCGACCCGGCAGCGGGCCGCGCGACCCGTCCCCGCCACGACTCCTGGGCCAGGAAGATGTTTGCGAACGCGGAATCGCTCCACCGGCACTCTCGCCCAGCCGGGCATCCCGAACCGGTGAAGTACTCCGGGTCAACCGTCTCGAACCCCGCAACCAGGTTTCCCTGGGTGTAGGAAGTGCCCTCCACACCGCCCTGCACGATCGTGCAGTGGCTGTTCGTCACGAAGCCCCGGACGCCCTGCCGGTCCGCGATGAAACCAAGCGTGCAGAGGCTGACTCCAAACTCGATCTGCAGGCCCCCGACCATCGGCCGGTGAGCGTTTCGCAGGCTGCTCGCGAACCGCACCGGCCCGTGCTGCTCAACCACGAGCACCTCCGGCGGAACCCCCAACCGCCGCGACAGCGCACGCACCTCACCCCCGTGGGTACGCGGGTCGATCACACCCACCCGCAACCGATTCAGGCGCTCATCGATATCCGTCACCACCACCCCGGGCAGTGCCAGCACCGCCGGGCTCATCCGGTCATACCAGCGCTTCAACTCCAGAAAGTCATACTCCACGTCGACCCTCACGGCGGCAAGCCGCGCCACCCGGGGTTCACCAAGCTCCGCGACGAGCGCGCGCTGAGCCTGCCCAACGCTGCCAGACGGCTCCGCCATCGAGACCAACAACCGCCCGCTGCGCTCGTCCACAGCGACACCGGCGAACCCTGGTACCTGCACAGCGACTGCGGCGAACACGTCATCCAGAGTCCGCGGAGTGCCGTCCGCACTGGCACCCGCCGCCCGGTCGCGTACCTGGTCGGCCGCGGCCAATGGAGGCGCCAACGCCACAGCCAGCGCCCAAAAGCTCACGACAGCAGCAACCCGGAACAGCGACCCGTGTCGAGACATGCCGGCCACCTGCTTTCCCACAGCGTCGTAGAGGAATGACCCGATCGTGGTACCGGGATCACTGTGTGTCAATACGTCGTCCTGTCGTCGAAAGCAAGATCCCATGATCGGGTAGGGGTGTCTCAGCAGGAAACGGACGAATACCGCAGTTCCGGAATACACCCCTTCCGCCGGTTCACTACGCCCCCGCCAAAACCCCCGAGCTGCGCGCCGCGCGGGCACTGACCCGCGACGGGCAGGAGATCAAGACCCGGGCCTTCGACCTGCTCTCGGTGTGAACACCCCGGCAAGCGGTGGGGCCGCCGCACACC
>JBOGDF010000203.1:0-10262 GCA_050701635.1 Micromonosporaceae bacterium | reverse complement strand
GCTGGGGATCGGCACCGACACCGGCGGCTCGATCCGGCAGCCCGGCGCGGTCACCGGCACGGTCGGCGCCAAGCCCACGTACGGCGGCACCTCCCGGTACGGCCTGGTCGCCTTCTCGTCCTCCCTGGACACTCCTGGGCCTGTGGCGCGTACGGTGCTCGACGCGGCGCTGCTGCACGAGGTGATCGCCGGGCACGACCCGTGCGACTCGACCAGCATCCCGCAGCCGGTGCCGCCGGTGGTCGCCGCCGCTCGCCAGGGCGCCTCCGGCGACCTGTCCGGCGTCAAGCTCGGGCTGGTACGCGAGTTCGCCGGCGAGGGCGCCGAGCCGGGCGTGATGGCGGCGTTCAGCGAAGGCGTGGAGCGGCTCACCAAGCTGGGCGCCGAGATCGTCGAGGTCTCCTGCCCGCACTTCGAGTACGCGCTGCCGGCGTACTACCTGATCGCGCCGAGCGAGTGCTCGTCCAACCTGGCCCGCTTCGACGGCGTCCGGTACGGCCTGCGGGTCGGCGACGACGGTGAGAAGAGCCTCGAGGAGGTGATGTCGCTGACCCGCGAGGCCGGCTTCGGCCCCGAGGTGAAGCGGCGCATCATGCTCGGCACGTACGCCCTGTCCGCCGGCTACTACGACGCGTACTACGGCCAGGCGCAGAAGGTGCGGACGCTGATCACGCGCGACTTCACCAGCGCGTTCGAGCAGGTCGACGTGCTGATCTCGCCGACCACGCCGTTCGTGGCGTTCGAGCTGGGCGCGCGTACGGCGGACCCGTACCAGATGTACCTCGCCGACCTCTACACGATCCCGTCCAACCTGTACGGCGGCCCCGCGATCTCCGTACCGGTGGGGCTCTCCGAAGGGCTGCCGGTCGGGCTGCAGGTGATGGCCCCGACGATGGCCGACGACCGGATGTACCGGGTCGCCGCCGCGCTGGAGTCGACCACGACACTGCCGCAGCCGCCCGCGCTGGCGTAACCCAGCACCCGGGACGGGCCCGCCGGCATTCCGGCGGGCCCGTCGTCGTGCTTACAGGTACAGCCCGGTGCGGGCCTGCGACGGCGGCCCGGATGGCGCGATGCCGTCGCGGAGGGCGTACAGCTCGGCCAGGGTGGCGCCGTCGGGGCCGATCCCGGCCGACCTGCCGAGCCAGGCGGCCGCCTCGGCGTCCATCAGCCGGCCCACCGCGGCCGCCACGCCGGTGGCGTAGTTGCCGCGGATCGCGTGCCACTCGGGCGCGGTGATCACCCGGGTACGCCGGTGAGCGCCGTTCGGGGTCAGGGACCAGAAGCCCAGCGTGACCTTGTCGCTGTCGTCCGGCGGCGGCGGGTCCGTGGCGTCGCGGGTCGCTTCGTCGAGGACCCACTGCGCCAGCTCGCCGCTGACGGCGGTGACGGTGAGATTCGCGTCGGTGGTACGGCTCCACTGCGCCAGCAGCGTCCAGCCCGTACCGGTGGCGAACACCGCACGCCGGCCGTCGCCGAGCGTGACGTCGCGCTGCACCCGCGCGCCGTCGGGTAGCAGGGACGCGGTCGGGCGTACCCGCTCCAGCGAGACGGTACGACCGTACGGCTGGCGGCCCGTGACGAACGGGTCCAGCGCCAGCGCGTCGAGCACGTCGATGAGCGAGTCCGCGTCATCGAGATTCAGGATCTTCGGCAGCGTCGGGCGGGTGGTGTCACCTCCCTCCTCGACTGCCCGGATCATCTGCCGGGGAATAGTCATGCCGGAAATGATCGCATCGGGTATGCGCACCGGCCATCGCCTTTTCGCGCCAGCTGTCGGCTGTTCGTGCCAGCCCTCGGCTTTTCGCGCCAGCCCCGAGGTGCCGCAGCGTGCTGGTCGCGGCCCGACTAAGCTGCCACGGGTGAGTACGACAACGCTCCCCAGCTACGAAGACCTCCTTTCCCGGTACGAGCCGGTGATCGGGCTCGAGGTGCACGTCGAGCTGGGCACCCGTACCAAGATGTTCTGCGGCTGCCGTACGGAGTTCGGCGCGGAGCCGAACACCCAGGTCTGCCCGGTGTGCCTGGGGCTGCCCGGCAGCCTGCCGGTGGCGAACCGGGCCGCGATCGAGGCGACCATCCGGATCGGGCTCGCGCTGCACTGCGACATCGCTGCGTGGTGCCGGTTCGCGCGGAAGAACTACTTCTACCCGGACATGCCGAAGAACTTCCAGACCTCCCAGTACGACGAGCCGCTGTGCACCGACGGCTACCTCGAGGTCGAAGTGAACGGCGAGACCGTACGGATCGGGATCGAGCGCGTACACCTGGAAGAGGACACCGGCAAGACGCTGCACATCGGCGGCGCCACCGGCCGGATCCACGGCGCCACCGAGTCGCTGGTGGACTACAACCGCGCCGGCATCCCGCTGGTGGAGATCGTCACCAAGCCGGTGCCCGGCACCGGAGCGCTGGCGCCGGAGGTGGCCCGCGCGTACGTCACCGAGCTGCGGGAGACGGTCCGCTCGCTGGACGTCTCCGACGTACGGATGGAGCAGGGTTCGCTGCGCTGCGACGTCAACACGTCGTTGAACAGGCCCGGCGAAGAGTGGGGCACGCGTACCGAGACCAAGAACGTCAACTCGCTACGGAGCGTGGAGCGCGCTGTCCGCAGCGAGATGATCCGGCAGGCGTCCTTGCTCGACGCGGGGGAGCGGATCGTCCAGGAGACGAGGCACTTCCACGAGGACACCGGTCACACCACCGCCGGGCGCAGCAAGGAGACGGCGACCGACTACCGGTACTTCCCGGAGCCGGACCTGGTGCCGATCGCGCCCGACCCGGCGTGGGTCGCCGAGCTGAAGGCCGCGCTGCCCGAGCCCCCGGCGGAGCGCCGGGCCAGGCTGCGTGCCGAGTGGGGGATCAACGCCCACGAGATGCAGTCGCTCCTCAACGCCGGCGCGGTGGAGCTGATCGAGCGGACCGTCGCCGCCGGGGCCGGCCCGGACGCCGCCCGCAAGTGGTGGCTGGGCGAGCTGTCCCGGCGCGCCAACGAGTCCGGCACCGAGCTGACCGCGATGCCGGTCACCCCGGAGCAGGTCGCCGAGCTGCAGCGGCTGGTGGACGACGGCAAGATCAACGACAAGCTGGCGCGTACGGTGCTGGAAGGCGTGCTGGCCGGGGAGGGCTCGCCGACAGAGGTGATGACCGCCCGTGGGCTGGAGGTCGTCTCCGACACCGGGGTGCTGGAAGCCGCCGTCGACGAGGCGATCGCCGCCAACCCCGACGTCGCGGCGAAGATCCGCGACGGCAAGGTGGCGGCGGCCGGCGCGCTGGTGGGTGCGGTGATGAAGGCGACCCGCGGCCAGGCCGACGCGAAGACCGTACGCGAGCTGATCCTCACCAAGCTCAGCTGACCGCCGCTGCATCTAGGGAAGAGTTTCCCGGTCAGCGACCGGCCTGGAACGCGTCGACGGCGTTCTTGGCCTCCTTCAACCCCACCCCGGTGAGCTCGCGGTAGACCTTGATCGCCTCGATCTTGCGGCCACGCCGCAGCAGCGCGTCGATCTCCGCGCCGCGCGCACCGAGCGCCTGCTCGGTCGCGGTCTGCACCCCGAGATGCTTCATGATCAGGTGTACGTCGTGCTCCAGCCGCTTGAACCGGGCGTCGGCCTTACGGTCGTTGACGGTGATGGCGAGCGCGATGCAGATCGAGATCGGCAGCAGGACGGCGAGCATGGTGATCAGTTGCGAGGTCTCCATGGCCGGACCTTAACGTCCGCCGTTGGTGGGGCTGGGGCTGGGCAGCGTCCCGGGGGCGACATCGACGACGTGGCGCTCGAGTGTCACCTCGGCGCGACCGGCGCCGCCCACCTTGATGTCGTCGTACGCCTGCAGGGTGCGGGTCTCGCGGTCGAAGTAGAGCACCGACAGGTCGAGCGTGACCGGCTGGTCCTTCTGCAGCCCGCGCAGGCCGGCGCCGCCGGTGGAGCCTTCCACCATCAGCAGGCTGCCGCCGTCGAGCCGGGTGACGGTGCGCTGGTGGGTGTGGCCGGCCAGGATCACCGGGGTCACGCCGTCGAGCCGGGCGGCGCCGACCGGATCGTGCACCAGCCCCACGTCGACCGAGCGGTGCTGGGCCTCGATGGTCTCCACCAGCGTCTGGGTGTGCAGCCGCAGCCCGGCCTTGGTGTAGTCGTCGGCGCGGGACTTGTCCGGCGTGAACCGGGGATCCCCGATGCCGGCGAAGGTGAGCCCGGCGACCGTGCCGATGTGGTTGTCCAGCGCGATCGCGTTGGGTTGGTCGGCGACCGCCTGTTCGATCGCGCTCGAGTCGTGGTTGCCCCGTACGAAGACGTACGGCGCGTCCACGGTGCCGACGCCGGAGGCGTACAGCCGGCCCTCTCGGTCGCTGCCCCAGTCGGTGATGTCGCCAGTGTCGACCACCACGTCGACGTTGAACTGCTTCGTCACGGTGGCGATCAGGTCGAACCCGGTCGGGTTCAGGTGCAGGTCGGAGACGTGCAGCACCCGGATGGTGTTCCCGTCGGGCTCGTACACCGGGAGATTGGAGGCGGTGGTGTAGAGCTTGCTGACGTTGAGCACCAGCCGCTGCAGCTCGGCGCGGTATTCGGAGTAGCGGTCGGCGATCCGGCGGGCGTCGCCGACCACCGCCGGCGCATTGGTGAGGAGCCCTTCGTACCGGGGTTCCTCGATCGCGCGGGCGTCGAAGGTGACGTACGCCAGCCCCGCCGTACCGGCCAGCATGCCGATCGCGACAGCGCCCACCGCGGCCACCCGGCGTACGTCCCGCCGGTACACCAGCAGGCTGAGCAGCAGCGCGCCCAGCACCGCGGAGCCGCCCGCGGCAATCGCGAGCCGTTTCATCCCGGACTCGAGATCGGTGACCGCGGTAGCGCTGGCGCGCTCCACCGCCTTCGGGTCCGACACCAGGGCACGGGTGCGCCCCGGGTCCAGCTCGGCCAGCCGTACGGTCAGCGTGGCCGGTGCGTCGTGGCTGTCCAGGATCAGCGACCCGAGCGGCGGGATCTGCACCTCGGTCTGCCCCGTGAGCGACGGTGTGATCGTGAACTCCGCCTGGAACGGCCCGACGGCATGGTGCACCCGGCCCCCGAGCAGCACCCCGGCCACGGCGCCCACCAGCGCCACCAGCACGACCAGGGACCACCGGCCGGCGGCCAGGGTCACGGGGTGTGCGGCCGCCGCGCCCAGTCGGCGCCGTACCTCGCTGACAGGCATCGGCCAATCATCTCCCGGAGTCGCCGAATCCGCGTGTTACGGCACGGTGCGCGGCGGCAGCCGTACCCCCGGATCAGGTTTTGCTGTTGCCGCCGTCGCCGGTCAGCACCAGCCGCAGAATCTTGTCGTCGCCTGGGTTGGGCTGGCCCCGACCGTCCAGGTTGGACGTGGTGACCCAGATCGTGTTGTCCGGGGCGACCACCACGGTACGCAGCCGGCCGTACTCCTCGACCAGCACCGGCTCCGGCTTGCCGATCAGGCCGCCCTTGCCGTTGAGCTGCATCAGGTAGAGCCGCTTGCCGCGCAGGCAGGCGCCGATCAGGACGTCCTCCAGGATCGCGGCGCCGCTGCAGGAGGCCTCCTTGGGGCGCCAGGTCACCACCGGGTCGACGTACTGCGGCTTGTTGCCGGTGCCCTCAACGTGCGGCCAGCCGTAGTTGCGGCCCGGCTGGATCAGGTTCAGCTCGTCCCAGGCGTTCTGCCCGAACTCGATCGACCACAGCCGGTTCTGCTTGTCCCACGCGATGCCCTGCGGGTTGCGGTGCCCGTACGAGTAGACCAGCGTGTTGAACGGGTTCCCCGGCGCCGGTTTGCCCGCCTTGGTCATCCGCAGGATCTTGCCGCCGAGGCTCTTCTTGTCCTGCGCGAGACCGCGGTCGGTCGCGTCGCCGGTGGTGACGTAGAGGTAGCCGTCGGGGCCGAAGTCGAGCCGGCCACCGTTGTGGATGCCGGAGACCGGGATGCCGGTCACGAGCGGTTTCGGGCGCTCGCCCAGCGTCAGCGTCGCGATCCGGTTGTCTGCCTCGGTGGTGTAGTAGATGAAGATCGTCTTGTCGGTCTTGTAGTCGGGGGAGACGGCCAGGCCCAGCAGCCCGCCCTCGCCCTCCGAGTACGCCTCGTCGATAGTCTGGATCTTCTTCTTCTCGTACTTCTTCGAGATCTGCACGATGTTGCGGGTCTCGCGTTCGGTGACCAGCGCGGTGCCGTCGGGCAGGAAGTCCAGCCCCCACGGCACCTGCAGCCCCTCCACGATCGGCTCCGCCGCCACCGCGGCGCCGCCGCCGTCGCTGGGCTTAGCGGTCGGCGTCGGGAACTTCGGCGGCGCCCCCGCCTCCTCGCCCTTCGGCGGGCCGAACGAGCAGGCCGAGCTCAGCAGCCCGACCAGCGCCAACAAGAGCAGGACTTTCCGGGGGTACGCCGTCACGCCGCCCAGCCTAGCCAGCCCGGTCACCCGTCCGGCGATGCCGGCGCCGAAGCGTTATCCCGGCGGCGGAGGGCCCGTCGGCGGGTATCCGGGCGGGGGCGGCGCACCACCGCCGGGACCTCCGGCGCCCGGGCCTCCGGACTGCAGGCGCTTCTTGGCCGAGCTGCGCCGCATCGCGACCACCAGCGCGATCACGCCGGCCACCAGCAGCGCCAGACACGGGATCCCGCACAGCGCGCCGAGCGAGCCGAACAGCTTGCCGACGAAGCCGCCGACGTTGACCGCGGTGCCGACCGCGTACGTCGGGTCCGGCAGGTCGGGATCGCTGGACGCACACGTCACCGTGTACGAGCCGGTCTTGTCGACGCTGACCGCGTACAGCAGCTGCCAGTTGCGGTCGCCGCTGGCGAAGTGGAACGCACCCCCGGGATCGCTGAACGTGATGTTGCCGCCATCGGCCGAGGTGCCGGTGCACTCCACCTGCGGCGCCCGGACCGGAGCCGCGGAGTTGCCGGCGCGACCTTCCAGCGCCGGGTTGTCGACGTAGACGGCCCAGTCCTTGCCGGACTCCAGCTTCACCGTGGTCTCGCCCTGGAACTCCGCCTTCATCTTCGGCAGGTCACCGGCGATCGACGAGAAGCCGAACGCCGCGATGCCGATGCCGGCGCAGACGCCGAGCACCGCGATCACGCCGGCCACCCAGTAACCGGCGCGACCCGGGCGGATCTCCGACGGATTGACGGGCGGTGGCGGTGCCGACTGCGGATAGGCCATGCGGACATCATGCCGATCGGTACGGATTCCGGGTCTCAACCCGGCCGGCCGTCAGGTGAGAGCCGACCGGTGGCGGGGCCGCGGTGCTCGCGTAGGGTCGGTCAGCGTGAAGGTCTGGGTCCCGCACGCCGAGGGCGTGCCGCTGCTCGCGCCGTTGCCACCGGACGTCCACGTCGAGGTGTACGCCGGCAGCGGCCCCGTACCGTCCGATCCCGCCGCCGTGGAGATCCTGGTGCCGCCGTTCCTGGCCGGGCCGGAGATGACCGCGGTGCTGGACCGGATGACCGGGCTCAAGGTGGTCCAGCTGCTCACCGCCGGCGCCGAGGTGTGGGTGGGGCGCCAGCCGGAGGGCGTGACGCTGTGCGACGCCCGGGGCGTGCACACGTCGTCGACCGCCGAGTGGGTGGTGACGGCGATCCTGGCGTACCTGCGGAGCTTCCCGCGGTTCGCCCGGGCGCAGGCCGCCGGGGTGTGGGACTACACCGTCACCGACGAGCTGGCCGGCAAGCGGATGCTGATCGTCGGCTCGGGCGACATCGGCGAGGCGGTGGCGGCGCGGCTGGCGCCGTTCCAGGTGTCGCTGACCCGGGTCGCCCGCCGCGCCCGCGAAGGCGTGCACGGCGTCGACGAGCTGCCGGCGCTGCTCCCCGAGGCGGAGATCGTGGTGCTGCTGGTGCCGCTCACCGACGCGACCCGGGGCATGGTGGACGCGGAGTTCCTGGCCCGGATGGCCGACGGCGCGTTACTGGTGAACGCGGCCAGGGGACCGGTGGTCGACACCAAGGCGCTCAACGAGGAGCTGGCGACCGGCCGGATCGGCGCGGCGCTGGACGTCACCGACCCGGAGCCGCTGCCCGACGGCCATCCACTGTGGACGATGCCCAACCTGCTGCTCACCCCGCACGTCGCCGGCTCGGTACGCGGCATGCTGCCCCGGGCGTACCGCCTGGTGGCCGAACAACTCCGCCGGTACGCCGCCGGCCAGCCGCTCGACAACGTGGTCGCCGACGGCTACTGAGCCTCGGGTCGGGTTTCCGGCTCGGCCTCGCGCTGCTCCGCGTCGGGCTGCTCCGCGTCGGGCTGCTCCGCGTCGGGCTGCTCCGCGTCGGGCTGCTCTGGGTCAGGCTGCTTGGCCTCGGGCTGCTCGGCCAGCTGTTGACCGCCCGCTTCCAGCAGCAGCGGTACGTCCTTCGGCTCCACCGCGGGCAGCGCCACCACCCGGTCACGGGGCAGCACGGCGTACACCCGGCGGCCCTGGGTGCCGAAGCCGGTGACCTCACTCCAGTCCAGCCGCCGGTTGGCCAGCAGCGCCCGTACGGTGAGCCCGTCCGGTGTGGCGTCGACCCCGGAGCGCCAGCCCCAGACCATCACCAGCGCCGGAACCAGCAGAAACGGCATCAGATACCACCGCACTCCGAGCAGCGGGATCAGTGCGATCGTGGCGGCGAGCCCGGTGAGCGGGATCGCGACGTTGTGGCGGAACTTCACCGTACGGCTCTCAGACACGGTCCGATCGTGCCATCGTGCTCGATTCGGCTGGCCGCGGGGCGGCGGGTGTGACCAGAATCTGTCGTACCCAGGTTTGATACTTGGTCCGCGCTCACCGACGAGCTCCGCGGAGGAGAAGCACATGGACACCCTGCTCGCTATCGGCACCCGTAAAGGCCTGTTCCTGGCCCGGTCGGCAGACCGGCTCAGCTGGGCGGTGACCGGACCGCACCTGCCGATGACGGAGGTGTATGCCGTCGGCATCGACGCCCGGCATTCGCCGCCCCGGCTCCTGGTCGGCGCCACCAGCAGCCACTTCGGGCCGAGCGTGGCGATCAGCGACGACCTGGGGGAGAGCTGGCAGGAGCCCGAGCAGGCCCCGATCGCGTTCCCCGAGGACACCGGCACCAGCCTGGAGCGGGTGTGGCAGCTGGCCCCCGGCCGCGCCGACGCCCCCGACGAGGTGTGGGCCGGCACCCAGCCGTCCGCGCTGTTCCGCTCCAGCGACGGCGGTAAGACCTTTTCGCTGGTACGCCCACTCTGGGACCACCCGCATCGCGAGGAGTGGGGCGCCGGCTTCGGTGGCCAGGCGATCCACACGATCCTGCCGCACCCGACCGACCCGCAGCGGATCGTGGTCGCGATGTCGACCGGCGGCGTCTACCGCAGCGAGGACGGTGGCGAGTCCTGGGCGCCTGGCAACACCGGGGTGAAGGCGTACTTCCTGCCGGACAACCAGTTCCCGGAGTTCGGGCAGTGCGTGCACAAGGTGGCCCGCGACGCCGAGAATCCCGAGCGGCTCTACCTGCAGAACCACCACGGCGTCTACCGCTCCGACGACGACGGGAAGAGCTGGCAGTCGATCGCCGACGGGCTGCCCACCGACTTCGGGTTCGCGATGGTCGCCCACCCGCGCAATGCCGGCGTGATCTGGAATTTCCCGATCGAGGCCGACGGGCGGCGCTTCCCGCCCGAGCAGCGGGCCCGGGTCTACCGCAGCGAGGACGCCGGCGCCGGCTGGACGGCGCTCGACAAGGGGCTGCCCAGCGAGCCGTTCTGCTCGGCGGTGATGCGCGACGCGATGTGCGCCGACAACGCCGACCCCGCCGGCGTCTACTTCGGCTCCCGCTCCGGCGAGGTGTACGCCAGCGCCGACGAGGGCGACACCTGGCGGCAGGTCGCCGCGCACCTGCCCGACGTGCTCTCCATACGGGCCGCGGTGGTGGGCTGAGCCGTGATGAAGGTGACCGTGCTGGTGCCGTCGATGCTGCGTGGCGACGCCGGTGGCGCGTCGGCGCTGACCCTGGAGGTGCCGCCCGGCGCCGCCCTGGGGGAGCTGCTCGACGCCGTCGACGAGGCGCACCCGCGGCTGGCCCGCCGGCTCCGCGACGAGCAGGGCCAGATCCGCCGATACGTCAACGTCTACGTCGATGGCGAAGAGTCCCGCCACCTCGGCGGCACCGCCGCCCCCCTCCGCGACGGCGCCGAGGTGCAAGTCATCCCGTCCGTCGCCGGCGGCTAATCCCGCGTCCCCTCCACCGCGCGCCCTCCCTCCGCCGCGTCCCTCCGCGGGGCCCCTGCGTCGCGCGTTGCTCCG
>JBOGDF010000202.1:0-10275 GCA_050701635.1 Micromonosporaceae bacterium | reverse complement strand
GCGGGCGGCTCGGCGCCGCTCGGCGGCGGCCTCGGGAGGGGGCCGGTGGCGCTGAAGCTGGGGGAGGCCGTACCGGCGGCTGAGCTGTCGTTTCCGGCACTGATCCCGCTGCTCGGCGCCGGGCACCTGGCGATCGACGGCGACGCCCGCGACCCCGCAATCGCGGGGCTGCTGCGGGCAGCGCTGCTGCGGCTGCTGGCGGCCTCACCTGCGGATTCGTTGCGGGTGCTGCCTGTCGACGGGGGTACGGTCGGCGCCACGTTCGCGCCGTTCCAGCCGCTGATCGACGCCGGCGTGATGCCGGCCCCGGCGACGGACACCGCCGGCCTGGACGCCGTACTGAGGGCGGCGGAGAAACACGTCCACGACGTACGGGCGGGCGCGATCAAGGACGGCTACCTGCTGGTGCTGGTGGCCTCGCTGCCGCCGCAGGCGTCGCTGTCGGCGATCGCGCGGTTGGCGGCGCTCACCCACGCCGGGGCCGAGTCGCGGGTGCACCTGATCCTGTGCGGCTACCCGCCGGCGCGGTCCGCGGGCGGCGTACCCCCGGTGGAGAACACCGCGCTGCTGACCGTGACCGACGGGACCGGCCGGCTCGGCAACCCGGCCGGCGAGCCGTACGGCGAGGCCGGCCTGAACGCCCCGGTACGCCTCGAACCGGCGCCCGACGACCACCTCGTCTACACCGTCTGCCAACAGCTCGCCGCTGCCGCCCGGGCCGCCGAGGAGCTGCGGTTCGCCGACCTGATCCCCGAGACACCGTGGAAGGAGAGCTCGGCCGCTGGGCTCCGGACCGTGGTCGGCCGATCTGGGCGGGACGCCGTGGAGCTGGCGTTCGACGACGCGACCCCGCACTGGCTGGTCGGCGGGCGTACCGGCTCGGGGAAGACGGTCTTCCTGCTCGATGTGCTGTACGGCCTCGCCTCCCGCTACTCCCCCGACGAGCTGGCGCTCTACCTGCTCGACTTCAAGGAAGGGGTGTCGTTCACCGAGTTCAGCCCCACCGAGCTGGACCCGACCTGGATCCCGCACGCCCGCGCCGTCGGTATCGAGTCCGACCGGGAGTACGGCGTCGCGGTGCTGCGCGAGCTGGTCGCGGAGATGTCCCGCCGCGCCACGGCGTTGAAGCGGGCCGGAGTCTCGAAGATCGCCGACCTGCGGCGCCGCAAGGCCGACGTGGCGATGCCGCGGATCCTGGTGGTGATCGACGAGTTCCACGTGCTGTTCGCCGGCAACGACCGGCTGGCCGGCGAGGCGGTGTCCCTGCTGGAAGACCTGGCGCGGAAGGGCCGCTCGTACGGCGTACACCTGATCCTGGCCAGCCAGACCGCGTCGGGTGTCGAGGCGCTCTACACCAAGACCGAGTCGATCTTCGGCCAGTTTCCGCTCCGGGTCGCGCTGGCCGGCGGCGGCAACGTACTCGCCACCTTGAACACCGCCGCCGACGGCCTGCCGGTGGGCAGCGCGGTGGTGAACGCCGCGGGCGGCGTACCGGACCACAACCGGGTCGTACGCTTCCCCAACGCGCACGCCGAGGAGGAGACCCTGACCCAGGCGCGGCAGTGGATGTGGCACTCCCGCTCGCCCGGCGCCGCGCCCCCGGCGGTGTTCCAGGGCTTCGCCGAGCAGCAGGTCGAGCACGACCCGACCTTCGCCGCCCTGACCCCGCAGGTAAGGCACCGCGCGCTGCTGGTCGGCCGCAACGTCGACGTCGGCTCGTCGACCGCTCAGTTCAGCCTGGACGCCACTCCCGGCCGGCACCTTGCCGTACTGGGACCCAACCCGGTCGGGGCGGATGTCCTGCACGCCGCGACCGCCGGCCTGGCCCGCCAGCACGCCCCCGGCACCGCGCGGTTCGTGATCGCCTCACTGGTAGCCGCCGCCGAGACCGTGGCAGAACAAACCCGTTCAGTGGTACGAGACGCCGGCCACGCCGTCTCCGACGTGGACGCCGCCGGGCTGAACGGGGAGCTGTCGAGGCTGGCCGGCGAGGGCGACGGTCCGGGGCACGCGTACCTGGTGGTGTTCGGGATGGACGCCGCCGTCGGTGTGCTCGCTCAGCCGGTGCCGGACGCCACGGACAAGAAGCAGACCGGCCTGGTCGCGCTGCAGAAGGTGCTGACGGAGGGGCCGACGCGCGGCGTGCACCTGGTCACCTGGTGGCGCGGGATCCAGCGCTTCAGCGACGCGATCGGCGGCGGCAGGATGCGCGAGAACGCGGCCTGCCTGGTCGCGCTGAACGTGCCCGCGCAGGCGCTCGGCAACCACATCGGCGTACCGACCCTGCAATGGCAGCCCCGCCCGAACCGCGCCCTGGCCATCGACCTACACAACGATCACCGTACGACGATCGTCCCCTTCGTACGCCCCGGCCGCCACGACGACCACTGAACGCTCAGCGAACGGCTTCCGCGGCAGCCTCGGCGCGGTCGAGCATGTCCCACCACTTCTCGTCCTCGCGATGGCAAGAGGCGAGGAGGTTCCCAGCGATGAGGAACGAAAGCACGACCACCGACTCTGGCGGCAGCAGCTCTGCCATTGGTTGACCCGCGACAAGAGCAGCGATATAGGTCCTGATCTCCTCAGCGTCAGGCTCGGCCCAGCTCTCCATCTCCGCGCACTTTGCGGATACCGCGTCGATCTCTTGCGAGTTGGGCTTCCGTCCGAACGCCTCCAACAGGACGAACAGAATGACCGCAGCGGCGATCTCAACGCCCTTGGCTGTCGCCGGGCCCTCTGGGAAGGCGCGCATGGACTCCTCTAGTGCGGCCGTGTCACGCCTGACGACGGCGTAGAGCGTGTCGCGGACCAACGGTTCCACTTCCATGTCGATCTTCACTTGTCGTCCTTTCCGATGCGCGTCTTCTCACGCCACGCCTTGAGCGCTCCCCACGCGGCGATTACTGCCAAGCCTGTCGTGCCCACGGTCTTCGGTAACACGGGCAACCACTCGGCGAAGGCCGCCCACAATGCCCCACCAGATGCCGCCCAGAACCCGACTTCCTCGGGTGTCGTCCGACCGCGGCGAGCGGACGGCCGGTGGTCGACCGCTGAACCATCCCGGCGGTGGTCGCTCTGGGGAGCCAGCGACGACAGGAACTTCGCGCCGGGGCCGGTGTAGCCGGCGTAGGTCGGCTCTCCTCGCTCAGTGCCGGCGGAGCCGCCCGCTCTTCAACCGGACAGCGCCTGGATCTGAGCCTTCAGGTCCTCCACCGCGCTCTTGACTCCCTCGATCTGACCCGCCACGGTCTCGGCCTGATCCTTCACGGCTCCGGCACTCTGCGCGGCGGCATCCATGTTCATCGACGCCAACTGCCCCGCGAGCGTGTCCAGGGTGCTCCCGACCTGGTCAAGCCCCGCACGTGCTTCGTCCAGCTTGTCCACCACCGACTGCGCCTCCGCCGACGCCTCGTCCACCGACGACATGTAGTTCCTCCCCGTAGTCTCGAAGTGACGGGCACAGGCTAACAGCGCGGAACCGCACACGGGACCACGTACCATGCGTACACCCGAGGATCGTTGAGGAGTACGGCCGTGAGTGGGACCTCCTACGCCGCGCTGGCACGCCGCCTTGACGCGGCACGCCGCGACGAGCTGGCGCTGACCGCCGGGCAGCGCCAGGAGGCGGAGTCCGGCCGTGCGGCGCTGCACGAGCTGGTGGACCAGCTGACCGGGCAGCAGACCGACCTGACCCAGGCGGCGTCGCTGCTACGGGTACGGATGCCGCTGATCGACCCGCCGCCGAGCAGCGCGCTGACCGCCGGCGAGGCGCTGTCCGCGGCGCGGGCGGCGGCGGAGCGCTCCGACTCCGAACGCCTCGCGGCGGTGGAGCGCGCCCACGCGCCGCGTTTCCTGCCCGGCGCCTCCACGGTGGTACGCAACGCCGCCGTCTACGCCATCTGCGCCGCCGCCGCGGTGATGGTCAGCTCGATCATGGAGTTCGCGATCGGCGACAGCGACCCGACGACGGTGATGCTCTGGTCCCTGTTGGGCCTGCCGATGGTGGCGTTCTTCGTCGGTTACCTGCTGATCGGCGTCGTCTGCGTACCGCGTATCCCGCCGAGCCCACCCGAGAAGGACCAGCATGGGCTGCCGCTGCCGGCCGAGCAGCGCCTCGTACCGCAGCTGAGGCGCAGCCCGCGGCTCGGCGCGACCATCTGCCTGCTGTTCGGCCCGGTGGTCTGGCTCGTGCTCGTCGTGCTCTGACCCCTCACGATCAGTACGTGTCGCGATATGGTGCGCGAGATGCAGATGGCTGTCTGTGACGGCTAGACCACGGGAGGAAGCAGTGAGCATCGAAGAGGCCAAGGCCGGGGTCGCATCATCGGGACAGAGTGCGTCTCAGGCGATCTCCCAGCTGCAGGGCGCCAAGCAGAGCATCGACCAGGCCGTGAGTACGCTCTCCGCTGCGACCCAGGGCACGTCGGCCAGCTCGGTCGACCAGGCCATCGGCTACTACCAGCAGGCACAAAGCAAGATCGACGAAGCGATCACGATGCTCGGGGCCGCCGTACAGACCGGCAACCAGTACGCCGCGAGCATCTGACGAGGCCAAGCATCGTGACGATCGGTGGGGTCAAGTCCGGGGTGGCCAACGCCGCCAACCGGGCGAAACAAGGGCTGGCCGAGCTGCGGGCCGTACGCCAGAGCATCGACGAAGCCATCGCCCGCGTACGGTCGGCCACGCAAGGCACATCCCGCGACGAGGTGGACAAGGCCGTCACCGCCTGGCAGTCCGCCCAGGCCGAGCTCGATCAGGCGACGGCTGCGATCATGACCGGCGTGGAGCAGTCCGAGACGTACGCGGCCCGGATATGAGTATCGGAGAAGCAGCCGCCGAGCTCGCCTCGGCCGCCAGCGACATCACCGGCTCGGCAAGCCGTACGATCCGCGCCAGCCACGACCTCGAAGAGGCGAGCGCCGCCGTAGCCCGCCTGACGCACGGCACCACCGCGCCAGAGCCACCCGCCACGACCGCCGCCTGGGACGTCGCGGCCGATCACACCCGCCGCGCCGCGGAGCTGCTGCACGCCGGCAACGACGCGATCGCCGCGTACCTCAAGGCCATCGGGTCAGGCGCCGGCAGCCCCCTGGTCGAGCCGATCAAGTCAGGCAATGAGCTCCTCGAAGACGCCGAGGAGTGGAGTAGTACCTGGAATCGAGGCGGCCGCCGGATGGCTGAGAAGGCGAAAGATACGTCCGAAAGCGCAGGCAAGCTAATGAAGTTCCACAATCAGCTTGGCGCTCAGCGGCCAAGCGGTACTACGTCGGGAACTCAACCCCCTGCCTCCGTTCAGCCTGCCACCAAGGACCCCTACCCTATCGACGCATTGACAACCGCTGCCGTGGCAACGGGAATCGCACTAACACTGGCTGTCGACAAGCTGGTGAAGACCATCAAAAAGTACCGACAGCCGAGAAAGGATGGACCCAGATGAGCGAGATGCGGGAGTTTTTCCGGGCCCTCGTCCTCGACGATGTCGAGGCAGCCGAGCGACACCAAGCTGAGATCGACCGCAAGGCACAGGAGAATCCTGAAGAGCTCTCGGACAGACTCGTGGCAGCGGCGTTCTTCATCCTCACCAGTCGACGCTTCAAGGGATCGTCACTCAGAGAGATCGTCGACTGGGTTGCCGAGACAAGAAGCGCACTGAACGAGGATGCAGACGAGATCGACCCGAAGGCGGCGGAGGGCCTGATCAGGTCCGTCGTCAGACGGGAAATCGAGCTGGTAGAGCAGCTCGAACCTTCAGTCCGGTCGCAACTTCAGATGATGCTGACATATCGGATGCTCAAACAGGAGAATCTCTCGGAGCCCGCACTTGATGGGTTCCTGGACGAGGCGGAGAAGCTTGCCGCGAAGTGGGAGTCACAGGGATGAGACGTCACCGCCGCACAACCGAAGCGGAGAAAACGCGGTGGAGATTGACGATCGAGTCGAGCCCCGGTCCGACAGACACTGAACGCCGTGGTCAAGCGCGATGTGGACAGGCTCTACACCGCGTTGAAGGCGTTCCCTGACGATGATGCGTGTCGAAAGGGCGTCGAGCTGGCAACGGCCATCATCGTGGCGGTGCTGCACGACTCGTACCAGGGAAAGCCATCCCCTGCGCACATCCAGCAAGCCACTTCGGTGTTCGAGAGCGCAGACGAGTGGTCCGGGGTCAGGCCGGAGGATGTGAACACGTATCTCACGGTCCTGCTTGACAAGCGCTCGCCCGGCGAAGCGTTCGATCCCGACATGGCCGTGCTGCTGACCTTCGTGATCGCCGGTGGCCTACTGGCCTCGTCGACGAAGGTAGGCGACGACGAATGGTGGTTCGACTAGCTGGACCGGATCGAGGCCGGCCTCGAGGCAATTTAGCCTGGGGTCTCACCGAGCGGGCATCAGCCGCAGTCGACCTCGCGCAGGGACAGCGACCATGACGAGTGAAGCACTGAAGTACCTTCGCGCTTTGATCCGCGAGGACATCGACGCAGCGGAGCAGTTCGAGCAGACCATGGACGGCAAGAGCTGGCAGGAGGCGGGCGGGACCGGAATCGACGCCGCCTTCCAGATCGCCGCCAAGAGTCGCTTTCAGGACCGACCACTGTCGGAGATCGTGACGTGGGTCGCCAGCCTGCGGTCTGAGCTGGGAGACGATGCCTCCGACGCCGACCCGGCTCTCTGCGAGGCGCTGATCAGAGCCGCGGTACGTAGCAACGCCGATGACCTCGCCCAGGCCGACCCGGAAGCGGTCGCCCAGACGGAGACGGTCATGGCGGCGAAGCTGGCCATGGAGTCCGACTTCTCCGACGCCGAGCTGGATGCGTTCCTGGAGAAAGCGGAGACGCTCGCGGCGACGTGGGAGTCGCAGAGCTAGCGACCTCGGCCGTCAGGCGAGGTCGTCGAGGCTGAGGCGGGCGGCGTACGGGGTGGGGAGGGCCAGTACGCCACCGGCAGGCGCGTCCGCGACCAGGCGGTACGCGTCGCCGTCGAGGCGGTAGAGCTCACCAAGGAAGCCCTCGGGGGTCTCCTCGACGATGAGATACCACTCGATGCCAGCTTCGGCGTACACCGTCATCTTGACGGAGCGCTCCTCGCCGCCGCCGGGAGACACGATCTCGCAGGAGAGCTGGACGTTGCGCGGGTCGAGTGGGCGGCTGCGGGCGGGCTCGCGTAACACCACCACATCCGGAGTGCGGTAGCGGCGGCCGTCAGCCATCCGTACGTCGACTTCCTGTACCACTCGCAGCCGGTCGCCGACGATAGCGACGAACCGGTTGGAAAGCTCGCGGCTGGCCAGCATGTGGGGCACGCTCGCGCTGGGAACCAAGATCAATCTCCCGTCATGGAGTTCTGCGCGCACCCCTCCTGGCAGCGCTTCGTAATCGGACTCGGTCCACTCGCCGCCGTGGAACAGGATCAGCTCGCCCAGCGCGACACGCTCGTCGTCTGGCCCCTGGTCGATCGCCGCCGCCTCTGACATCGCGCACCTCCCGTCGGAAACCGATCCCGGCCGCACGCCGCCACCTTGGCGCCCGACCTACCCCGCAATCTACCGGTCGGCACCGACATCCCGCTCCGATCAGGACGCGAGCGGTACGCGCAGCGGCTGTGCGGCGGCGCGCAGCTCGGGGCTGATCTCCGTCGGTCGCATCGTGGTCGCGTCGATCCGCACCTGCGCCCGGCGGCCCTCGGCGTGGGTCACGGTGTGGTCCGCGGAGAGCATCCGGAAGCCGTACACCACGCTGGTACGCCCCATCCGCTCGATCCAGAAGTGCACCGCCACCTCGGCCACCGCGGGGATCGGCGCGTGGTACGTGATGGTGAACTCCCGTACCGGCAGCAGTACGTCGGGGAACGCCGACCGCTCCTCGTCGTACGCCCAGCCGAGCTCCGTCCAGTACGTGCCGATGGCGCGCTCCAGCAGCACCGCGTACCGCGCGTTGTGCACCATGCGCATCGCGTCCAGGTCGTCGAAGTAGACCGGGACCGCGCGCACGATGCCGTAGTCGATGCTGGTCGTCACGAAAGGATCTCCTGCCGGATTGAAGGGTCGGTGCAGTAGCCGGCGACCCGTTCGCGGACCGCCCGCCGGGAATGGGCGTACGCCGCGGCGAAGCCGCTCATCCAGGCGTGCGCGACGACCGCCTCGCCCAGCGCCTCGATCTCGAAGGCGAGCTGCTCGGCGTTGACCGCGGCGGACAGCTCACCGGTCTCGGCCGCCTGCTCCACCACGGTCTGGAGGAAGTCCAGCCACTCGGCTTTCACCTCGGCCAGCCGGGCCTTCACCGCACCGGGCCGATCGTCGAAGTCCGAGTAAGCGGCGTGGAAGAAACACATTCCGGGGAGTACGCCGGCCGCGTAGAACTCCAGCCGTGCCTCGTGCACGGCGATCACCCGGCGGGCGCCGCGTGGGATGGCGAGCGCGGGGCGGCTGACATGCTCGACCCACTGCCGGCGCGCCTGCTCGATGACGTCCAGCTGGAGCTGCTCTTTGTCGGGCCAGTGGGCGAACAGGCCGGACTTGCTCACTCCGAGGTCACCGGCGAGCTGCCCCAACGACAGCCCGGCCAGGCCGTCCACGGAGGCGCGGGCCACGGCGGCGGTGAGCACGGCCTCGCGGGTACGCCGGCCGCGTACCCGCCTGCCGTCCAGCCGTTCCGGGGAGCTCATGCCGCCACGGTAACACAATCCGACCGACCGGTCGGTTTCTTGTAGGACCCGAGGCGTGGCGCGGACACCGAGTGGCGCGGCTTGAGTACGCTGCGGCTCTACAGCCACCTGAGGCGGTGACCCCATGAACGACACGCCCGACGCGGAAACCGCGGCCATCAACCTGCTCCGTACGGTCTCCGAGAGTGGCTTCGGGATCATCAGCGCGATCCAGGCCCAGGCGCGCGCCCTGGACGAGCTGATCAGCCTGGTCACCACCAACCCCCAGCTCGACCAGCCGGGCGCCGCGGCCACGCTCGACCTGCTCCGGCAGGCACAGCAGGAGCTCGACGGTGTGTACGAGATGGCGGTCGACGCCACCGTCGCCACCTGGAGCATCACCGCGCTGCCGCCGAGCCTCGACGACCCACCGTCCAATCCGGACAGTGACGAAACTCCCGGGCCTCATTAACGGTACGTAGTAAGTCTGATATGCCGCGCCGATCAATTTCGGCCCAAACCTTGTCGCCGTGCACCGCGTGAGCGATGCTTTCCGGGCACCAGCTACACGGCACCACAAGCACCACCGCACGACACGCGACACCCGTACCACCGCCCGGTATGGGGCTCGGCAACCAGCCGAGTGACCCGTCCGAGCACACTCTGGCCTGGCTGACGGTCGCCCGCATCCAGTGGGCATATGGCCGCGGGGCCTACCCGTACAGCGATCCCCGACAGCTGCAAGGCGCTCTCGCCGCCTGCGGGACACATGGTCGCTGCCCCTTCCGTACGCCCGTCACCGCGGGCGTGGTCGGTCGTGCCCGCGATCCGGGTACGCCGTCCGCGCCGGCCTGATCGGCGTACCCCCTGACCGTGTTCTTCCTCGAGCCGGGGCGACGGCGCGTGCCGGCCCGCGCACGCCCGCGCGCCGTCGCCCCTCCCATCTGTGACCCCTGAAAGGACGGTGTGATGACGGAGCCCACTCCCGCCGTACAACGACTTGCCGAGATCGATGCCCGGGCCGCGGCCTGCGACGACCCGGCGCTGCAGAGCGACGTGATTTCGCTGGTACGCCTGATCAACAACCTGATAGCGATGCACTCCCCGACGCCGGACGGCCGGATCTGTGGCGAATGCGAACCGCTCCGGGCGGCGCTGTTGCGGCGGCGGGCCCGGACCGGGATGCCGTGCCGTACCCGATGGCTGCTCGATGTGGTGATCGGGCGAAGTTGACCATGCCGGACGAACCGGTCCGGTTGGCGGGCGGCGTAGCCGAACAAGGCTGCGCCGACCCGCTACATTCTGGCCATGACGTGGAACGACGGCCAGCCACCGTACGAGGGCCGGCCCAACCCGCCGGCCAACCCGACATCCGGACAGCCGTGGCAGCCGCCCGCCAGCCCACCACCCGCCGGCCCACCGCCCACCTGGCAACCCGCCGGGCCGCCCACCGGAGCCCAGCCGTGGCAGCCGGCCGCCGCACCCGCATCCGGCCGAGGAGCCGCCGCGGAGAGGGCCGGCTGTTGCGCACCGAGATCCTGGCCGCCGCGGCGGAGCTGCTCGACGCGGGTGGTGACGAGCGGGCGGTGACGCTGCGCGCAGTGGCCCGCCGGGTCGGGATCTCCGCCCCTTCGATC
>JBOGDF010000201.1:0-10348 GCA_050701635.1 Micromonosporaceae bacterium | reverse complement strand
ATGTAGCCGTGACTACATGAAGGGACCCATGATCATCGCGGGGTGGGTGCGGGGTGGGTGCGGGGTGGGTGCGGGGTGGGTGCGGGGTGGGTGCGGGGTGGGTGCGGGGTGGGTGCGGTGGGTGCTGGGTGGGTGCGCGGGGTGGGTGCGGTGGGTGCTGGGTGGGTGCGCGGGGTGGGGCTGTCAGTCGACGCGTACCAGCGTCGCGGTGCCCTGGCCGACGCCGATGCAGGCGGCGGCGATGCCGTACCCGCCGCCGCGACGACGCAGCTCCCGGCACACGTCGACCACCACCCGAGGGGCTGACGCGCCCAGCGGGTGCCCGATCGCGATCGCGCCGCCGTTCGGGTTGACCCTGTCGCGGTCGATACCGGGCAGCCCCCGCAGGCAGGAGAGCACCATCGCGGCGAACGCCTCGTTGATCTCCCACACCGCGATGTCGGCGACCGACAGCCCGGCCCGGGCCAGCAACTTCTCCACCGCCGGTACGGGCGCCACCGCGAACCGCTCCGGCGACACCGCCACCGTGACGCTGCCGATGACCTGCCCGAGCGGCTCGGCGCCCAGCTCGTCCACCACCGCCGACGAGCCCATCAGTACGGCGATCGCCCCGTCGTTGATCGGGGAGGAGTTGCCGGCGGTCACCGTGCCGTCCCGGCTGAACGCGGGCTTGAGCGCGGCCAGGGCGTCGAGCGACGTACCGGGGCGGATCGACTCGTCGCGGGCCACCTCGCCGACCGGCATCACGTACCCGTGAAGGCTCTTCTCCCAGGCCTCGGCGGCGAGCTGGTGGCTGCGCAGCGACCACTCGTCCTGCTCCTGCCGGCTGATCCCGAGCTCGGCGGCGATCGTCTCGGCGCAGGCGCCCAGCGAGCGGGTCCACTCGGCGGGGAACGCCGGGTTGACCATCCGCCAGCCGACCTGGGTCTGGTGCAGCTCCATGCTGCGCGGCAGCGCCTCGTCGGGTTTCTGCAGCACGTACGGAGCGCGGCTCATGCTCTCCACACCACCGGCGACCATCACCGACGCGTCGCCCACCGCGATCGCCCGCGCCGCCT
This sequence comes from Micromonosporaceae bacterium, assembly GCA_050701635.1. Taxonomy (GTDB): domain Bacteria; phylum Actinomycetota; class Actinomycetes; order Mycobacteriales; family Micromonosporaceae; genus WHSM01. Next base: position 9,290 of record JBOGDF010000201.1, on the reverse strand, counting down.
GGGTGAGCGCCTCGCCGCCGGACGCGCAGAGCCGGTTGACCGTCACTCCCGGCACCGTGACCGGCAGGCCCGCCAACAGCGCCGCCATCCGAGCCACGTTGCGGTTGTCCTCGCCGGCGCCGTTGGTGTCGCCCAGGATCACGTCGTCGATCCGGGCCGGGTCCAGCGCCGGCACCCGGCGCATCAGCTCCGCGATCGGCAGCGCGGCGAGGTCGTCGGTACGGATCCCGGACAGCCCGCCTCGGTGCTTGCCGAACGGAGTCCGTACCGCCTCGATGAGGTACGCATCCACGCCACCGACCCTATCCGGGAACCGCCGCCTGAGGCCGCGGGCCCCACCCGGCGGGCCGGCGGTCAGCCGACGAAGGGCGCCACCAGGAAGTGGATCAGGATCGCGATCAACGCCGCCATCGGGAAGGTGAGCACCCACGCGGTCACGATGTTGCCGGCCACGCCCCACCGTACGGCGGAGAACCGCCGCGTGGCGCCGACCCCCATGATCGCGGACGTGATCGTGTGGGTGGTCGAGATCGGCGCCCCGAAGCCGATCGCGGCCACGTACAGCACCGAGCTGGCGGTCATCTCGGCGGCGAAGCCCTGCGGCGGGTCGAGGTGGATCACCCGGCGGCCGAGGGTACGGATGATCCGCCAGCCGCCGGCGTACGTGCCGAGCGCCAGCACCGTCGCGGAGGTGAAGTAGACCCACCACGGGATGTGCTCGTTGCTGGACTGGAAGCCGCCGACGTACAGCGCGAGCACGATGATGCCCATGGTCTTGGCGGCGTCCTGCATGCCGTGCCCGACCGCCATGAAGGCCGCCGAGACGGACTGCGCGATCCGGAAGCCCCGGTTCAGCTTGCCGGGTTGGCCGTGCCGGAAGAACCACATCACACCGAGCATCACCAGGTAGCCGAGCAGCATGCCGGCCAGCGGCGAGACCACCATCGGGATGACGACCTTCTCGAAGACGCTGGCCCACAACACCACACCGCCGACCGAGATGGTGGCACCCACCACGCCACCGATCAGCGCGTGCGACGACGACGAGGGCAGCCCGAAGTACCAGGTCAGCAGGTTCCAGCCGATCGCGCCCATCACGCCCGCGAACACGATCCACAGGCTGGCGTACCCGGTGGGTAGCTCCACCAGGCCGCTGCCCACCGTCTTGGCCACCTTGCCCCCGAGGAAGGCGCCCGCCAGGTTGCCGATCGCCGCCATCACCAGCGCGACCCGTGGCGTGAGCGCCCGGGTGGAGACCGAGGTGGCGATCGCGTTCGCGGCGTCGTGGAAGCCGTTGGTGTAGTCGAACAGCAGCGCCGCCGCGACGACCGCGATCACCCCGACGAGGAGCGGGTCCAATTCAGGACTCCTTGACCGTGATGGTCTCGACGGTGTTCGCGACGTGCTCGAACGCGTCCGCCGCCGCCTCCAGCTCGTCCGCGACCTCCTTCAGCTTGAGTACGGTGAGCGCGTCGTACTCCCCGGAAAAGAGCCTGACCAGCAGCATCCGGTACGCACGGTCGCCGTCGTTCTCGAGCCGGTTGATCTCGATCCAGTACTCCCGCAGGTTCTTCATGGACTTCAGCCGGGGCAGCGCCTCGGCGGTGACCGCCGCCTGCTTGTTGAGTACGTCGATCAGCTCGGCCATCTCGCGCGGCAGCGCCGGCAGCGCGGAGAGGCCGTACAGGTAGACCAGGTTGCCGACCGCCTCCATGTGGTCCATCACGTCATCGAGGTTGGAGCCGAGCCGGTAGATGTCCTCCCGGTCGAACGGCGCCACGAAGGTCGAGTTGATCTTGTTGTAGAGCTCGTGGGTGATCTCGTCGTTGTCGTGCTCGACCTCGACCAGCCGCTCACTCACCCCCTGTACGTCGGCGTCCGGCTGCACCAGTTCGTCGAGCAGGGCGGCGCCGCGTACCAGGTTGTCCGCGGCACGGCTGAAGAACTCGTAGAAGGAGTCCTCTCGGGGACGGAGCGAAAAGCGCACGGGACACCTCATCGTCGGCGGGGCTCTGAGCTGGGTAGTTAACCGAGCAGATGCTACTTGAGCGCCTTGACCCGGGCGCGTTCCGCGGCCAGATCGAAGTCGACCTTCGGGTAGTGCAGGTCCATCGACGCGAACGCCTCCAGCAGCAGGTGGGCCACCGCCCAGTTGCGATACCACTTGCGGTCGGCGGGGACCACGTACCACGGGGCGTGGTCGGTGGAGCACCGGCGCAGCACCTCGGCGTACGCCGCCTGGTAGTCGTCCCAGCGGGCGCGTTCCTCGACGTCACCCGGGTTGTATTTCCAGTGTTTCGTCGGGTCCTCGAGCCGGTCGCCGAGCCGCTCCAGCTGCTCGTCCGGCGAGATGTGGAGCATGACCTTCACGATCCGGCACCCGTCGCCGGCGAGCTCCTGCTCGAACCGGTTGATCTGGTCGTACCGGCCCTGCCAGGTACGCCGGGAGACCAGCCCGTGGACGCGTACCACCAGCACGTCCTCGTAGTGGGAGCGGTTGAAGACGCCGACCTGCCCGTACCCCGGCAAGGCGTTCTTGATCCGCCACAGGAAATGGTGCCGCAGCTCCTCCGCGGTCGGTTTCCCGAAGCTGACCACGGTGACGCCGGACGGGTTCATCGCGCCGGCCACGTGCTTGGTGGTGCCGTCCTTGCCACCGCAGTCGATCGCCTGCAGCACCAGCAGCAACCGGCGCCGGTCACCGTCGGCTTTGGCCAGGGCATAGAGCTGCTCCTGGTACGTCGCCAGCCGCTGCGACACCTCGCCGAACTCGTCCCGGGACCACTGCTTGTCCTTCCCCTTCGGGATGCCGGGCGTGGCGCGGGCGTCCACCGCGGCCAGGTCCACCGCGCCGGGGTCGACCCGCAACAGGTCGCTGATCGCAGTCATGCGCCAGATCATGCCCGATCCCGCCGCCGGCGGAACCCTCTGTAGCCGGTCAGCGGGCGCCGGGGAGGTCGTACACGATGCGGTGCCGGTCTCCGCGCAGCACGATCCGGGTCACCCAGGCGGGGGCGTCCTGCAGGTAGTGGGTGCGGTTCTGGATCAGCACCGGTACGCCCTGGCCGAGCTGCAGCCGGTGCGCTTCGTCGGGCTCCGGCATCTTGGTGGAGACCTCGTCGACGTACCGGCTCTGCGGGCGGCCGCGCTCGGCGAACCAGCTCACCACGCCGGGCTGGATGTCCGCCGGGCTCATCACCGGCGTGTCCTTGACCATCTCGTACGGGAAGTACGAGTCGGCGATCGAACACGGCGCGCCGTCGACGTACCGCAGTCGCTTGCGTACCACCACGGTGGCGTCGGCGGGCAGGCCGAGCCGGGCGGCGACCAGCTCCGGCGCGCGTTCCATCGCGATCTCGATGTGCTGGCTGGGCGCGAAGCCCTGATCGCGCATCTCGGCGACGAAGCCGTCGATCTCGGCGAGCCCGGGCTGCCCCTGGGCGGACTCCGGCGCGACGTGGAGCGTGATCAGGTCGCGGCGGCGTACCACCCGGCCGGCGCGGCCCCGGCCGGCGGTGATCAGCCCCTCGGCGGAGAGCAGGTTGAGCGCCAGCCGCACGGTGCTGCGCGAGACGTCGTACGAGTCCATCAGCTCGTGCTCGGTCGGGACCCGCGCCCCCGGGGCGAGCTGGCCGGACCTGATCTGGGAACGGAGCGCGTCGGCGACTCCCTGATACAGCGGCGTGTCCCCGATGGCGGCTGCCGGCATCCGTACTCCCTCTGCGGGGTCTTCGGGTCGAGGCTTTCGGGGCCTCGCGGCGTGGCCTCCGAGACTTTGAGGCCAACAAATACATCAGTACCACTTGACACACCTAAAGGCAAAACTGACACTGAGTTTTCGATTGGGACATACCGGAGCCGTCCATTGAGGAGGTACTCCACGAGTCCTCACAGCGAGGAACACGCGAAGGACTTCCGCGCGACCCGCTGAGAAGTCCTTCCGTCGTTCCGGATGGAAGGAGGCCACACGATGACCAACCCTCCCAGCGCGTACCAGCGGTTACTCGACCGCATCGCGGCAGCGATCTGGCAATCCCAGGACGCGCGGCTGATCGCCGCCGGCTTCGAGGTCACCCGGATCGGCCGCTGGCGCCGCAGCTACCGCCGCCCACTCCGCTCCACTGCCCGCCGCCCCACCCGGCCCGCCGCTGTAGCGACCAGCCGCTCCGCCGGGCCACCCGCCACCGCGACCGGCCGAGCAGCTGCCGCACTCACCGCCGGGGCGCTGCCGTGACCGCGCTGCGGGTCACCGCCAGCGTGATCCTGCTCGCCGCCGTCTGGCTGTGCCGCCCCCGCAAGAGCATCACCGGGCGGGTGGTGCTGGCACTGGTGGGGCTGACGCTCTACCACATCTGGCGCGACACCAACGGCAACCCGACCCTGGAGCGGGCGTACCTAGCGATGCTGCCGCGCTAGCTTGAGCCAGTGGTGGTACGCCGATGCGAACGGCTCCACCTCCGTGGACAGCGCGCGTTCCAGCCACAGCGTGGTGGCCTGGGCGCGCGCGATCACGTCGTCGGGGTAGCCGTACCTGAGCTGGTGCTCGGCGAACTCGTCCTCGTCCAGCACCTCGACCGTGCCGTCGCGGCGGCGGCGTACGTCCAGGTCCAGGTCGACCATCGTCACCTCGCCGTCCCGCCACTGCGGCACCGTGGTCACGTCGCAGTAGATCTCGGTACGCGTCGGCGGCGCGTTGAAACTCGCCGTCCACCCCTGATCCCGCGGGAACACCAGCACGGAGTCGTAGTCAGGGGGTAGCGGCTCAGTGTTGCGCCGCACGTCGGTGCCGGCCGGGATGTCGACCCAGACGCCGTGCTCGTCCTCCCCCAGCCGCCACCCGTCGTGGTTCCAGTGCAGGGTGCCGTCGTACTTGCGATACACGACGCGGATGGTGTGGTCGGCCACGTCCTGCACGGTAGCCGGTAACGTCGTCACGTGACCGCCGCCCCCGCTGCTGAGACCACTACGCCCACCACCGACGAGCTGCTGGCCGCTGCGGTGGGCGCGGTTCCTGGAGGCGTACCGCGTTCCGGGCAGCAGACCATGGCGGCCGCGGTCACCCGCGCCATCTCTACGGGCGAACACCTCCTGGTCCAAGCCGGCACCGGTACGGGCAAGTCGCTGGCGTACCTGGTCCCGGCGCTGCTCGTGGACGGCCCGGTCGTGGTCTCCACCGCCACCCTCGCGCTGCAGGCGCAGTTGATCGAGCACGACCTGCCCCGGCTCGCCGACGCCGCCGAGCCGCTGTTGGGCCGCCGCCCCACGTACGCCGTCCTGAAGGGACGCCACCACTACGCCTGCCTGGCGAAGTTGGAAGCCACCGACGAGCCGGCCGACGACGGGCTGTTCGGCGACCCCGGCTCCGGCAGCGGCAAGACCGTGTGGCTCGGCGAGGTCGGCCGGATGGGCCAGCAGGTGACGAGAATCCGCGACTGGGCTCTCGAATCCGACACCGGCGACCGCGACGAGCTCAACCCCAGCGTGGACGAGAAGGTGTGGCGTACGGTCTCGATGCCGGCCCGGGAGTGCATCGGCGCCACCCGCTGCGAGTACGGCGAGGACTGCTTCGCCGAGCTGTCCCGGGTACGCGCCCGGGAAGCCGACATCGTGGTCACCAACCACAGCCTGCTCGCCATCGACATGCTCAACGAACGCCGGATCCTGCCGCCGCACAGCGTGCTGATCGTGGACGAGGCGCACGAGCTCGCCGACCGGGTCACCTCCGCGGCACAGGCCGAGCTGTCCGCCGACGCCGTGGACAGGGCGGCGCGGCGCGCCCGTACCCACGTCAATGAGGACTTGTATGAACGGCTCAGCGAGGCGGCCGACAGCCTGACCGTGGCACTCGCCGACGCTCCGGTGGGCCGGCTGCGGGAGCTGCCCACCACCATCGCCGAAGCGCTCACCCTGCTCGACGCCGCGGCCCGCGCCGCCGCCACCGGCATCGGTGACGTCAAAGGCGACGACCAGGATGCGGTACGCCGCCAGCAGGCCAAAGCCGGCCTCGAAGAGCTGGCGGAGGTGGCGCAGCGGCTGCTCGCCTTCTCCCAGTACGACGTGGTGTGGACCGAGGGCGACCGGCGCGGCGGGATCTGGGGCCCGTCCGGCAACGCCCCCGCGATCGGGGCGTCGTCGCTGGTGGTGGCCCCGCTGTCGGTCGCCGGCCTGCTCGGCTTCAACCTGTACGACGAGCGCACGGTGATCGCGACGTCGGCGACCCTGACGTTGGGCGGCAAGTTCGACGCCGTGTCGCGCGCCCTGGGCCTGACCGCGGCGGCCGAGGACGACCGGTTGCCGCCGGACTGGCAGGAGCTCGACGTCGGCTCCCCCTTCGACTACGCCAAGCAGGGCATCCTCTACGTCGCCGCCCACCTCCCGCGCCCGGGTGCTTCGGGGCTCTCCGAGGCGGCTGGTGCCGAGCTGGTGCGGCTTTGTGGCGCCTTGGGCGGCCGCACGTTGGGATTGTTCTCCTCACGGCGGGCCGCTGAAAAGGCCGCCGAGGTGGTCCGGGCCGAAACGGATCTCACGGTCCTGCTCCAGGGCGAAGAATCACTACCAGGGTTGGTACGCCGTTTCCGCGACGCCGCCGACGCCGCGCCGGGCTGCTGCCTGTTCGGCGTGCTGTCCCTGTGGCAGGGCGTCGACGTACCGGGCGAGGCGTGCCAGCTCGTGGTGATCGACCGGCTGCCCTTCCCGCGCCCCGACGAGCCGATCTCCTCCGCGCGCTCCGCCGCCGTCGACGCGTCCGGCGGCTCCGGGTTCGCAGCGGTGAGCGTCCCGGCGGCCGCCGTACGGCTCGCCCAAGGCACCGGCCGCCTGATCCGGCGCGCCACCGACCGCGGCGTGGTGGCCGTACTGGACTCCCGGCTGCACCACTCCCGCGCGTACGGGGCCTACCTGCGGCGGTCGCTCCCGCCGTTCTGGTACACGGTCAAACCGGACGTCGCCGCCGGCGCCCTGGCACGGTTGCGAGGGCCGTCCACAGGCGGTTGACAATCTATCCACAGGCTCCGATTTGGGACTCGTGGGTAACCCCCCGCGTACGTTACGGTCTCCTTCCGTAAGGGGAGTCCGACCTGGGGGTACGGGGATCATGGTGGACACCGACGCCGGTGGCGGCTCTGCCGTCGCCCTGTCGCAGTACATGTATGAAGCCCTCCGCGAAATGGTCTACGCGGATGACCCCGCCGAGGTGAAGGCGGTCGGCGAATGGCTCCGCGAGCGTGGCCGCGCGGTCTCCGACTACGCGCTCGACCTACGCGGCGCCCTGGCCGACCTGCACACCGTGTACGCCTCCGAGCAGGGCGCGCCCGCGTTGATCGCCCAACTCTCGAAAGCCCTCGGCGAGGCTGAAACCCTGGGCGAAGCGTTGATCAACAACGGCCACACCCTGGTCGCCGCCGGCGACGCGATCGCCCAAGCCCGCCGGCAGGTAGACGCCGCCGCGACCTCCCCCGATACGGACGGCGACGGCATCACGGCGACGTGGCGTACGCGCTCCCCCCTTGACGGACGGCCCCACCCAAGCCGCCCGCCCGTACGTCGAGGCCCTCAACACCCTCCTCACCAACCTCGCCGACAACATCGACGTACTCGGCGCCGACGTACCTCGATCACCTGGTACACACGGCGATGGACCGCAGATACCGGGCACCACAGGTGGTGGCTCGTGGCCCGGGGTCTCGCGCCGGGCCCTGGCCGGCAGGCGCCTAGTGGTAGTCCCGGGATTGGCCTCGGGCCTGGTGGGCGCGCGGGCGCTCCGCCGGGCGTGGGTGGTGGGCGGGTTTCGCCGGTGGATGGTGTAATCGCCCCAGCGCCGGGTGGTCCGCGAACTGGTGGCGGCGCTAACCGTCCTGGTGTTGGTGGAGTGGACGGCGGGCCGCGGTTGCAGGTTCCGGGTGCCCGTTCGGGTGACATCCTCGGTCGGCAAGGCTCCTCGCCAGGTGCTGGCGGCTCTGGTGCCGGTGGTGTAGGGCGTGGTGGTTCGTCGCCAGGTGGTGTGACGCCGCCGGGCAAGGGCGGTCCCGGTGGCCCAGGCGTCCCCGCGCGTCCGGGTGTGACCCCGCCGGGTGGCGGGCCGGGTCAACCGGCGGTTCCGGAGCCTGGTCGAGGTGTCCCGCCGGGGACCCTCGGCCCTCCCGCCGAACGCGACCGGCCGGGTAAGAAGAAACCCGGCTATGAGCGCGGCGAGCCGAACACGTTCGTTGATGACCGCCGCGGCACCGCGACCGGCGGGGAAGTACGCCGTGCGGCCGCATCAAAGCAGGTCAGTCCGGGTCGTGGTGTGATCGGCAGCCAGAAGCAGAAGCCGACCGAAGCAGACGGCCAGAGCGATTGGGAGCTGCCTAAGGTGTCGCCTTCTCCGCAGGGCTTCCCGGAGGAGCTCAACGACGGCACGTTCCGCGGCAAGGACGGTGTGCAGTTCGAGGTCAGGAGGCGCTCCCGTGGCCGATAGCCACACCCCGACCAACCCGACACGCCCGTCGGCACTGCGGGCATTCGCTGGGCTGACGGCGACATCGGTGACGCTGCTGCTCGCGGTGGCCGGGTTCGCGCCGCCCGCGCACGCCGACCAGTGGCGGGACAAGCAGTGGTATCTCGAGTTCCTCAACGCCGCCCAAGCACACAAGATCACCAAAGGTAGCGGCGTCACCGTCGCCGTGGTCGACACCGGCGTCGACGGAACCCACCCCGACCTCAAGGGCAACGTGTTGCGGGGCACCGATGATGCGGCGGGCGACGGCTGGCGAGACACCGACGGCCACGGCACCGGAATCGCCTCATTGATCGCCGGGCACGGCCATGGGCCGGGCGGGCGTGACGGGATCCTGGGACTCGCACCCGAGGCAAAGATCCTTCCCATCAGCGGCGACTCGCAACGGGGCCTGGCGAAGTCAACCTTGAAGAAAGCGTCGGTCGTCAATCTGTCTCTGAAGCGAGGCGGCCTGGCTCTCCTGGCCGACGACGCGCTCGATGCCGACATGGTGGTCGTCGCCGCAGCGGGAAACACCACACAGGACGCCGACCGAGTGATTCCACCGGCGAATCACCCCGGCGTCATCGCGGTGTCTGGCTTGGACGAGAACGGCGAGTTCGCCAAAGAGTCCGTCCAAGGGCCAGAGGTCGTGCTCTCGGCACCCGCAGTAAACATCGCTGTTGCCAGTGCCGGAAAACGCGAGCATGTCCCGAGTCGCGTGGAACTTGGGTGACGATCCACGGTGAACTCTATGCGGCGGCGCCGACAGTTTCGGTGTCGGTGGGGGTGTCTGGGTGGGCGTGTCGGCGCAGCG
>JBOGDF010000200.1:0-10377 GCA_050701635.1 Micromonosporaceae bacterium | reverse complement strand
GGCGCAGGTTCGTCCGGATACCGGTGTTGTATCCGGACGGTTCTGCAACGCGGCCGGTCGTCGTCTGGTGCCTGTCGCAGCCGACTGAAGATCTACAGGACAGGCCCTAGCGTCTCAGGAAACTAGCGGCGGGTCTGCGCCAGGTACGCCTCGCCGCGCGGCGAGAGCCGGTAGCCGACCGGCAGGCTCAGCGTCAGCCCGAGCCGCTTCAGCTTGCTGACATCACGCTTGAAGTCGAACCGTTCCCGCCCCAGCGTCTCGGCGAGCGTGGTGGAGACGACCCCGGGCTGCGCAGCGATCGCGGCGAGCGTGGCGGCGGTCCACGGCGTGTCAGCGTGGCCGTCGAGCCGGTCCAGCCGCTGGTCGATCGCGGCGACGTCGATGTCGGTGTCTGCGGCCAGCTCCGCCCGCGGATCCGGCGCGTCGACCCGGTGGAACCGGATCCGGTAGAGCGGCTCGCGCGACCGTCTCAGATCGGCGCGCAGCGCGAACAGCGTGTCGTAGCCGGCATCCCGCGCGTCGGCGGCGGTCAACGAGGACACGGCGACCCGGTCGACGGCGTCGACCTCGACGAACTCGGCCGGGGCGAGACTACGGGTGCCGTCGGCGGCGATCATGGACCGCCCACCGTCGCCGCCGGTACGGTAGCGCCCGCCCACCTTGACCTGCAGCCGACTCCAGCGCCGGAACGTCACGGTGATCCGGCCCGCGGCGATGCCTTCACGCTGCCGTTTGGTGAACAACACGCTGACGAGCCTATGCGCCCGGGCCCGATGGTTACGCGAACAGCTCGGCGATCGGGTCGAGCGCGGCCGCCGGTCCGGTGACGAGGATCGTGGTGATCACGGTGTCCCGCCACCGCGGCAGCTCGTCGCGGAGCTTGCCGAGCGGGCCGATGAGCGCCACGTCCTCGACCAGCTCGGTCGGGATCGCGGCCGCCGCCTGCTGCTTCTGGCCACCCAGATACAGCTCCTGCACCTTGTCGCAGACCGCCTCATACCCCATCCGGGCGAACACGTCGCGGTGGAAGTTCACCGACTTGGCGCCCATCCCGCCGATGTAGAGCGCGAGGCTGGGCCGGATCAGATCGGCCGCTGCCTCGACATCGTCGTGCACCACGATCGGCACCGCCGCACACACCTCAAAGCCTTCGGGGGTACGCCCGGCGGCGGCGAACCCTTCGGCGAGCGCCGCGCGGTAGAACGCGTCCGACCTGGGCGAGAAGAACATCGGCAGCCAGCCGTCGGCGACCTCCGCCGCCAGCGCCACGTTCTTCGGCCCCTCCGCGGCGAGATAGATCGGCAGGTCCGTACGCAGCGGGTGCACCGTCGACTTCAGCGGCTTGCCCAGCCCGGTGCCGCCCCGGTACGGCAGCTGGAAGAACTCGCCGTCGTACTCGACCGGGCCTTCCCGGGCCAGGATGGAGCGCACGATGGCGATGTACTCCCGGGTGCGGGCCAGCGGCCGCGGGTACGGCTGCCCGTACCAGCCCTCGACCACCTGGGGACCGGACGCGCCGAGCCCGAGCACGAACCGGCCGCCGGAGAGGTGGTCCAGCGTCATCGCCGCCATCGCGGTAGCCGCCGGGGTACGCGCCGCCATCTGCAGGATGTTGGTGCCCAGCCGTGCCCGGCTGGTCGACGCGCCCCACCAGGCGAGCGGGGTCAGGCAGTCCGACCCGTACGCCTCCGCGGTCCAGATCGAGTCGAAGCCGAGCCGCTCCGCCTGTACGACGGCCTCGGTCACCCCAGCGGGCGGGCCGGAGGACCAGTAGCCGGTGTTGTATCCGAGCTTCACGTAGGTCAGCGTACGGCGGGCTCGACGGTGAGGGTGCCGGCGGTGGTGTCGATGGTGGCCGGTACGCCGAGCGGGATGGTGAGCTGCCCGGTGCCGTGGCCGAGCGGCAGCCCGCCGATCACGGGGACGCCGAGGTCGGCCAGCCGGTCGCGCAGCAGCTCGCTGACGGTCCAGGTGCCGGCGGCGCCTTCGCAGTCGACGTACTGGCCGAGGGCGACACCGGCGATGCCGGTCAGGGCGCCGCAGCGGCGCAGCTGGGTGAGCATCCGGTCGATCCGGTACGGCGCCTCGCCCACCTCCTCCAGGAACAGGATCGCGCCGCGCAGCCCGGGCAGCTCCCGGTTGCCGACCGCCGCCGACAGCAGGCTGATGTTGCCGCCGAGCAGGACCCCGGTCGCGGTGCCCGGCACCTCGACGTCGGCGCCGATCTCGGCCGGGTCGCGGTGGATCACGATCGGGTCGGTGGTCATCAGCGACGAACGCAGCGCCTCCGCCGACTCGGGCCCGGTGCGCGCGTCGTTCCACTGGGCCATCGGCCCGTGCACGGTGGCCAGCCCCGCCGCCCGCCACAGCCACAGCTGCAGCCCGGTGATGTCGCTGAACCCGACCAGCGGCTTCGGGTCCTTGCGTACCGCCTGGACGTCGACTCCGTCGATGATCCGCTGCACGCCGTACCCGCCGCGGCAGCAGACCACGCCGCGCACCGTGGGGTCGGCGAGCGCGGCGTTCAGGTCGGCGAGCCGGTCGGCGTCGGGGGCGGCGAGGTAGCCGTACCGGCCGAGGGCGTGCGGTGCGTACTCGACCTGCAGGCCCCAGCTGCGCAGCAGCTCCTCACCGCGCGCCACCAGCGTCGGGTTCGGCGGCCCGGCGGGGGAGACCAGCCGGACCTTGTCGCCGGTACGCAGCTTCGGCGGGCGCAGCAGCTGCGCCGGCACCGCCGCCACGCTCTCGGCAACGGCTCCGGCGCGCGCGGGCGTGGCCAGCGAGCCCGTCGCCAGGACGCCACCGGCCACCGCGGCGGTTCCGGTCAGCAGGCGCCGGCGGGGCAGCGTCGGTTCGGGGTGTGGCTGTGCGGAGCTGGTCGACATGGCGGCCTCCACCGAAGGAAGGTTACGAGCGGCTTACCGGTCTCGACACAGACTTTCGCTCACCGGCCCGGTGGTCAAGCCCGAGAAGCAAGATCGCTGTCTCGGGTACGCGACGGCGGTCAGCGCCGCCGATCCGTACCCGAGACAGCGATCTTGGGTGTGGGGGTGTGATCAGCTCAGTGGTCAGCCGATGGGGAGGCCGGTGCCGCCGGTGGAGCGTGGCAGGTCGACGGTGAACACGTCCATGCCGCGGATCAGGTCGGCGGTGTAGACGATGTTGGTCTTCTGGCCGGTGGCCACACCGTTGCTGTTGCGTACCGGCACCCAGTACGCGTCCCACACCTCCGACAGGCCGCTGGCGAAGTAGCCGTACTCAGAGAGGTTGTTCGGGTCGCGTACGTCGATCAGCCGCAGGCCGCCCTGGTAGAAGCCCTGCGCGACGATGCCGCTCTGGTGGTAGTCGAACCAGTGCGCCGAGCAGAACGCCAGGTGCGGCAGCGCGACGCCCTCGCCGAGATCGACCGGGTTGATCCGGTCCAGCGGCTTGATCGCGCTCGGGGTGCCGTCCAGCGTCTCCACCTTCCAGGTCTGGAAGGAGCCGGCGCTGGCGCAGTCGGTGTTCTCGTAGTCCTCCTCGGTGACCAGGACGACGTTGCCGTTCTTCACGCTCGCTGTCGCGCCCGGGGTGAACTTGTCGGCGTTCGGCCGGTCGGCGTTGTGGTGGATGAAGTCGTTCCAGCCGGCCGAAGTACCGTCGGCCCCGGTGGTGGTGACCAGCCGCGGGTTCACCGGGTCGCGTACGTCGAAGATCGACGTACCGCCGGCTGCGGTGTGGATGCCGTACCCGGCGTTGTCGAAGTTCCACTTGTGGCCGGCCCAGCCCATCGCCGGAGTGTCGAACGTCTTCAGCTCCTTCGGCGCGTCCAGATCCCGCAGATCGATGATCGAGACCTTGCCGCCACTGCCGGCGCTGTACGCGTACTCACAGGCGGTGTCCTTGATGCAGGAGATGGTGTGGGCGCTGGTGGACAGCTCGACCCGGGAGCGGATGTGCGGGTTGGTCGGGTCGGTCACGTCGATCACCATCAGCTCGCCGCCGCCCACGTTGATGTGCTGCGGGTCGCCGGGCGAGGCCTGGTAGAGGTCGACGCCGATCAGCACGAAGCGCTCTGTCACGCCGTCGTGGCGCTGCTCGCCGTAGTTCATCGCCTCGTTCTCGAAGACCAGGTTCGGCAGGGTGCCGGTGAGCTGGGGGTTGAGCGGGTCGCTGACGTCGAACACGCTGACCGAATCGAGGCTGGAGATGTAGAAGTACGGCGCCGACTTGGCGAACACTCCGGAGATCGCCTGCGTCTCCGGGAAGTTGGTCACCAGGTGGATGTTCGGCGTGGACACCAGCGGCACGGTGATCCCGGCGGTGTAGTCCTGCCGTTTCTTCTCCCATCGGTGGCGGTCGCCGCCAGTGCCGCCTTCGGCGCCGACCGCGACGGCGCTGGCGCCCGCCAGGGCCGCGGCTACGGTGCCGACGACGACGAGCTGGCTCAGTAACGGGCGCCGGATCGCGGCGCGGGTGACGGAACGGGTGCGCAGGGCGAGCCGGCGCAGGGACGTGAGAGGGGACACGACGTACCTCCGGAGGGGTTCTGCCGGCTCATCGTCGCAGCCGGTGGCGGTATTTCAAGAGCTGGTCATCGATAGGGGTACGGCGAGGGTGCTCTGGCGCGTACGGCGTGATCACGGTAGAACCGGTGGTATGTCCGGTACGGGCGACCCGCACACCGTGGTGAAACAGGAGCTGCTGGTGCGGTATCTGGACGCGTGGACCCCGACCGTCCTGAAGTCGCACCGGCGCGCCACGTACCTGGAAGTGAGCCGGGACGGGTCGGCCGCGGCGGCGCTGCAGGTCTTCGGGGAGTTCGCCGACCGGCTCGCCGGCCACCAGCTCGAACTGGTGATCCTAGGCGCGCCCGCGCCGGAGGGCGGTACGCCGCCCGGGCTGACCGTACGCACCGTCACCGACCCGGAAACGATCGAGGTGCCCGGGCCGATGCTCGCCCACCTGGACCTGGTGGGTGACAGCCCGCTGGACGAGCCGGCGGCGTGGCGGCTGGCCACCCGGCTGGCTGAGGCCGGCGCGGAGCTGCTGCTCACGCTGCCGCCGGTGGACGCCACGCTGGTGACCGGCCACCGGCGGCGGCTGGCGGACGCGGGGCTGCGGTACGCCGTACACGTGGAGCTCACCGACGACGCCGGTCAGGCGCAGCTGCTGCTGTTCGCCACCGCTGCCGAGAAGCACCTCGCCGGCTTCAAGGAGGCGCTCTGGGCCGCCGACGAGTACGCCGGGATCCGTTACCGCGATCCGCGCGACGCCAACGGCACGCTGGTCGACATCTCGCTGAGCCCGCAGCTGCTGCCGCTGCGGCGGGAGCTGGAACACGTACTGGCCGAGCGGGTGGAGTGCAGCGTTGCCGAGCTGCAGCGGCACGCCCTGATCGAGACGATCTACCGTCCCGCGGACGCCATCCGGGTGGTGAATGCGCTGGTCAGCGCGGGAAAGGCGAGCCGGGAGCCGACGAAGGGCCGGCTCAGCCCCCGTACCGTGGTCCGCCGCGGCTGAGCCCCGGCTGCCCGCGCGGGGCCGGCCGGCCGCTCGCGGTGGCCGGGTGGGTCAGAGCGCGTCCAGCTCGGCGCGCTGCTCGTCAACGCCCGATGCGCCGATCGCCTCCATGATCCCCAGCGCCTCGCGGAACGCGGTACGGGCACCGGCCAGGTCGCCGGTACGCCGCAGCGCCTGCCCCAGCCGGGTCAGACACGTCGCCTGCGACCAGTGGTCCGCGAGGTCGGCGTACAGCGCCACGGACTGCCGGTACCCGTCGATCGCCTCGTCCACGTAGCCGAACTGGGCGTGTGCGCCGGCGAGCGTCTCCCGCATCCGCGCCTCGCCCCGGCGGTGCGGCAACCTGCTGATCAGCGTCAGCGCCTGCGACGCGGCATCGATGGCCGCCTCACCCCGACCCATCCGGGCGTACGTCAACGCCAGCTGGTGCAGGGAGATCGCCAGGTTACCGGGCACATTGGTGGCCTGGTCGATGGCGTAGCACTGCTGCAGGTAACCCACGGCGTCGTCGAGCTGTCCGTTGTCGCGGCACGCCGCACCCAGGTTGTTCAACGCCGCCGCCTCCCCGAGCTGGTCGCCGAGCCCACGGAAGATCTCCAGCGCCTCGTGGTAGTACGGGATCGCCTGTGCGTAGTTTCCGCGCCCCCGGTTGCTGGCGCCCATCCCGGTGAGCATCTCCGCCTCGTTGCGCCGGTCACCCAGCCGGCGGGTGGCGTCGCGACCGATCCGGTGAACGGCCATCAGGTCATCCCAGGCCCGGCACATGTCCAGGTAGGCGAACAGGCAGTACGCGAGCCGCCAGCAGATCTCGTCAAACCCGGCGTCGTACGCCTGCTGGACCGCGGCGACCAGGGTGGTGCGCTCGCTCTCGTACCACGACACCGCCTGACGGTCGTTGCTGAGCTCGAGCGGCGTCACGCCCTCGGCCGGGGCCGACGGGTCGGCGGCGGACGTGCTCGGGTGCAGCAGCGTCCGCGCCCGCCAGGCGGTACGCATGTACCAGTCCAGGATCCGGTGCCGGGCGGCGGTACGCTCCGCGACGGTGTCGTGCTGCTGCGCCAGCTCGGCGGCGTACGCCCGGAGCAGGTCGTGCAGCTCGTACCGGCCGGGGAGTTTCTGCTGCAGCTGGTGGGCGTCGACCAGGGCGTCGAGCAGCCGGCGGGCGCGCGGCGGGGTGGTGCCGGCGAGGGCGGCGGCGGCCTCGGCGGTGACGTCGTCGCCGGGGGCGATGCCGAGCAGCCGGAACAGCTGCGCCACCTCGGGGGTGAGCGCCCGGTACGACCACGAGAACACCGCCCGCAGGTCGGTGGTGGCGTCCTCTCCGGTGTCCAGCGCGTCGAGCCGGTCGCGTTCGTCGCGCAGCTCCTCCACCAGGTCGCGCAGCGGGCTGGAGACCTGCCGGGTGGCGCGTTCCGCCGCGATCGCCAGCGGCAACGGCAGCCGTACGCAGAGCCGGGTCAGCTCGGTCACCGCGTCCCGCTCGGCGTCCACCCGGTGGCTGCCGATCACCTGGCCCACCAGAGTGATCGACTCTTCCTCGGTGAGGTGGTCGAGGGTGACCCGGTGGGCGCCTTCCCGCGCCGCCAGGCCGCGCAGCTGGTTGCGGCTGGTGATCAGCACCATGCTGCCGGAGCCGGGGAGCAGCGGGCGTACCTGCTCGGCGCCGCGGGCGTTGTCCAGCAGCAACAGAAACCGCCTCCCCGCCAGGGTGGTACGCAGCAGTGCGGAGCGGGAATCCACGTCGCCCGGAATCTGCGTCGACGGTACGCCGAGCGAGCGCAGCAGCGTCTCCAGCGCCGCCGCCGGCTCCACCGGCTCGCCGGCGCCGAAGCCGCGCAGGTTGACGTACAGCTGGCCATCCGGGAACCGGTCGGCGACCCGGTGGGCCCAGTGCACGGCGAGGGCGGTCTTCCCGATCCCGCCGGTGCCGTCGATCGCGGCGATCACGATCGGGGGCGCCGGGTCGCTGGACGCGGGGAGCAGCGCGTCGAGTGCCGCCAGATCGCCGGCCCGTCCGGTGAACCGGTCGATGTCGGAGGGCAGCTGCTGGGGCCGCGCCACCGGGTCGTACGGCGCTGCCCGTGCAGCCGCCGCGGCCGGTGCCGGCTCGGCGGCGGGCTGCCCGAGGTCGAGCGCCGGGTCGCGGACGAGCACCGCCTGGTGCAGCTGCTGCAGCGGTTCGCTGGGATCGAGCCCCAGCTGGTCGCGCAGCCGTACCCGCAGATCCTGGTACGCCGTCAGCGCGTCGGCCTGCCGGCCGGACCGGTAGAGCGCGGTCATCAGCCGGGACCACAGCGACTCACGCAGCGGATGGCGCGCGGTCAGGTCGCGCAGCTCGCCGATCAGCTCGGCGTGCCGGCCGCCGGCCAGCAGCAGGTCGATCCGCCGCTCCACGGCGTTGAACCACTCTTCGGTCAGCCGCGGCGCCTGCTCGGAGCGGAGCCGATCGGACGGTACGTCCTCCAGCGCCTCACCGCGCCACAGCCCGAGCGCCTGGTCCAGCAGCGCCAGCTCGTCGCCGTCGCGCGCCCGCCCCACCAGGGTCCGGAACAGATGGGCGTCCACCGACTCCGGCTCGGTACGCAGCTGGTACGCCCCCGGTGTGGCCGCGACCAGCTCGGCGCCGAGGGTCTGCCGCAGCCGCCGGATGATGGTGTAGAGGCTGCCCCGTACGTCCGCGGGCAGCGCGTCGCCCCAGATGTGGTCGGCGAGCGTCTCCATCGAGACCGGGCGCCCCGCGGCGAGGGCGAGCGCGACGAACAGCACCCGCGGTTTGGCGCCTGCGATCGTGATCCGGCGACCGTCCACCGTCACCTCGAGCGGGCCCAGCAGACTCACCCGGATTTTCGCCGCCATGTCCCCCGACCCCTCGCCACCCCGACCCGGTAGCAGCTTACGACTTGGTGCACGGGGTCAGTCGGCTCGTACGGTCACGGTGGGCTGGTGGCGTACCGGGAAATTGACCGAGTTGGCGACGAAACAGGCCCGGTGCGCGTCGGCGTGCAGGGCGGTGGCCCGCTCCACCATCTCGGCGGTGGCGACCTGCACCTCGGGCCGCAGCACCGCCTCGGTGAACCGGCCGCCGTTGCCGTCCTCGGACATGGTGGCCTCGGCGTGGTCCCGGTAGTCGGTCACCACCACCCGGTTCACCGCGCACAGGTGCAGATACCACAGCAGGTGGCACTGGGAGAGCGAGGCGAGCAGCAGCTGCTCCGGGTTCCACCGCTTCGGGTCGCCCCGGAACGCCGGGTCCGAGCTGGCGGGGATCGGTGGCGGGCCGTCCGCGGTGACCTCGTGGTCGCGCCGGTAGCGGGCGTAGTGGCGCGTACCCTCACCGAGGTTGCCGGTCCAGGTGACTTCCGTGTGGTACGTGTGAAGCCTGGCCACGAGTGTCCTCCCTGCTGACGGAACGCTGCCGGGTCCAAGGCTTCCACAGCCGCGCCCTGGCGGGGCGGGTGGCCGTCAGGCGGCGGGAACTCCACATGTCGTCGGCCCGGCAGGACACAATACGAACACCTACGTGACTGTCCCAGGACCGGCGCTTCCGGTAGCGACTGCCCGACAGCTTCCGGGCCGTGCCGGTTGCTGATTCCGATGCGGGCCCAACACGGGTTGGTACCACACCGTACAGGAGCTGCGAGACCTGGCCGCCGGCCTGCAGCCGGCCCCGCTGGCGACCGGTGGCCTGCTGGGCGCCGTCGAGGACCTGGCAGGGCGGATCCCACTGCGGGTGGACTTCCGCTGCCCCGACGTACGCTTCCCGGCCGCCACCGAGGGAGCCGCCTGGTTCGTGATCGCCGAGTCCGTGGCGAACGTGGTCAAGCACAGCGACGTCGACGAGGTGACCATCGACGTGGCCTCCGACGGCGGTCAGCTGACCGTATCGGTGTCCGACGCCGGCGGCGGCGGCGCGGACCCGGCCGGCAGCGGCCTGCAGGGCCTCGCCGACCGGGTCGCCGCGCTCGGCGGAACTCTGCGGGTACGCGACCGCGCACGACCGGTACGACAGTCGAGGCGGTACTGCCATGCGGGTAGTGCTCGCCGACGACTCCGCCCTGCTGCGGGAGGGCCTGTCCCGGCTGCTCGAGGAAGCCGGCGTACAGGTGTGCGCCAAGGTCGCCGATGCGGACGCGCTCGTGGTCGCGGTGAAACAGTGCCGACCGGACGTGGCGATCATCGACATCCGGATGCCTCCGACGTACACCCACGAGGGCGCGGCGGCGGCGATCGAGCTGAAGGCCGCGTACCCGGAGCTCGGCGTACTGCTGCTGTCGCAGGCCGTGGAGACCCGCTTCGCCGCGCAGCTCGCCGAACGTCACGCCGAGCGGTTCGGCTACCTGCTCAAGGACCGGGTGCTGGACGTACCGACGCTGCTCGGAGCGCTCGACACCATCGCCGCCGGCGGTACGGTGCTCGACCCCGACGTGGTCGGCCACCTGTTGCGCGTGCACTCCCGCCGCAACCCGCTGCTGTCCCTGACCGACCGGGAGCGCGAGGTGCTCGCGCTGATCGCCGAGGGCCGTTCGAACTCAGCGATCGCTGGACGGCTGGTGGTGTCGCTCAAGACAGTCGAGAGCCACATCGCCAGCATTTTCACCAAGCTCGGGCTGTACGACACCCCGGACGACCACCGGCGGGTGCTCGCCGTACTCGAGGCGCTACGCGCAGACCAGCACTAGACGATCTATTCCAAGGGGTACGGGCAGCGAACAGAAGCGAGGGCGTCCATGATCGACGTTGCTGAGCAGCGATGACCATGGAGGCCACGTGCGCGTCGATCTGGACACTCTCGCCACCGCACTGTACGTGAAGATCGATGATGAGTTGAAGGCGTCGCCGCAGCTGAACCGGTGGCGGCCGAGGGTGGGCATCGCC
>JBOGDF010000199.1:0-10378 GCA_050701635.1 Micromonosporaceae bacterium | reverse complement strand
GCCACCAGGTACGCCGCCGTGCCGGCCGCCGTCACCGAGGCGATCCCGGTGCCGACCACCCACGGCGCCCCCGGTACGCCGGTCGCCAGGTACGCCACCCCGAGCCCCACGGTGGGCAGCATCGCCACCAGCAGCACCTTCTCCAGCCGGAAGAACAGCAGGATGCCGCCGGCGAGCTGGAATCCGAGCTGCGCCACCACCAGCACCACCACGTCGGGGGAGACGCCGAGCAGCCGGGTCAGCCCGTACCCGGCCGCGGCGCCGACACCGAGCCCGAGCAGCATCCCGACCCGCAGTACGCGCGCCGCATTGGCCTGGTGGCCGGAGCCGATCAGCCGGTACGCCAGCACCGTGTTGCCCATGCTCCAGACCCACCCCAGCGCGGTCGCCAGCACCATCCCGGTGACCAGGCCGCGCAGCCCGAGCAGCGCGTACGCCGCGGGGAACGCCGCGCTCGGCAGTACGTAGAGCGCGCCGTGCGACAGTTCGCGCAGCGTACGGCTCCTCCGGGAGCGGCGGACCGGTTCGTCGTCGGCGAAGCGGGCCGGCATCCGGGAGAAGACCTCCTCGGCGAGCGCGAACACGTCTTCGTAGCCGTACTCCTCAGCGGCGGCCCGGTCGGTCAGCCCGTCGCTCTCCAATACCGCCGCCACCTGCAGCGCATCCACGGCGGCCCGGCACGCGGGTTGCACCCGTTCCGCCAGCGCGGTGACCGGATCAGTGCTCATGGCGCGGCCCGGGCTCGTCCGGAAGCTCCCGGTAGACGTCGCGGTACGCGTCCAGCGACTGCCCCAGCGTGAAGTTGTTGAGCACCCGTTCCCGAGCAGCGGCGCCGAGCCGGTGGCGCAGCTCGCTGTCCTGCAGCAGCGTCACGCACGCGTCGGCGAGCGCCTTGTGGTCGCGCGGCGGCACCACGAACCCGGTGTCGCCGACCGCCTCGGAGACCCCGCCGACGTTGGTGCACACCGGCGGCCGGCCGGTCGCCATCGACTCCACCACGGTGTACGGGAAGCCTTCCGAGATGCTGCTCAGCACCACCGCGTGGCCGGCGTGGTACGCGTCGATCGGGCTCTTCACGCGGCCTTCGAAGACCGCGGCGCCGACCAGCCCCAGCTCCCGCAGCAGCGCCTCGCAGCTCTCGTAGTAGACCTTGTTCGCGGCGGGCACCGGGCCGAAGATCCGCAGCCGGGCGTCCGGCACCCGCTCCCGTACCAGCGCGAATCCGCGCAGCAGGGTGTGGAGGTCCTTGAGCGGGTCGATCCGACCCATGAACACCATCGTGGGTACGTCCGGCTCGCTCTCCGCGAGCGGGAACGCGCTCGGGTCTACGCCGTTGTACATGGTGCGCATCCGGGTGGAGGCGGCCCCGTTGTAGAGCGCCCAGCGGCGGTTGTACATCGAGTGCGGGGCGAAGATGTCGACGCTGTGGTAGCCGACGGCGGCCAGCGCCCGGAAGAAGTTCAGCAGCAGCACCTTCACCGTGTGCGGCACCGGTTCGCCGATCATGCTCAGATAGCGTTCCCGCAGGTAGACGCCGTGTTCGGACATCACCAGCCGGGTCCCGTACGTCCACTTGCTGGTCAGGCCGACGAGCATCGGCAGCCCGTTCATCGCCATGTGGCAGATGTCGACGTCCAGCGGCGGGTACGACAGCGGCCGCAGCATGTGCTCGATCAGGTCGGAGGCGGTCAGCGCGTCGGCGAGGGTGAGGGAGTTGTGCCCGGGTCCGTCCGGCTCCGGTGAGGTGTCCAGCCCGGCGGCGTGCCAGGCGTCCATCAGCCGGGTGAGCGACTCGTTGGACAGCAACGCCGCCTGCAGGTCGGCCACCTGCGCGTACTGGAACAGCCCGTGCAGGGACTCGACGAAGGCCTCCAGACTCGACAGGCTCCACCGGGCGCGGAGCCCCGCCGGGCGGATCAGGGCGGCGAGGAAGTCGGCGTGTACGGCGCCGAACCAGTCCGGCGCACCGCCACCGCCCCGCCGGCGCCGGGTGGACTTGCCCCAGAGCGGGATAGACACCACCCGCTCGAGGTTGTCGGGCGCCTCCCAGACGGTGCGTTCACTGCCGTCGACGGTCAGCGCGACCACGGTGAACCGGTGCTCGGCGATACCGCGGATCAGCTGGTCGCACCAGACGCTGACGCCCCCCAGATGGAACGGGTACGTGCCCTCCGAGGCCAGCGCGATCCGCAGCGTCCGCTGATCGCCGGGCACCCGATCGCCGGGTACGACCAGCGCCGCGGAGCTCTCCGCTGCGTTGGTCGTACCCGACATCTTGGCGTCCAGGGTTGACGTCACGGCTGCGTCCTTACGGCCCCGTCCGCGGGTACGGGGTGAGCGTCACCGGCGTACCGGCGGTCAGCGGCACCCGCGAGATCGAGTCGGTGCCGTAGCTGGAGTACCCGCTTGCCCGGGCACCGGTGAGGAACACGCCGCCGGACTGCGGCGAGCTGGCGGTGAGCGTGTTCAGGCTGCGGTCCCACACCACGTCCGCGCCGCCGCCGACGGTGCCGAAGTGGCTGGTACGGTTCGCCACCTGCGCCGCCAGCGCCTGCCAGTTGGGGGTCAGCAACGGCGTCTTGTACTGCGCGCTGTACTTCGCCGCCACCGCGGTGACCCAGTCGAAGGTCAGGCTCCGGTTGGTGGCGTACTGCCGCAGGTTGCCCTGGTGGAAGGTGTGGCTGTAGATCGACCCGCTCATCACGTGCTGCATCGCGATCTCGCTCTCGAAGGCGATGATCTCGTCGTACGTCAGCTCGTGGTCCCAGTACGGGAACTTGCCGGTCGGGCCGTAGTAGGAGTTGTAGAACAACGTCTCCTCGGCCGGCGCGGTGACGTGGTAGGCGATGTTGGTCGGCCAGTCCGGCACGATCATCAGACTCGGCTCCATCGGGTGCACCACACCGCAGTTGAAGCACGCCGGCCGGTGGCTGCCGAAGGACATGTTGCCGTGCAGGTACTTCACGCCCGCGTCCTTGGCGGCGCGCAGCATCTCCGGGTTCGACGCGGCCAGGCCGTAGTCGGTCGGCGGGTCGATGTCGTTGGTCGGGTCCGGGTGGTAGACGCCCAGGCCGGAGTACTCCGGCGTCTTGAGCACCGGGGTCGGCACGGCCAGCTTGATCTTCTTGCCGATCCTGATGTTCTCCTTGATCTCGAAGAGGTTCTCGGCGTACGGGGTGTTGTTCATCTTGGGGTGGGTCAGCGTGTGGTTGATCCACCGGAAGTGGCTACGCAGGCAGCGCGAGTAGCTGGTCAGCGGGTCAGGCGTGTTGCTCGACGAGCACTGCGCCGGCGCGGCGGTGTCGATCCCGTCACCGTTGTACGGCACGTTCAGCGTGAACCCGCTGGCCCGGGGGTACGCCGCGCGCAGCGCCAGCTGCTGCTGGTACGCGCTGTACGCGTCGGTGCCGGACATCCGGAATCCCGGGTCGGACTCCAGCGTGCCGTCCGGGTAGAGGTGGTCGGTCCAGTTGAACCAGTCGTCGACGTCGACTTCCAGGTAGTGCTTCTGTTCGCCGAGGAAGACGCCCTTGGTGGCCCACCGGAGCAGCCCGTACGTCAGCAGGTAGGTCTGCGGCAGGTACTGGTTGGAGGTGAAGGTCAGGGCGGCGCGTTCCCGTCCGTCGGTCGACGTACTGAGCACGCCCAGGACACTGCTGCCATTCATCAGAATGGGGCGGGCACCGCAGTCGGCGGCGACGGTCGAGTAGTAGACGTACGACAGCGAAATCGGCACCTGGATATCGGTACGGAGCCGGTCGAATAGTGACGCGCCGGTGCTGGTCAGGCTGGCGCTGATCGGGCTGTCGCCGACGCCGCCTTCGCTACCCGCGCGCAGGCAGTAATCCTCCGGGAAAGTCCCGTACGCGGTATAGAGCGAGACCTGCCGGATGTCATAGTTGCGCTCGTAATCCCACAGCGTGTTCCATTCTGTGGCGTCGAATGCGCTGAGGAATCCACCGGATTCATCCTGGTAAAGCAGCGAATTGTTGGACAGCAGGATTGCGTTGTAGCGGCCGGTCCCGTCGCCCCGGACCAATCGGTCGGCGGTCAGCGGCTCGTTGCGCGCCAGCAGCACGTCGTACGGGGTGCCGATGCGGTCGAGTACCGAGGTCCAGGTGGCGAGGCCGAAGTCGTCGCCGTCCAGCGCGACCACCAGCGGCCTGAGCGCGACCCGCTCCGCACCGGGCGCCACGGCCGTGGTCGAAACACCGTCCTGGCTGGTCAGCGCGACCGAGCCGGACTTCTTGCCCAGCGCCGACGGCGTCGCCAGCTTGATCGGCTCCAGCTGGCCGGGCGCCGGTCTCACCCCACTGGGCTGGAACGCCCGCGTCGTTGCGTAGCCGTTCACACCACCCACCGTGGTCACCAAGGCGATGGCGAGAAGTGCGGGTAACAAGAGGTGGCGAGGAATCCTCCGACCGCGGACACCGACGTTCATAGCCCATCCCTGTGGCTAAGGGCAGCATTTCCGGAACCCCCAGCGTCGGGACGCGCTGCCACAAGTTTGTTGTTGTTGCAGATCAAGCTAGCAACCGTTATTCGCACGATCGGGTGAGCGACAAATAGTAGACAGGTCAGCCAGGCCGCTCGTATCAGCCGCGACTGACCGTTCGGAGGAGGTGGGAGGATTGCCTGACTGAATGGATGACGGGTTATCACCATTCAGCCAGACACTCCCCAGCCGTCCAGTTATGGGGAATTGTCACGGACCGTTCCATGGCAATGGTGTAAGAGTGACGGGGTTGGCCGCCGGCAGGGACACCAGCGAGATCGACTCCCCGCCGTACGGGCTGTATCCGCCCCCGGTGACCTTGGTGCCGGTGACGAAGAGCTTGCCGCCCAGCTCGGAGCTGGCGGTCAGGGTGTTGGCCGTCCGGTCCCAGATCACGTCGGCCGCCGTACCGGAGTGGGTGGTCCGGTTCGCCACGTACCCGGCCAGCCCCTCCCAGGTCGGCGTCAGCATCGGCACCTTGTAGTACGCGGTGAACTTCGCCGCCACCATGTTCACCCAGTCCATCGTGAGGTTCTTGGTGGACGCGTACTTGCGCAGGTTGCCCTGGTGGAAGGTGTGGCTGTACGCCGACCCGCTCATCACGTGCTGCAGCGCGATGTCGGTCTCCCACGCGACGATCTCCGGGTACGTGAGGTCCCGCGGCCAGTACGGGAACTTCCCGTTCGGCCCGTAGTAGGAGTTGTAGAAGGTGACCTCTTCGGCGGGCGTGGTGACGTGGTAGGCGATGTTGGTCGGCCAGTCCGGCACGATCATCAGACTCGGCTCCATCGGGTGCACCACACCGCAGTTGAAGCACGCCGGCCGGTGGCTGCCGAAGGACATGTTGCCGTGCAGGTATTTCACGCCCGAGTCCTTCGCCGCCGCCAGCAGCTCGGCGTTGGAGGCGGCCAGGCCGTAGTCGGTCGGCGGGTCGATGTCGTTGGTCGGGTCCGGGTGGTAGACGCCCAGCCCGGAGTACTCGCCGGTCTTCAGCACCGGCGTCGGCACGCTGAGCCCGATGTTGCGCCCGACGCGCAGGTTCTCCTGGATCTCGAACTTGTTCTCGGCGTACGGGGTGAAGTTCATCTTGGGGTGGGTCAGCGTGTGGTTGATCCACCGGAACTGGGTGCGCAGGCAGCGGGAGTAGCTGGTCAGCGGATCGGCGCTGAGCAGGTTGGTGCACAGCGCGTGCGCGTTGCGGTTGATGCCGTCGCCGTTGTACGCGACGTTGATCGCGAACTGCCTCGCCAACGGGTAGCTGTTCCGCAGCGAGTTCTGCAGCTGGGACGTGCTGTACGCGTCCGTCCCGGAGATCCGGAACTCCTTGGACGCGTACGTGCCGTCCGGGAGCAGATGGTCGGTGGAGCCGAACCAGTCGTCGACGTCGACCTCGAGGTAGTGGCGCTGTTCGCCGACGAACACGCCCTTCGTGGCCCACCGCAGCAACCCGTACGTGAGCAGGTACGCCTGCGGCAGGTACTGGTTGGAGCTGAAGGTCAGCGCGGCGCGTTCCCGGCCGTCCGCCGACCTGCTGAGCACTCCGAGCACATTGTCGCCATTAGCCAGAATCGGGCGGGCGCCGCAGGCCGCGTCCACCGTTGAGTAGTAGACGTACGACAAAGAGATCGGAATCTTGATGTCGGTACGCAGTCGATCAAATAATGCCGCCCCGGTAGGCGTCAGCGTGGCATTGATCGCGGTATCTCCGACCCCGCCTTCGCTGCCGGCGCGCAGGCAATAGTCCTCGGGGAACGTCCCGTACGCGGTATAGAGCGACACCTGCCGGATGTCATAGTTTCGCTCGTAATCCCAGAGTGTATTCCACTCGGTGGCGTCGAAACCGCTGACGTAGTTTCCTAATTCGTCCTGGTAAAGCAGGGAGTTGTTCGACAACAAGATCGCGTTATAGCGCCCCACACCGTCGGCACGGACCAGTCGGTCCGCGGTGAGCGGCTCGTCGCGGGCCAGCAGAACGTCGTACGGGGTGCCCACCCGGTCCAGGGTCGACTTCCAGGTCGCGAGGCCGAAGTCGGACGCGTCGAGGGCGATCACCAGCGCGCGCAGGGCGACCCGTTCCGCGCCGGGCGCGGTGGCTGCCGTACCGACGTTTCCGCTGGTGAGCGCGGGATCTACGGCGACTGGGCCGGCTTTGGAGCCGAGCCGTTCCGGGGAGCTGGCCTGGGCCGGCCGGACCGGCGCGGTAGCCGGATTCGCGTGGTGACCACGCCCCTGGTCCTGCCGGGGCGAGGCGGCGTAGCTGGTCGCGCCGCTCACGCTGGTCAGCGTCAAAGCCAACAGCGCGGTGATGGCGAATCGTGGGGCAATTGACCGGCGTACGGTGCGGAGGCTCATGGTGATATCCCGTATCTCTGCACATAGGAATGGCAGCGCACCATGCGCGCCCCTTGCGGGAAGGCATGCTGGTCTGCTGATCGGTCGTTACGCGGTCAAGCTAGCAAGTGGATACAGCGTGTAGAGAATCGCGACAAGAACCGGACAGTACAAATGGTCGTGCCGTCACAATCCCACTAACGAGTGGCGCGACACCGCCGGGCTCATCCGAAAGGAGATCAGAAGAAACGATCAGCCCGAATACGCTCACCCGACCAGTCATTTCTGTGTTGCATTGGCTGCGGCCGGACTTCCGGCCCGGCGTCAGGCACGCCCGAACATCTGCGTCCAGTACGGTGTGCCGCTGCCGGTACGGGCCAGCCCCACGCCGACCGCCTTCGCGTCGCAGTTGAGGATGTTGTCGCGATGGCCCTGGCTGTTCATCCAGCCCTCCATCACGTCCTCGGCGGTCCGGTAGCCCATCGCGATGTTCTCGCTCATCGCCTGGTCGTACCCGGCGCGCCCGGCGCGGTCCCAGGGCGAGCTGCCGTCCGAGCCGGTGTGGCTGAGCTCCTCGTGGGCCGCCATGTCGGCGCTGTGCCCGCGCGAGGCCGTACGCAGCTTGACCTCGTACCGGACCGCGCCGCAGCCGGCCTTCTTCCGCTCCGCGTTGACCAGCTCGATCACGTCGGCTTCTAACGCAGCGTCACCGGCGAGCGGCGGATTGGCGCGCGGAGTGGTCGGCGCCGGCTTCGGTTTCGACGGGCTGGGCGCCGCCTGGAGTCGCTGGTTGCGGCTGGCCCGGCCGGTACGCTGCTCGGTCGGCGTGGCGGACGGCTGCACGCCCGCCTCCGCGCCGGGCGGCGAGCCGGATGACGGGATACCGCGGTCGGACTTCGGCGGTACGAGCATCCAGCTGCCCACCACGATCCCGGTGCAGAGCAGGGCGAAGAGTGCGATGCGACTCAGCCGTCCGTACACGCGCGGATCACCTTCTCGGCGGGGGGCGCCATCCGGTCCGCCGTGACACGTTACGGAGAGTCGTGTCCCCAAGCAATCCCCGGCTTCCGGTACGTACGGTTATATCCACTTTCCTCGATGGCAGGTTCTCGGCGCGTGGCGGCTCGCCGCGGCGGTTAGGCTCGCGGCTGTGAGGGGCGAGGACGAGCCGGCGGTACGCGTCGTTGCCCGGGTACGCGGTCGCGTGCAGGGCGTCGGTTTCCGCTGGTGGATACGTACCCGCGCGGTGCAGTTGGGGTTGAGTGGCTGGGCCCGCAACCTGACCGACGGCCGGGTCGAGGTGGTGGCCGAGGGTCCGTCACGGCGGTGCGAGCAGCTGCTCGCGGCGCTCTCCGGGCCGGGCGCGCCCGGGCGGGTCGACGGAGTCGTCACGGAGCGGATGCCCGCTACCGGGGATCTTGAGGGGTTCGTCACCGGCTAAGGCCTTTCGGCCCTGTCGCGTAGCTGTCCCGGGTGTTGAGTTGAGTCATACCGACTCATGCCATGCTTGACGTTAGGCCCGAGTCGGCGGACTATAGAGGTGTCGCCAAGTGGCACTACTTTGTGCTGCGACTCCGGGGGGAATCTTCTGGCCGGTAACCCCGGCGACACATTCGCAAGGAGAACTTGATGGCGAAGGCCCTGTACGGCCATGTCGGCAGTGCGCCCGATCGACGCATGCTCGACGAGGTCACCCAACTGCGTGCCCAGGTGCGGGCGTTGGAGTTCGAAGTCGCTCGACTTCGTGCTGAAAACGACCGTCTCTCCGCCGCTGCGTCCTCTTCCGAGGAGCTGCTGCGGATGGGCGAGCCGGCGCTTACCTGAAGCGTCGCGCCCTGAGCGCCCACGACAACCCAATCACCCGCGCGCCGACACCCTAGGGTTTCGGCGCGCACCGCTGTCTCTGCCAGGTACGCGAATTCGGCACCCGATCCCGCGGGATCTTCCCGCACACAATTCCTCTCCGTGTACGCTTCGTTGCGCTGTGCACACACGTGAGTGGCAGCGCGCCTATACCGGGCCGTACGTCTCCGCCGGGGTAACCTGCGCCAGAGGGGACAACGCCGTACCTGGCCACCGACGCTTCGGAGACCTGTGCATCTCAAGAGCCTCACGCTGAAGGGCTTCAAGTCCTTCGCGTCCGCGACGACCTTGAAGTTCGAGCCTGGGATCACCTGTGTGGTGGGGCCCAACGGCTCGGGCAAGTCCAACGTCGTCGACGGCATCGCCTGGGTGCTGGGCGAGCAGGGCGCGAAGGCGCTGCGCGGCGGCAAGATGGACGACGTGATCTTCGCCGGTACGTCCGGCCGCCCGCCGCTCGGCCGCGCCGAGGTCACCCTCACCATCGACAACACCGACGGCGCCCTTCCGATCGACTACACCGAGGTCTCGGTCACCCGGCGGCTGTTCCGTACCGGCGACTCCGAGTACGAGATCAACGGCAACCCGTGCCGGCTGCTGGACATCCAGGAGCTGCTGTCGGACTCCGGCATCGGGCGCGAGATGCACGTACTGGTGGGGCAGGGGCAGCTCGACACCGTGCTGCACGCCAAGCCCGAGGAGCGGCGCGGCTTCATCGAGGAGGCGGCCGGCGTACTGAAGCACCGCAAGCGCAAGGAGAAGGCGCTGCGGAAGCTGGACGCGATGCAGGCCAACCTGACCCGGCTCACCGACCTCACCGCCGAGCTGCGGCGGCAGCTCAAGCCGCTCGGCAAGCAGGCCGAGATCGCGCGTCGCGCCGCCGGGATCCAGGCCGACCTGCGGGACGCCCGGCTGCGGCTGCTCGCCGATGACCTGGCGAACCTGCGCGCCGCGCTCGACAAGGAGATCGCCGACGAGCAGGCGCTGCGTACCCGCCGGGAACACCTGGAACGCCAGCACTCCCAGGTACAGCAGCGGGTCACCGAGCTGGAGACCGCGATGGCGGCCGACGCGCCGGTGCTGGCCCGCGCCCAGGAGACCTGGTATCGACTCTCCGCGCTGGAAGAGCGGTTCCGCTCCACCGCGCAGCTCGCCGGCGAACGGCGGCGGTTCCTCTCCGAGGCGCCGGACGCGGACCGGCCGGGCCGGGACCCGCAGGAGCTGGAGCAGGAAGCCGAGCGGGTACGCGCCGCCGAGCAGGAGCTGCGCGAGGCGCTGCACGCCGACCAGGCCCACCTCGCCGAAGCCGTGGAGCAGCGGCAACGGCTGGAGACCGAGCTGCAGCGGGCCGAGCAGGCGCTGGTCGCCGCGGTGAAGGCGGTCGCCGACCGGCGCGAAGGGCTGGCGAAACTCGCCGGCCAGGTCAACGCGCTGCGCTCGCGGTCCACCGCCGCCCAGGAGGAGATCGCGCGGATCGCCACCGCACTCGGCGACGCCCGCGCCCGCGCCGCGACCGCCGAGCAGGAGGCGGCGTTCGCGCAGGGCGAGGCGGAGAGCATCGACGAGGGGGACGCCGGTCTCGCCGACCGGCTCGCCGCCGCGGAGCAGGCGTACCAGGCGGCCAGTGAGCGGGCGACCGAGCTCGCCGACGCCGAGCGCGCCGCCGACCGGGAAGCCTCCGAGTGGGGCGCC
>JBOGDF010000198.1:0-10430 GCA_050701635.1 Micromonosporaceae bacterium | reverse complement strand
GCGCTGCCCAAAGCCGCGCCGCCCGATGCCGTGCTGCCCAAAGCCGCGCCGCGCGCGCCGAACAGGACGTCGGTGACGGCCGCGGCGTCGCTCAGCATCGTGATCACCGTGGCGGCGCCAGCCACCGCGTCGGCGGGGGTACCGGCGAGCCGGGCGCCGCGCTCCACCAACGGCGCCGCAGCGGTCGGGGTGCGGTTCCAGACGGTCAGGGCGTGGCCCGCGTCGAGCAGTCGGGTCGCCATCGGCAGGCCCATCCGGCCCAGCCCGAGAAATGCGATGTGCTCCATAGGAAACCGACCGTACGGCCGGTCCAGCGATGCCACCAGCGGCGGTCCTGCATGCGCGCCATGCCGTACTCGCATGACTCGATGGGGTGACGGCGGAGTGTGATCCGCGGCGCGCGCGACGCGTCGAGTTCGGTTTCGCCCCTCGAGTTACGTATGCTCCGGCATAGATGGCCACTTTCGTGGTCATCTGATTACGGCGTGATGTGCTCCGCGGCTCGCGGAGTAGGCCATGCTCAGAAGGAACGACACATGCAAGACCGGTCGCCGGGACGTGTCTGGGAGTCGCAACAGCCGGCGAGCGCGCCCGATCTGATGGGAGGAGGCGCCTTGGAAGGCACCGGCAAGCTGGTACGTGATCGGATCCCGGAGTTGATCCGGGCCGAAGGCGGCGAGCCGCAGACCCGTACGGCGCACGGCGAGGAGTACCCGGCGCTGCTGCGTCTGAAGCTGTTGGAGGAGGTCCAGGAGTTCCTGGACTCGGACGAGCCCGCCGAGCTGGTGGACGTCATCGAGGTGGTGCACGCGCTGGCGGGCCTGAAGGGCATGGCGCCTGACCGGCTCGAAGAGCTGCGTGCCGCGAAGCAGGCCGAGCGCGGCGGATTCTCCGCCCAGACCGTACTGATCTCCCAGCCGGACGAAGCGCCGACTGTCGAGAACCCAGTCCCCCCGACGCCGAACGGCAACCCGAAACCGCGGCCGCAGCCCCAACCGGCCCGGTGAGTCGCTGACGCGTCGCCGACACGTACCGTTCCCGCGGGCCGGTACGGTGGGCGGTCGGTGCTCGGCTCCGGCCGGCCGCCGGCGGCGCTCGGGAGGACCATGACGCGGTACGTGGTGATCGGCGGTGGCATCGTCGGTCTGGCCACCGCGCGCCGGATCCAGCTCGACCGACCCGGCGCGTCGGTCACCGTCCTGGAGAAGGAGCCCCGCTGGGGCGCCCACCAGACCGGCCACAACTCGGGCGTGATCCACGCCGGGGTGTATTACCCGCCGGGCAGTCTGAAGGCGCGGCTGTGCCGGGCGGGCAGCCGTTCCATGGTGGAGTTCTGCCGCACGTATGGGATCCCGGTCGAGGTGTGCGGCAAGCTGATCGTCGCCACCGGCGCCGACGAGCTACCCCGGTTGGCCGCGTTACAGGAGCGGGCCGCCGGCAACGGGCTCGAGGTCACGCGGCTCACCGCCGCCGAAGCCGGTGAGTACGAGCCGCACGCCGCGTGTGTCGCGGCGTTGCACGTACCGAGCACGGGGATCGTGGACTTCGCCGCGGTGTGCGACCGGCTCGCGGTGCTGCTGGAAGAAGCCGGGGCGCAGCTGCGTACCCACACCAAGGTTGTGGGAATCCGGTCGCACGACGGCGCCGCCACCATCGAGACCACCGCGGGCGCACTCACCGCCGACATGCTGGTCAACTGCGCCGGGCTGCACAGCGACCGGATCGCCGCGCTGGCCGGGCTGCGGCCGCCGGCGCGGATCGTGCCGTTCCGCGGTGAATACCACCAGCTGCGCCCCGAGCGGCGGCACCTGGTGCGCGGGCTGATCTACCCGGTGCCGGACCCGGCGCTGCCGTTCCTCGGGGTGCACCTCACCCGGATGATCGACGGCAGCGTGCACGCCGGGCCGAACGCCGTGCTGGCGCTGTCCCGGGAAGGGTACGCGTGGCGGCGGTTCCGGCTCGCCGACACCGCGGAGGCGCTGGTGTACCCGGGGCTGTGGCGGCTGGCGCGACGGCACCTGCGCTACGGCGTGACCGAGCTGCGCCGTTCGCTGTCGCGGCGGCTGTTCGCCCGCAACCTGGCCCGGCTGGTCCCGGAGCTCACGGCGGCGGACCTGGAACCAGCGGAGGCGGGGGTACGGGCGCAGGCGGTGACCCGCGACGGGGCCCTGGTCGACGACTTCCTGATCGTGACCGCGCCCGGCCAGGTGCACGTGCTCAACGCGCCGTCTCCCGCGGCGACCAGCGCGTTGGAGATCGCGAAGGAGATCGTCGCCCGGCTGCCAGGGCAGGCGTGAGTTGGGCCACCCGTACGGGGCGGGTGATTGGCTGTCGTGGGGCGGCTGCCCGTACCGTATGTGCCGGCGCGGGCGGTGTCCTGTGAGATGACCTTGGGGGAGTTTCCTGTGGTGACAGCTGTGTCGAGTCGTGCCCTGAGACGGGCGCTGTGTACGGTCCCGGTGGCGGCGCTGCTGGCGGTCGCCGGCTGCGGCACCACCCCGCAGAGCGGTGCCGACGGCAGCCCCTCCGGTACGGCGTCCAGCCCCGCCGCCACCGCGCAGCCCCGCGACACCCGGATCCCGGTCGCCAAGGCCGGCGGCACCTGCAAGCTGCTGAGCTACCAGAAGGTCGAGGCGGCGCTCGCGGTCGACTTCGACGTGGCGGCCGCGGGCAAGGGCGGCAACAGCTGCGTGCTGCAGGTGTACGGCCACGAATACCCGGACCTCAGCCTGGCCAGCAGCCCCACCAAGGCGGACCCGAAGGTGTTCGCCGACAAGATCGCACCCGACGGCGCGGAGTCGGTGAAGGGGCTCGGCCTGGCGGCGTACCGGGTGGCGCTGGCCGCGGAGGGCAAGGCCGGCCCGAGCGCCGAGGTCGGTTGGCTGGTCAAGGGCAAGATCTACGTGCTGCGCTACACCTTCGAAAAGGGCGCCTCGACAGGGCAGGCCACCGCTACGGCGCCCAAACTGATAGCTCTGGCCAAACAACTCAAAGCCAGCTAGCCCCGTTCACGCTGAGATAAAGACTCGGCTGGCGGCATCGCGGGTGAGCTGCAGGGTTTCGCCGTCGCGCTGTACGGAGACCGCGTCGGCCAGCTGCTCCACCGTCACCGTGGCGCCCGGGTCGACGCCTGCCTGATGCAGCTGGTGCAGCAGGTCGGTGTCGATCTGGATGCTCTCGCAGAGCCGGCTGACCACCACGTCGCCGGTGACTCCGGGCGAGGCGAGGTGCCGCTCGACGGTGGAGTCCAGCGCGCCGGCGGCGGTGTCCAGCTCTTCCAGCCCCGGGATCGGGTTGCCGTACGGGGAGCGGCTGGGGCGGCCGAGCAGCTCGTACACCTTGAGCTCCACCGCGTCGCTCATCACGTGTTCCCAGCGGCACGCCTCGGCGTGCGCCTGCTCATACTCAAGACCGATCACGTCGACCAGCAGCAGCTCGGCGAGCCGGTGCTTGCGCATCACCGCGACGGCGTGCTTGCGCCCCAGGTCGGTGAGCTCCAGATGCCGGTCGCCCTGGACCGTGAGCAGCCCGTCGCGCTCCATCCGGGCCACCGTCTGGCTCACCGTCGGGCCGCTCTGGTGCAGCCGCTCCGCGATCCGTGCGCGCAGCGGAACCACGCCCTCCTCCTCCAGCTCGAGGATGGTGCGCAGGTACATCTCAGTGGTGTCGACCAAGTCATTCAACGCGGGTCCTCCCTTGGTCTCCGATGCTACCCGGACATCGGTTGCTATCCGCACCGCCGCGACGGCCCGTACCGGCGTTGGCAGACTAGTTCACATGTACGACAACCCGTTGATCGATACTGACACGCTCCGTAGTTGGTTGGACGCGGATCCGGCCCCGATCGTGCTGGACGTGCGGTGGCGGCTGGGTGGGCCGTCGTTACGCAGCGCGTACGACGCGGGGCACGTACCGGGGGCGGTGTTCGCCGAGTTCGACACCGACATCTGCGGGCCGCCGGGCGCCGGTGGCCGGCATCCGCTGCCGGATCCTGCGCATCTGCAGGCGGTGCTGCGCCGGCTCGGGATCGACGGCGGATCCCGGATCGTGGTGTACGACGGCGGCGACCAGCTGGCGGCCTCACGTACCTGGTGGACGCTGCGCTGGGCCGGCCTGACCGAGGTGTACGTGCTCGACGGCGGCTTCCCCGCGTGGACCGGCCCGACCGACACCGCGCAGCCGATCCCGCGCGCCGGCGACGTGGTGGTACGCCCCGGCGGGATGCCGCTGCTGGACGCCGCCGGCGCCGCCGCGCTCGCCGAGAAAGGGGTGCTGCTGGACGTACGGACCCCCGACCGATACCGAGGTGACGCCGAGCCCATTGACCGTGTGGCTGGGCATATCCCGGGCGCCGTCAACCTGCCCAACGCCGAGCTCGGACCGGACGGCCGGTTCGCGCCGGCCGACCAGCTGCGGGAGCGCTTCGCGGCGCACGGTGCCACCGACGGGGTGGACGCGGGGACGTACTGCGGATCCGGGGTGACCGCCGCCCGTACCGTCCTCGGGATGACCGTCGCCGGGCTCCGCCCGGCCCTGTACGTGGGCTCCTGGAGCGAGTGGATCACCAACCCGGACCGCCCCATCGCCACGGCCACCGGCGGCTGACGTGGGAGGATGAGCCGCACGGGGAGAGGGGTGGGCGCGCGGATGCCGGGGACCAACTCGCTGGTGGTCTGGGACGACGGCCTGCTCGGGTACGACCTGGGCGACCACCCCCTGGACCCGGTACGGCTCGAGCTGACGATCGCGCTGGCGCGCGCGCTCGGCGTACTGGACCGCGACGGGGTCAGCCTTGCCAAGCCGCAGCAGGCCGACGACGCCACGCTGCGCCGGGTGCACCAGGCCGACTACCTGGCCGCGGTGAAGGCCGCCTCCGACGATCCGTTCTTCACCGGCGCCGGGCTCGGCACCCCGGACAACCCGGTGTTCGCCGACATGCACACCGTCAGCGCGTACGTCGCCGGCGCCACCGTGATGGCCGCCGAGGCGGTGTGGTCGGGGGAGGTACGCCGCGCCGTGAACATCGCCGGCGGGCTGCACCACGCGATGCCGGACCGCGCCTCCGGTTTCTGCGTCTACAACGATCCCGCGATCGCCATCGCCCGGCTGCTCGACCAGGGCGCGGAGCGGATCGCGTACGTGGACGTCGACGTACACCACGGGGACGGGGTCCAGGAGATCTTCTACCACGACCCGCGGGTGCTCACCATCAGCCTGCACGAGACGCCGCTGGCGCTGTTCCCCGGCACCGGCTTCCCGGACGAGACCGGCGGCCCCGGCGCGGAAGGCACCTCGGTCAACGTGGCGCTGCCGCCGGGCGTCGGGGACGCGGGCTGGCTGCGGGCATTCCACGCGGTGGTGCCGGGGCTGCTGCGGGCGTACCGGCCGCAGCTGCTGTTCACCCAGTGCGGCGCGGACGCCCACCGGATGGACCCGCTCGCCGACCTGCGGCTGTCGGTGGACGGGCAGCGGGCCAGTTACCTGGCGCTGCGGGAGCTGGCCGAGGAGCTGTGCGATGGCCGCTGGGTGGCCACCGGCGGCGGCGGGTACGCACTGGTGGAGGCGGTACCGCGGGCGTGGACGCATCTGCTCGCGATCGTCACCGGCGACCCGCTCGACCCCACCACCGGTACGCCACTGCACTGGCGCGCGCTGGCCCGCGAGCGGCGCCCGATGTCGACCCCGCCGCTGCGGATGACCGACGACTGCGACACCGCGTACCAGCCGTGGCTGCCGGACGACGAGCCGGATGCCACCGACCGCGCCATCGGCGCCACCCGGCGCGCGGTCTTCCCGCTGCACGGTCTGGATCCGTACGACCCGCGGGACTGAGCATGTCCACTGTGGACGAGCCGGGGTACCCGGCGCACCGGGCGGCGGACGTGGTGCTGGCCGACGGGGCGGTGGCGCACCTGCGGCCGATCCGGCCGGCGGACGCGTCCGCGCTGGTCGCGCTGCATTCCCGGTTCTCCGAGCGCACCCGGTACCTGCGGTACTTCTCGCCGTACCCTCGGATCCCGCAACGGGACCTGAACCGGTTCGTCACCGTCGACCACCACGACCGGGAGGCGCTGGTGGTGGAGGTCGGGGACGACCTGATCGGGGTCGGCCGGTTCGACCGGCTCGCCGCCGAGGAGGCCGAGATCGCGTTCGTGGTGGAGGACGCGTACCAGGGGCGCGGGGTCGGGTCGGTGCTGCTGGAGCACCTGGCGGCGGCCGCGGCCGAGGAGGGGATTCACCGGTTCGTCGCCGAAACCCTCCCGGAGAACCGCACCATGCAGCGGGTGCTGGCCGACGCCGGGTACGCCCTGGAGCGCTCGTACCGGGACGGGGTGATGCACCACAGCCTGGAGCTGACCGACGTGACCCGCGCCGTGGAGGTGGCCCGGGAGCGGGAGCAGCGCTCCGAGGCGGCGTCGATCGCGCGGCTGTTCACGCCGGGGTCGGTGGCGGTGGTGGGCGCCAGCGACCGGGAGGGCACGGTCGGGCACGTGCTGCTGCGCGGCCTGCTCGCCGGCGAGTTCACCGGGCCGGTCTACCCGGTCAACGCGAAGGCGACCACGGTGCTCGGGCGGCCGGCGTACCCCAGGGTGGATGCGATCGGGCAGCCGGTCGACCTGGCGGTGATCGCCGTACCGGCCCATGCGGTACGCGACGCGGTGCGCGACTGCGGCGAGGCGGGCGCCACGGGCGTGGTGATCGTCAGCTCCGGCTTCTCCGAGACCGGCGAGCCGGGCGCCGCCCTGGAACGCGATGTGGTGCGCACCGGCCACCGGTACGGCATGCGGGTGGTCGGCCCGAACTGCTTCGGGATCGCCAACACCGATCCGGGGGTACGCCTCAACGCCAGCCTGGCGCCGCGGCTGCCGCACCGGGGCCGGGTCGGGTTCTTCTGCCAGTCGGGGGCGTTCGGCGTGGCGCTGCTGGCCACCGCCGCCGGGCGCGGGCTGGGGCTGTCCGGCTTCGTCTCGGCGGGCAACCGGGCCGACGTGTCCGGCAACGATCTACTGCAGTACTGGCACACCGACCCGGGCACCGACGTGGTGCTGCTCTACCTGGAGACCTTCGGCAACCCGCGCAAGTTCGCCCGGGTGGCGCGCCAGCTCGCCCGGCGCAAGCCCGTGGTCACGGTCGCTCATGTCGACGTGGCCTGGGACGAGGCGGCGACGCTGTTCGCGCAGCACGGCGTGATCCGGGTGGCCACCGTGGGGGAGCTGTTCGACGTCGGGCTGCTGCTGGCGTACCAGCCGCTGCCGGCGGGTCGCCGGGTCGGGATCGTGGGCAACTCCACCGCGCTGGGGCTGCTCGCCGCCCAGGCGAGTACGGCCGCCGGGCTGACCGTACCGGCCCGGTATCCGGTCGACGTGGGGCCCAGCGCCACCGCGGAGCAGTTCGCCGAGGCGCTCGGCGCCGCCGTCGAGGACCCCGGGATCGACGCGATCGTGGCGGTGTTCGTACCGGCGTTGGCGATCGACAGCGCCGAGTACGGCGAGGTGCTGCGGGACCATACGGTCGGCGGCGACAAGCCGGTGGTCGCCACCTTCATCGGCGCCGACGACCCCGCGGCCGCGCGGCTGCTGCGCCGGCTCGGCGAGGACGGTACGCCCGAGCGCGGCACCGTGCCCTCGTACGGCTCCGTCGAGGAGGCGGTACGCGCCCTCGGCCGGGTCGCCGACTACGCCGCCTGGCGCCGCGAGCCGGCCGGCACCGTACCGGAGCTGCCCGGAATCGACCCGGAAGCGGCCGCCGAGGCGATCGACACCGCTCTGGCGGGCTCCGAGACCGTCACGCTGCTCGACGGGGAGGCGGCGGCGCTGCTCGGGCAGTACGGCATCGAGGTGACGCCGTCGGCGCTGGTGCACTCGCCGGAGCAGGCGGTGGAGGCGGCCGAGCGGCTCGGGTACCCGGTGGTGTTGAAGATCAGCGACAAGGCGCTGCGGGACCGGCTCGATCTGGGCGCGGTACGGCTGCGGCTCACCGACCCGGACGCCGTGGCGGAGGCGTACCGGGAGATCGCGGAGCGGTTCGGCGGCCGAAGCGGCGCGGCGCCGGTGCTGGTGCAGCCGATGCGGCTGCCCGGGGTGGCGTGCCGGATCCAGGTGTACGAGGGCCCCGCATTCGGCCCGGTGGTCGGCTTCGGCCTGGGCGGGGCGACCGCGGCGCTGCTGGGCGGCGCGCAGTGGCGGGCCGCGCCGCTCACCGACGTCGACGCCGAGGCGCTGGTACGCGACTACCGCGGTGCCCCGCTGCTGCTCGGCGAGCGGGGCTCGGAACGGGTCGACACCGCCGCGCTGCAGCAGCTGTTGATCCGGATCGGCCTGCTGGTCGACGAGCATCCCCGGGTACGCGGGCTGGAGCTGAGTCCGGTGCTGGTCGCTACCGACGGGCTGGCCGTGCTGCACGCCGCCGTCGAGCTCGGCCCCGGCGACAGCCGTACCGACGCCGGCCCCCGCCGCCTGGACTGACCTGCGGGCCCCGCGATGGGGAGCCCGAAAACGGGAGCGGGGCCGGTGTCCCCCGACACCGACCCCTTCACCCCGGTTTCCCTCTCCGCGACACATGGTCGCGCTTTCCGCGGCCCCCGACCGCGGCGGCTGCAGCCCCCCGGACCACAGCCTCCGCGGCCCCCCGGCCGCAGCTTGTGACACGGCCCGTCCCCGGGCCCCGCGGCCCGCCCCCGGGCCACCGCGCGCCCGCCCCCGGACCGCGGTTGGTTATGACATGTACGCCTCGAGGCGCTTGGCCCGCGACGGGTGCCGCAGCTTGAGCAGCGTCACCTTCTCGATCTGCCGGATCCGCTCCCGCGAGAGGCCGAACTCCTTGCCCACCTCGTCGAGGGTGCGCTGGCGGCCGTCGTCGAGGCCGAAGCGCAGCCGGATCACGTCCTGCTCGCGCTTGTTCAGGGTGGACAGCACGCCTTCGACCTCGTGGCGCAGCAGGCCGTACGAGACGTTGTCCTCGGGGTCGCTCTTCGGGTCGGTACGGCACACGAAGTCCGACAGCGCGCTGTCGCCGTCCTCGCCCACCGCCTGGTCCAGGCTGACCGGCTCCCGGTCGTACGAGAGCAGCTCGATCACCTGGAAGGTGGGGATGCCGAGCGCCTCGGCGATCTCCTCGTTGCGCGGCTCGCGGCCGAGCTGCATCGACAGCTCGCGGCGGGTACGGACCATCCGGTTGACCTGCTCGACCATGTGCACCGGGATCCGGATGGTGCGGGACTGGTCGGCCATCGCGCGGGTGATCGCCTGCCGGATCCACCAGGTGGCGTACGTGGAGAACTTGAAGCCCTTGGTGTAGTCGAACTTCTCGACCGCCCGGATCAGCCCCAGGTTGCCCTCCTGGATCAGGTCCAGGAACGCCATGCCGCGGCCGGTGTAGCGCTTGGCGATGCTGACCACCAGGCGCAGGTTGGCCTCGAGCAGGTGGTTCTTCGCCGCCTGTCCCTGCTTGACGATGATCGCCAGGTCGGCGGCGTACGCCGGCTCCAGGTCGTCGCGGGTGCCGAGCAGTTCGTCGGCGTACAGGCCGGCTTCGATGGCCTTGGACAGGTCGACCTCCTGCTCGGCGGTGAGCAGCTTGGTGCGCCCGATCCCGTTCAGGTATGCGCGAACCAGGTCCGCGGATGCACCGCGGTCGTCGCGGTAGTCGGCGCCGCCGGCAAGGATCTCCGGCTCGGTGTCGATGAGTGGTAGTGCCACGGTCCCCTGACCTCCCCCGTGTTGGTTGCTCGGGTCGTTTCCGTTGGCGATGAGCTTGCCCGCGGTGGAACGACCCTGGCGTGGACCAGGGGACAGGGTGGCATGAAGTCGGGAGTTGTCGCGGTACACCATCGGGTCAACTGCCGGTTATGCGGTGATTTGCCGGGGCCATTGTTGCTGATTGTTGTCCAAACGCCAGCTGTTGCTCTCCTCTGCGTCACGGAGTACGGCCGGGCTGTGCGGCGCTTGCTACCGTGCCGGCCGGCCCGTGATCGGACTCGTCGGAGGAGCAGGATGCGCGTCTGCGTACGGCGGTGGGTCGGCGTACCGCTGGTGGTGGGGTTGCTGGGTGTGGCGGGCTGCGCCGCGCCGGCGACCCGGTACCCGGCCGACCTCAAGCCCTGTGACCTGTTGTCGCAGCAGGCCGCCGAGGAGCTGCTCGGGGTCGGCACGCTCGATCCGCCCGAGGCGAAGGACGGCTGGCTCGGGGAGTACACGGTCAACGAGTACTGCACCTGGAGCTGGGAGCGCCCCGAGGACTGGCAGGCGGGCGCCGGGGTGGGCCCCAGCGAACGCACCCTGACGATCGACCTGTCGGTGTACGACGCCGACAGCGACGGTGCGGACGGCGCCGCGAAGAGCATGGCCGACCGGCACCACGACGGCCAGCGGCCGGTGCGGGAGATCGGCGAGGAGGCGATCTGGTGGCCGGCACGGCACAGCTGGGCCGCC
>JBOGDF010000197.1:0-10548 GCA_050701635.1 Micromonosporaceae bacterium | reverse complement strand
GGCCCCATGATCTTGAGGGTCGGGGGAGCAGCGCGCGGGGCGCTAGACGCGGCGTACCACGTGGAGGAGGTACTCCTTGCGGTGGAGCGGGTTGTGGTCGGAACGGGGTCGCTCCGGGATCGCGCCGCGCACCGGCTGGTAGCGGTCGAAGCCCGACTCCAGGACGCCTTCGCCGCGGGTCAGCGCCGGCAGCAGCTGCTGCAGCTGGTGCACCTTCGCCGCCGGGATCTCGCCGTCGAGCAGGCAGGACACGCCGCGCATCGCCGGCGCCTGCGGGATCGCGCCGAGCCGCGCCAACACCGGCAGCAGCGATCCGACCAGCTCCGCGGGCAGCTCCAGCTGGAACCGGTGCATCGGCTCGTACACCGTGGTGCCGGCCTGCCGTAGCGCGTCCATCAGCACCAACGGGGTCAGGTTGCGGAAGTCCCCGGCGGTGCTCGACATGCTCTTGTCGAAGCTGCCGTGGGAGTGGCTCTGCCGCGCCCAGTAGCCGGAGCGTGTCAGTGTGACGACGCAGTCGGTGACCCGCCAGCCGTGGATCCCCTGCTGCAGCGCCTCGTACACGGTCTCCTCGATCGCCTTCAGGAACGCCGGCGGCAGCGACCCGCGTTCGATGCCGAGCCGGAACCCGACCCCGCTGTCGACCGGCGCCGGCTCGATCCGCAGCCCGACGGTGGCGAGGAACGGGTTCGGGTCGGTGTTGATGACTTCGCACGCGGCGCCGGCCCCGACGGGGCGCTCGATGCAGATCGTGGTGGTCTCCCGGAAGGTGACGTCGAGGCCGTACTCGCCGGCCAGGGTCGCGGCGATCACCTCCTTCTGCACCTCGCCGTACAGGGATACCGCGATCTCCTGGCGTACGTCGTCCTGCCGCAGGTTGATCAGCGGGTCCTGCTCGGCGAGCTGCGCCAGCGCCGCGTGCAGTGCACCCCGATCAGCCGGGTGTACGGGCGCCACCACGGTCTCCAGCGTCGGCGGCGCAAAGTAGTGCCGCCCCGCCGGGGTGGTGGGCGGCGGCTCGTGATCCGGCTCGGGGGCGCGGATCGGGTCGCCGATCTGGACGCCGGCCAGGCCCCAAAGCTGGCCGATCTGGCCGGCGACGACGCTGTCACGGCGTACCGCCGAGCCGTTTGCGAAGACCCGGATCGCGGTGACCTTGCCCTCCTGGTCGCCGCCGAGCGCGAGCCGGTCGCGGACCCGTACTGCGCCGGAGAACATCCGTACGTACGCGATCTTCTCCCCCGCCGTACCACGCTCGACCTTGAACACCGTCCCCGCGACCGGCCCACCAGGATCGCCGACCGCGACCGGCAGCAGCTCCCGGATCCCGGCGGTCAGCGCGTCCACGCCCGCGCCGGTGACCGCCGAGCCGAAGTACACCGGGTGCACCGTGCCGCGTCCGGTCTGCGCCGCCAGCTCCGTACGCAGCCGCCGGTACGGCACGCCCCCGTCCAGGTACGCCGCCAGCACCGCGTCGTCGTGATCCGCGATCACGTCCGCCAACCGGGCAACGAACCCCGCGTCGTCCGCCCCGTACGGCGCGAACCCCGCGCGGCGGGTGCCCAGCCCCGAC
This sequence comes from Micromonosporaceae bacterium, assembly GCA_050701635.1. GTDB lineage: Bacteria > Actinomycetota > Actinomycetes > Mycobacteriales > Micromonosporaceae > WHSM01. The sequence goes on along the minus strand of JBOGDF010000197.1, from coordinate 8,975 downwards.
GCCGAACCCATCGGCACGATCGCCGGCGTCAGCTTCTCAGCGATCCCGCGCAGCACCCGATCGTCGCCGGCGCCGGTGCGGTCCAGCTTGTTCACGAAGATCAGGGTCGGGATACGGAGCCGGCGCAGCGTACGCATCAGCACCCGGGTCTGCGGCTGTACGCCCTCCACCGCCGAGACCACCAGTACGGCGCCGTCGAGCACACTCAGCACCCGCTCCACCTCGGCGATGAAGTCCGGGTGGCCGGGAGTGTCGATCAGGTTGACGGTGGTGTCGGCGATGGCGAAGGAGACGACCGCGGACTTGATGGTGATGCCGCGTTGCCGTTCCAGCGCCAGCGAGTCGGTCTGGGTGTTGCCGTCGTCGACGCTGCCGATCTCGTCGATGACGCCGGCGGCGTACAGCAGCCGCTCGGTCAGGCTGGTCTTACCGGCGTCTACATGCGCCAGGATCCCCAAGTTCAACGTACCCACGAAGCGTCATGTCCTTTGAATAGGCGGCGGTTCCCTTCTGGTCGGACATGAACGCTCGGCGCATCTCGGCTCCTCGGGTGATCGGCTGCTCCCGGGAGCACACCAGTCGGCCCCGCCCGGCGCAACTGATTTGCTGCGCGGTACGACATGATGTCCCGGTGCTGACATCCGACTTCACCCCCGGCCCCGGCGGCGTGATGACCGCCGAGGTCGGTGTGATCACCGGCGAGCTGACGCTGCGTACCGAGGTGTCGGAGGCGGGCGCCGTCTCGTTGAAGATCCAGTACAAAGGCGCCGACGAGTGGTACTCCGTCGCCGGCGGCGCCGCCACGCTGCCCGCCCCAGTGGATCCGTCCGTTGCCGGCGCGGTGCACCAGCTGGTGCTCGGCGTACTGTCCCGCGGCGGTGCGGTGCCGCCCGGCTCGGAGGGCTGGACCCCGTACACCTGAGCCGGCCGTCAGGGGGCGCGGGCGCTGGCGCGGCGCCGGATTGGCGTAAATTGCTCATACCCTTGATATTCCTGAGGTACGGCGCAATACGGCATGGTGGGCAAACGTGCTCGTACACCTCGGGGATGGCTCAGATGCGACGCACACTCTTCCTCTTCGTACTCATCGCAATCCTGGTGCCGCTCGGGCTCGCCGGCCCGGCGCTGGCCTACCCACCGGAACCACCGCCGGTCACAGAATCCGAGCAGCAGCTCGCCGGCCTGACCGTCGCCCCACCCGGCCCGATGGACGGCTACAGCCGGGACCGGTTCCCGACCTGGGCCGACAAGGGCGACAACTGCAACGCCCGGGAGTTCGCCCTCAAGCGGGAGGGCACCGACGTCGAGGTCGGCAACGACTGCTACCCGACCAGCGGCCGCTGGTTCAGCGTGTACGACGAGGTCTGGGTGGACCAGCCGCGTGAGGCCAGCATCGACCACATGGTGCCGCTGGCGAACGCCTGGCGTTCCGGCGCCAGCGAGTGGACCGACGACGAACGCGAGGTCTTCGCCAACGACACCGAACGCGGCCAGCTGATCGCGGTGACGGCGTCCAGCAACAGCTCCAAGGGCGACCAGGATCCGTCAGAGTGGCGCCCCACCAACGCCGAGGTCTGGTGCGACTATTCGCGCTGGTGGATCGACGTGAAGTACGACTACCAGCTCACCATCACCGACCCGGAGAAGTCCGCACTGGGCGAGATGCTCCAGTCCTGCGCCTAGCTGGCAAGGTACGAGTCAGAGGCCGCCGCCGGCGCCCGGGATCGGCGGGCCTCCGCCCACCGCCTCGTCCAGCACGTCCAGACCGCTGACACCGACCTCGCCGGTGATCACGATCGGCTTCACCTCGTGCGCGGCGATCTTGCCGTCCCGGATGTCCTCGGCCCAGTGGCACGCCACCTTGTGCCCCGGCACCACTTCGCGCAGCTCGGGACGCTCGTCGGCGCACCGGGTCTCCTGCATCCACGGGCAGCGGGTGTGGAACCGGCACCCGCGCGGCGGGTTCGCCGGCGACGGCAGGTCGCCCTGCAGCAGGATCCGCTCCCGGCGGTCCTCCACCTCCGGGTCCGGCACCGGTACGGCACTCATCAGCGCCTTGGTGTACGGGTGCAGCGGCTCGGCGTACAGGGTGTCGCCGTCGGCCTCCTCGACCAGCCCGCCGAGATACATCACGCCGACGGTGTCGCTGATGTGGCGTACCACCGCGAGGTCGTGCGCGATCACCAGGTACGTCAGGTTGCGCTCGCCCTGCAACTCCTCCAGCAGGTTGATCACCTGCGCCTGGATCGACACGTCGAGCGCGCTCACCGGCTCGTCGGCGACGATCAGCTCCGGCCCCAGCACCAGCGCGCGGGCGATGCCGATCCGCTGCCGCTGCCCGCCGGAGAACTCGTGCGGGTACTTGCGGAGCCCGCCCCGGGGCAGCCCGACGGCGTCCAGCGTTTCGCTGATCAGCTTCTGGGTGCCGTTCGTCGCCAGTCCGTGCGCCTTCAAGCCCTCGGTGAGCAGCGACTCCACGGTCTGGCGCGGGTCCAGACTGGACAGTGGGTCCTGGAACACCATCTGCATCCGGCGCCGCAGCCGGCGCAGCTCCTCGCGGCGCAAGGACCGTACGTCGATGCCGTCGAAGATCATCTGCCCGTCGGTCGGCTCCACCAGCCGTAGCAGCCCCCGCCCGAGCGTGGACTTGCCGCAGCCGGACTCACCGACCAGGCCGTACGTCTCGCCGCGCCGGATCGACAGCGAGACACCGTCGACGGCGTACACGTAACCGACGGTGCGGTCGAGCAGAATGCCGCGCTTGATCGGGAAGTGGACCTTCAGGTCCCGCAGCTCGACCAGGATGTCGGCGTCGTCGCGTACCGGCTCCACGATCGGCTCGGTGTTCTGACCAGCGGTCTGCTCGCTCACTTGCACGCCTCGCTTCGCTCGGCGGCGCGTTCGCACACGCTGCTGTGCCCACCAGTTCGCTCGCTCCGCTCGCTCATTTGCACGCCTCGCTTCGCTCGGCGGCGCGTTCGCGCACGCTGCTGTGCCCACCAGTTCGCTCGCTCCGCTCGCTCACGTGGTCCGTACCTCCTCGCCGGCGGCTTTGTCCTTCTCGGCGGCCGGGGTGCCCGGGTCGACCGGGTTGTGGCAGCGCAGCAGCCGGTAGCCGTCGTGCAGCAGCTCGGGGGTGTCCCGTACGCAGACATCCAGGACGTTGTCGCAGCGGGGCGCGAACGCGCAGCCCTGGTGCCACGGGATGTTGTCGTTGATGTTGCCCCGGATCGGGTACAGCAGCGAGCCGCGCGGCTGGTCGAGTCGCGGCACCGACCCCAGAAGCCCGTGGGTGTACGGGTGCTTCGGCTCGCCGAACAGCTGGCGCCGCCCCGCGTTCTCCACGATCCGGCCGGCGTACAGCACGTTGACCACGCCGCACATCCCCGCCACCACGCCCAGGTCGTGCGTGATCAGCATCATCGCGGTGTCCGGGTTGTCGTCCACCAGATCCCGCAGCAGCTGCAGGATCTGCGCCTGGATCGTGACGTCGAGCGCGGTGGTCGGCTCGTCGGCGATCAGCAGCCGCGGCTTGCACGCCAGCGCCATCGCGATCAGGGCGCGCTGCCGCATCCCGCCGGAGAGCTGATGGGGGTACGACTTCAGCCGCAGCCCCGGCTCCGGGATCCCGACCGCGTCCAACAGTTCGCGGGATTCCTGCCGCGCCTGCTTGTGGTCCATACCGCGGTGCCGTTCCAGCACCTCGGCGACCTGGATGCCGATCGGCACCACCGGGTTCAGTGAGGACAGCGGGTCCTGGAAGATCATGCCGATGTCGCGGCCCCGGCGGTCCCGCATGTCGTCCGGGCGCAGCTTGAGCAGGTCCTCGCCCTCGAAGAGCACCTCGCCGGTGACCCGTACGCCACGCCGCGGCAGCAGCCCCATGATCGCCAGCGAGGTGACCGACTTGCCGCAGCCGGACTCCCCGACCAGGCCGACCGTCTGGCCGGCCTCCACCGAGAAGCTCACGCCGTCGACCGCCGTGAACGGCTTCGTACCCCGCCGCTTGAACACGACGGTGAGATCGCGGACTTCCAGAAGGGCCATCGTCTACCGCCGGTTCTTCGGGTCCAGGGCCTCGCGCATCGACTCCCCGAGCAGGGTGAAGCCGAGCGCGACCACGATGATCGCGAACGCCGGATACATCGCCAGCGCGGCCCGTACGTCCAGGTAGCGCTGCGCCTCGCCGAGCATCATCCCCCACTCGGCGCGGTGGATGTCCTGGTCGCCCAGCCCCAGGAAGGACAGCGCCGCGGCGTCCAGGATCGCCACCGCCAGGGTCAGCGTGGCCTGCACCAGTACGGGCGCCAGCGAGTTGGGCAGCATGTGCCGCAGCACGATCGTGTGCTCCCGTACGCCGAGCGCCCGCGCCGCCAGCACGTGCTCGGACTCCCGCTGCGCCAGCATCGAGCCGCGCAGCAGCCGGGCGAAGATCGGCACCGTCACGGTGGCGATCGCGATGATCACCGTCCACTGGCTGGGCCGTTCCGCCAGCGCCACCAGGCTGATCGCCAGCAGCAGGCTGGGGATCGCCAGCAGTACGTCGGTGAACCGCATCAGCGCCGCGTCCACCCAGCCGCCGATCGCGCCGGCGACGCCGCCGATCACGACACCGGCGGCCAGCCCGAGCAGGGTGGCCAGCACGCCGACGAACAGTGTCTGCTGGGAGCCGTAGATCAGGCGGGACGCGAAGTCGCGGCCGTTCTGGTCTCCGCCCAGCCAGAACCCCTCGACGTCGGACGGGATGGAGTCGACGGTGCCTTTGAGCACCTTGAAGTCTTCGGTGGGGTCGTGCGGCGCGATCAACGGCGCGAAGATTGCGAGCAGCAGGAAGGCTCCGATCAGCACGCCGCCGGCGATCGCCACCGGGCTGCGTACCAGCCGGCGCATCGCGTCCACGAACAGGCTGGTGCCGCCGCTCACCGCCGACGCCTCGGCCAGCGCGTCGATCCGGTCCTTCCTGGACTGGGCCAGCTTCTCGATCATCGCGCCTCCTCCCCGCGGGGCTGTGCTGCCGCGTTCATCGGACCCGCACCCTGGGATCGATGACGGCGTACGAGAGGTCGACCAGCAGGTTGACGATCACGTACACGAACGCGGCCAGCAGGATGACCGCCTGCAACCGTGGATAGTCCCGCCGCTCGATGCCCTCGGCGAGCAGCCAACCGATGCCCCGGAAGTTGAACACCCGCTCGGTGAGCACCGCGCCGGCGAGCAGCAGACCGGTCTGCAGCCCGATCGTGGTCACCACCGGCAGCAGGGCGTTGCGCAGCACGTGCCGGCCCCGGATCGTGCTCTGCCGCAGCCCCTTCGCCTCCGCGGTCCGTACGTAGTCCTCGTTCAGTACGTCCAGCACGCTGGCGCGGGTGATCCGTACGATCACCGCCAGCGGGATCGTGCCCAGGGTGAGCGCCGGCAGCAGCAGGTGCACGAACGCGTCCGCGGCGACGTCCCACTCCCGGGTTAACAGCCCGTCGAGTATGTAGAAGTTCGTGACGTGCGTGGCGTTGAGGGTGACGTCGGCGCGGCCGGAGGGCGGGAACCACCCCAGCTCCACCGCGAAGCCCTGCTTGAGCAGGTAGCCGAGGAAGAACACCGGCACCGACACCCCGACCAGGGTGCCGATCACGATCGCGCTGTCGAGCAGCCGGCCGTGGAACCGGGCCGCCAGGTAGCCCAGCGGGATCCCGAGCCCGATCGCGAACACCAGCGCGAAGAAGCTCAGCTCCATGGTGCCGGGGAACGAGTGGGCCAGCTCCTCGCCGATCGGGCGGCCGCTGGCCGAGGAGTTGCCGAAGTTACCGGTGACCATCCGGCCCAGCCACCGGCCGTACTGGATCCAGATCGGCTGGTCATAGCCGAGCGCGTGGCGCAGCTGGGCGACCCGCTCGGGCGTCGCCCGCTCGCCCAGCATCGCCGAGACCGGGCCGCCGGGCAGGTTACGCAACCACGCGAACATCAGTGCCGAGAGCACGAACAGCGTCAGCACCATCTGCAGCAGACGGCGTACGACGACTCGCAACATTGCGGTCTCTCTCTCCGTACCAGTGGTGTCCCGGGGCGCCGGGCGCACCGAACGCGGAGCCGGGCCTCACGAAACACTAGATGGTGACGCCCCAGCGGACCATCCGCTGGGGCGTCACCTTTTCACTACGACCTACTCGAAATACACCGTGTAGAACTCTTCCGCCGTCAGGGGGCTCGGGACGAGGCCCTTGACGTTCTTCGCCACCACGATGGCCGGCGGCGAGTGCGAAATCGGGAACGCCGGCAGCCAGGTGCTCATCACCTTGCGGTTGACGTCCTGCCAGGCGGCCTCCGCCTCGGCCGCGTCGACCGTGGTGTCGGCCTTCGCGATCGCGGCGAACATGTCCTTCATGCCCTCGTCACCGAACTGCTTCTTGCCACGGCCGAAGAACGTACCGGTGAAGTTGCCGGCGTAGTTGAAGTCGCCGGTCCACCCCAGCAGGTGCAGGTCGTGGTCGCTGGTCTGGCTGGTCGCGTCGAGGTAGTCGGTCCACGGCTTGGCGACCGGCTCGACGGTGATGCCCGCCTTCTTCAGGTCGTTGGCGATGACCGTGAAGATCTCCTTCGGGTTCGGCATGTACGGCCGAGTGACCTCAGTCGGGTAGTAGAACTTGATCTTCAAGTTCTGCGCGCCGGCTTCCTTCAGGAGCGACTTGGCCTTGTCCAGGTCGTACGTGTACTTCTCGACGTCGTCGGCGTACCCGACCACGGTGCTCGGCATGAACTGGGTGGCGACCTCAGCGCCCGAGGGCAGCTTGGTCTTCACCAGGTCTTCGCGGTTGATCGCGTACGCGATCGCCTTGCGCACCCGGATGTCGGCCAGCTTCTTCGCCGGGCCCTTCTGGTTCATGCCCAGGTAGAGCACGTTGAACGCGTCGCGGACCTGGAGGTTGAACCCCTCGTCCTTGAGCGCCTTGTAGTCGGCCGGCGACGGCAGGTCGTAGCCGTCGATCGCGCCGGACCGCAGCTCCTGCTTACGCGCGTTCTCGTCCGGAATCACCTTGAAGATCAGGGTCTTGATCTTCGCCTTGTCGCCCCAGTACTTGTCGTTCTTCTCGAGCGTCACGGTGCCGTTCGCCTCGTCGTACTTGACGAACTTGTACGGCCCGGTGCCGGTCGGGTGCTCCATGGCGTACGCCGGGTAGTTGAACGCCTCACCCTCCTGGGTGACGTTGTCGGCGTCGTACTTCTTCAACGCCTCAGGGCTCGACATCGACAGCGAGGTGAGGGTGAACGCCGCGGGGAACTTGCCCGCGAAGCCCTTCAGCTTGACCACCGCGGTGGAGTCGTCGGTGACCGAGCAGCTGTCGTACAGCGACTCGCTGAAGTCCTCACTGGTGTTCTTCTTGAAGCCGCCGAACACATCCAGGTAGTACGACGCCTGCGCCTGCGCCGCCTCCGCGCTGAGGTTGTACCAGCGGTCGAAGTTGGCGCACACCGCGGCGGCGTTGAAGTCGGTGCCGTCGTGGAACTTCACCCCCTTGCGGAGCTTGAAGGTCCACTCCTTGCCGTCCGCGCTGTGGTCCCACGACTCGGCCAGGCCGGGCGTCAGCTCGGCCGAACCGGGCTTGTGGTTGATCAGCGTCTCGTACAACTGGCGGTCCACCCGGAACGTCTCGCCGTCGCTCGCGAAAGCCGGGTCGAAGTTGGCTGGTGCGCCCGCGGCGCCGAAGACCAGTTTGTCCTTGGCACTGCCACCATCGCCACGCTGGCTCTCCGCACATCCGGCCATGCCGGCGGCGAGTGTGACGGCGGCGGCCACGGCAACCGCGGCCTTGAGCCTCCGTACCTGCATCTGTAACCCCTGTCCGTCGGTTGACGCGCCACCTGTACGGCGCGGTCCGCCCGCGCCCACAACAGCGCGGTCAGCCCCCGAACCTAGCGACGGTGTGACGCAGAACAAAGCATCTCGCGAAGAATCGGTACCTGAACGTCATCTAGGACGGAGGGTCGCCTGTTCAGGGCGTCCGGTGTCGGACAAACCGTGTCCGAAACCAGTAACCAGATGGCCGTGGAAACCGGCTATACGTCGAGCGTGCGGCGGCCTTCGAAGGCGCGGCCGAGCGTGATCTCGTCGGCGTACTCCAGGTCGCCGCCCACCGGCAGGCCGCTGGCCAACCGGGTCACCGTGAGCCCCATCGGCTTGACCAGCAAGGCAACGTAGGTCGCCGTCGCCTCGCCCTCGGTATTCGGGTCGGTGGCCAGGATCAGCTCCTTCACCACACCGGACTGCAGCCTCACCATCAGCTCCCGGATCCGCAGGTTGTCGGGGCCGATCCCCTCCAGCGGATTGATCGCCCCGCCGAGCACGTGGTAGCGCCCGCGGAACTCCCCCGTACGCTCGATCGCGATCACGTCCTTGGGCTCCTCGACGACGCAGATCACCTCGTCGGTACGCCGCGCGTCACGGCAGATCCGGCACTGCTCCTCCTCGGCCACGTTGAAGCAGACGATGCAGAACCGGACCTGGTCCTTGACCCGTTTGAGCACTTGCGACAGTCGCGCCACATCGGCCGGATCCGCCGCCAGGATGTAGAACGCGATCCGCTGTGCGCTCTTCGGGCCGACGCCGGGCAGCCGTCCCAGCTCGTCGATCAGGTCGGCGATCGCGCCCTCGTACACCTAAAGTCCCAGGCCCGGGATGCCGCCGGCGATCGGGCCCATCTTCTGCTGGCCGAGCTTCTGGGCTTCGCTGGTCGCGCTGCGTACCGCCGCCACGATCAGGTCACCGAGCGTTTCGATGTCGTCGGGATCGACCACGGACGGGTCGATGTCGAGCGACTTGAGCTCGCCGGCGCCGCTCACCGTCGCGATCACCAGCCCGCCGCCGGCGGTGCCGGTCACCTCGGCTTCGGCGAGCTCAGCCTGCGCGCTGGCGAGCTGCTCCTGCATCTTCTGCGCCTGCAGCAGCAGCTGCTGCATGTCCATGCCACCACCAGGGTTCACTG
>JBOGDF010000196.1:0-10567 GCA_050701635.1 Micromonosporaceae bacterium | reverse complement strand
GGTGGTGCGTCGCAAGGCGGAGGAGGAGCCAATACCGGTGTTGTATTGGCGACGACGACAACGCCGCGAGGCGCCGGCTGGGCGCCGGAATTCGCAAGCGAATCTCTGGCGCAGGGCACTAGGTACGCCCTTCGGACTCCTGGGCGTCGAACAGGGTCGGCTCGGTGTCTTCGTCGAGCGCCCAGTCGGCGCGGAGCACCGTGAACCCGGCCCGCTCCGCCGCCTCGCACACCAGGATGTCGTCGTCCACCAGCACCGCGACGGTACGGTCGGCGGCCAGCCGGCGCAGCCTGCGCAGCTTCATCGCCGCCGACGGGCTGCGGTCGTCGTCGCGGCGCATCAGCAGCTCGCCGCTGGGTAGCCCGTACCGGTCCAGCCAGTGCTGCGTGACCCGGCGCAGCCGCTCTGGTCGGCCGGTGAGATAGACGATGTCGTGGTCCTCCGCGAGGGTCGCCGCGACCGCCAGCCCCTCCGGCAGCGGCTGGTCGGCACCGGCGCCGGCGAAGAAGGCGTCCCAGCGCTTCGGGCGGCGCTTGAGGTGGTGCACCCGGTGCCGTACGTCCGACAACGTGGCATCGATATCCAGGACGGCGTACGGCCGGGGTGACACCAGCTCCATGATCCACCTTTAACTGTCCACATTGGATGGTTACGCAGCGGTCTCGCTTGCCGCCCCTTACATCACCCAGAGTCACGACGTGAGCGTTCCCTGTCACATCGATGTCAAGAAGGTTGAATCAGCGACTTCTCACAAGGGACCATGAACCCGATCACATCTAAAGACGCCAATGCCGGACTTGACGCCTGCGACGGGAGGAAGAGGCATGGACTTCTCGCTCGGCGGCGTCGACGACGGTTTCCTGTCACTAGTACGCGAGCTCGGCCAGCGTATCGCCAAGGACGATGTGATCTCCCGCGACCGTACCGGCGAATTCAGCCACGACGCGTGGCGAGAGCTCGCCACCGCCGGGCTGACCGGCCTCTGCGTACCGGGCGAGTACGGCGGGCGGGGCGACGACGCGGTCACCACCGTCGCCGCGCTCGAGGCGCTCGGCGAGAGCTGCACCGACAACGGGCTGATGTTCGCGCTCGGCGCGCACCTGTGGGCGTGTGCGTACCCGCTGGCGCGGTTCGGCGACCCGGACCAGCGCGCGCGCTGGCTGCCGGGGCTGGCCGGCGGGTCGCTGATCGGGGCGCACGCCGCCACCGAGGCCGGCGCCGGCTCGGACGCCGCCGCGATCCGTACCGCCGCAATCCGCGCCGGGGACGGCTGGACGCTGCACGGCGTGAAAACCTTCATCACCAACGCACCCGTGGCGGGGCTGTTCCTGGTCACCGCCGTCACCGAACCTGACCACGGGCCGATGGGCATCTCCGGTTTCCTGGTGCCGGGTGACGCGCCCGGCCTGACGGTCGGTCCGGCCGTCGACAAGTCCGGGCTGCGTACCGCCCCGATGGCGGAGGTACGGCTCGACGACTGCCGGGTGGGGGCGGACGCGCTGCTCGGCGCGCCCGGCGCCGGGATGGCGATGTTCACCGCGGCGATGACCGCGGAGCGGGCGTTCATCCTGGCCCCCGCGCTCGGGGTGCTGCACCGGCTCGCCGAGCAGTGCGCGGCGTACGCCCGGCGGCGGCGCCAGTTCGGCGCGCCGCTGGCTGACTTCCAGGCCGTCTCGCACCGGATCGCCGACGCGCGGCTGCGCGCCCAGAACGCCCGGCTGCTGGCGTACTGGGTGGCGTGGCTGACCGACCAGCGGCAGGTACGCCCCCACCACGCCGCGATGGTCAAGCTGCAGCTCGCGGAGTCCCTGCTGGCCACCGCCCTGGACGCGGTCCAGCTGCATGGCGGCACCGGCTACACCACCGAACCAGAACTGGAACGCATGGTGCGTGACGCGATGGGCGCCCGGATCTACTCCGGTACGTCGGAGATCCAGCGTGACCTGATCGCCCGTACCCGCCCCGGAGGAGAGACAGCGTGACTGTGCAGGACGACGTACGGCGCTACATCGTCGAGGAGATCGGCTGGGGCGGTGACCCGGCCGAGCTGACCGACGAGCTGGACCTGATCGCGCAGCGGGTGATCGACTCGCTGTCGGTGATCGAGCTGAGCACCCTGCTCGAACAGTGGTACGGCATCGAGGTCGACGCGTCCGAGCTCGTCTACCAGCATTTCCACAGCCTGGGCGCGATCGCCGAGTTCGTGGCGGGTAAGCGGGTCGCGGTGCCATGACCACACTGCTGGACTACCTCGACGCGGCGGCCGCACCCGGCTCGGCCGCTGCCGAGGTGGCGGTCGCGGGCACGCCCGCAGACGCCGACGTACCTCTCAGCTACCCCGAGCTGGAGCGGCGCGCCGGCACCCTCGCCGCCGACCTGCAACAGGCCGGCGCCGGGCCCGGCGAACGGGTCGGGATCCTGCTCGAAGGCGGCACCGACACCGTGGTCGCGGTGTGGGCGGTGCTGAAGACCGGCGCGGCGTACGTGCCGGTGGACCCGGCGAGCCCGGCCGCTCGGCGGGACGCGATCCTGGCCCGGATCAAGCCGTGCGCGGTGATCACCGACGGCACTGCCGCCGTCGACGGCACCGACACGGTCGACGTACGCCGCGCCCGCCGTACGCCCGTGACACCGACCCCGGTGACCGTACGGCCGGAGGATCCGGCGTACGTGCTGCACACCTCCGGCTCCACCGGGACGCCGAAAGGGGTGGTGCTGACCCATCGCAACGCCACCGCGTTCGCGGACTGGGCGGTCGACACGTTCGCGCTGCGGGCCACCGACCGGGTGGCCGGGCACGCCCCGATCCACTTCGACCTGTCCACCTTCGATCTGTTCGCCACCGCGAAAGCCGGCGCCACGCTGCTGCCGGTGCCGGCGGCCGCCCGGGTGCTGCCCGGCGAGCTCGCGGCGTTCCTGCGGCAGGCGCAGGCCACGGTGCTGTACTGCGTACCGAGCGCGCTCACCATGCTCAGCCGCTCCGCCCCGGAGGGCAGCCTGGACGGCCTGCGTACGGTGCTGTTCGCCGGCGAGGTGTGCCCGCTGTCCACGCTGCGGCGGATGTACGAGCTGGCGCCGCAGGCGCGGTACGCCAACCTGTACGGCCCCACCGAGACCAACGTCTGCACGTACCACGAGATCGGCCCGGACGACCTGGACCGCCCCGCGCTGCCGATCGGACGCCCGATCACGCCCGAGACCCTGGTGACCGTGATGGCCAGCCCGGAGCGGGAGGCCGAGCCCGGCGAGCCGGGCGAGCTGTACGTGTGCGGCCCCACCGTGGCGCTCGGCTACTGGGACGACCCGGCGCAGACCGCGCAGCGGTTCACCTCCCGGCGCTCCGCGGACGGGCGGGCGTACCGGACCGGCGACATCGTGGTACGCGACCCCGACGGGCTGCTGCAGTTCCGCGGGCGGCTGGACCGGCAGGTGAAGACCCGGGGGCACCGGGTGGAGCTGGACGAGGTGGAAGGCGTACTGCGGTCGCACCCCGCGGTCGGGGAGGCCGCCGTACTGGCGGTGCCGGACGAGGCGATCAGCAACCGGTTGGTCGCCGCGGTGGTGACCAGCCGCCCCACCACCCCGGCACAGCTGCGCCGGGTCTGTGCGGCGTCGCTGCCCAGTTACGCGCTTCCGATGATCCACGTGGTACGGGCCCTGCCCCGTACCAGCAACGGAAAGGTCGACCGCGACGCGCTCGCGGCCACGTTGGCATCGGGGGCCAGAGAGGAGCCTCGATGACCGGCTACGACTGTGATGTGCTGATCGCGGGCGGCGGACCAGCCGGTTCCACGCTCGCCGCCCTGCTCGCCCGGGCCGGGCTGCAGACCGTACTGCTGGAGAGCGAACGGTTTCCGCGGCACCACATCGGGGAGTCCCTGGTGCCCGCGGTGATGCAGGTGCTGACCGAGACCGGGGCGCTGCCCAAGGTGGCGACGAGCGGGTTCCCGGTCAAGCGGGGCGCGGTGTGGACCACCAGCAGCCCGTACCCGCACGGCCGCGACCGGCAGGGCCGGCGACCGTTCCGGCACGTCACGATGCACTTCGGGGAGCGTGCGCGGGACGACGCCGAAGTGACGTACACGTACCACGTGGAGCGGGCGAAGTTCGACCTGCTGCTGCTCGAGCACGCCGCGACCCAGGGCGCCACGGTGCACCAGGGGGTACGCGTCCTCGACCCGGTGTTCGACGCCGACGGGGTCACGGTGACCGCGCGCGAGGGTGGCCCGGGCGGCGCGACCCGGCCGATCCGGGCCCGGATGCTCGCCGACGCCACCGGACGGTCCACGTTGCTCGGCTCGCAGCTCGACCTCAAGGTCAACGACCCGGTGTTCGACCAGTACGCCACGTACACCTGGTTCGAGGGGTTGGACCGCGGCGCGCTGACGCCGGCCCGCGACGAGGCCGACTACATCGCGATCCACTTCCTGCCCGACCGCAACGCCTGGATCTGGCAGATTCCGATCACCGACACCGTGACCAGCGTCGGCGTGGTGGCCCAGAAGTCGCTGTTCCGGGAGCACGGCGGCGACCGGGAGGGCTTCTTCTGGAAAATGATCGGCCTGCGGCCCGAGATCGAGGCCGAGCTGCGAAAAGCCGCGGTGGTCGACCGGTGGCGTACCGAGGGCGACTACTCGTACAGCATGCGGCAGATCTGCGGCGACCGGTACGTGATGATCGGCGACGCCGCCCGGTTCGTCGACCCGATCTTCTCCTCCGGGGTCTCGATCGCGCTGCAGAGCGCCCGGTTCGCCGCCGCCGACATCGTGGCCGGCTTCGCCGCCGGTGACCTGTCGAAGTCGGCGTTCACCACGTTCGAGCAGACGGTACGCCGGGGCATGCGCAACTGGTACGAGTTCATCTCGCTCTACTACCGGCTGAACGTGCTGTTCACCGCGTTCACGTACGACAAGCGGTACCGCACCGGCCTGATCAAGCTGCTGCAGGGCGACCTGTACGACGAGGCCGACCCGCCCGCGCTGGCGGCGATGCGGCGCACCGTCACCGAAGTCGAGAACAACCCCGACCACATCTGGCACCCGTACCTGGGTACGCTGCGCGCGCCGTCGGCCGCGCCGCTGTTCTGACCCCGTCCCCAGGCCCGTCCACATTGGAGTGACCATGACCCGGCCAGCTCAGATCGCCGTCGTCGGGGGCGGCCCGGCAGGAGCCACCTGCGCCACGCTGCTCGCCCGCGCCGGCTACGGCGTAACCCTGTACGAGAAGTCCCGATTCCCGCGCTACCACATCGGTGAGAGCCTGGCGCCCGCCGCGCAGCCGATCCTGGAGCTGTCCGGCGCGCTGCCCAAAGTGGAGGCCGCCGGCTTCCTGGTCAAGCTGGGTGGGTTGATGCGCTGGGGCGGCGAGGATTTCACCATCCAGTGGGAGTCGGTGTTCGGCAAGGGGCTCTACACCTGGCAGGTGGAGCGCGCCGACTTCGACAAGGTGCTGCTCGACCACGCCCGCGACAGCGGGGTGAAGGTGCACGAGGCGTGCGCCGTGCGGCGGATCCAGTTCGAGCCCGGCCCGGACGGCGAGGAACGGCCGGCCGCGGTGGAGTGGCAGGCCGAGACCGGCGCCAGCGGCATCGACGAGTGCGACTTCCTGGTGGACGCGTCCGGGCGAGCGGGGGTGGTGTCGGCGCAGCGCGGCCACCAGCGCCAGGTGCACGAGGTGTTCCGCAACGTGGCGATCTGGGGCTACTGGCGGGGCGCCGAGCTGCTCCCCGGCACCCCGGGCGGCGGCCTCGACGCGGTGTCGTGCCCGACCGGCTGGTACTGGACGATCCCGCTGCGCGACGACCGGTTCTCGGTCGGCTTCGTGACCCATCGCGACCACTTCCGGAAACGTCGCGCGTCGTTCGGCTCACTGGAGGAGCAGCTCCGGGGGTACGTCGACGAAAACCCCGACATGCGGCAGATCCTGCGCGACGCCGAGTACGTCGGGCCGGCGCGGGTGGAGACCGACTACTCGTACGTCACCGACCGGTTCAGCGGCCCCGGGTACGTGATGATCGGCGACGCCGCCTGCTTCCTCGATCCGCTGCTGTCCACCGGCACCCACCTGGCGCTCTACTCGGCGCTGCTCGCCGCCGGTGCGATCGCCGCCGCGTCCGGCGGCACCGTACCGGAGGCGGAGGCGATCGACTTCTTCGAACGCCGGTACCGCCACGTGTACGCCCGCTACCTGTCGATGGTGTCGCTGATGTACCAGCAGTACCGCGGCAAGGAGACGTACTTCTGGCATGCCCAGCGGCTGTTGCAGGACGGCGAGCGGCGGCAGGTCTCGCGGGCCGCGTTCACCAAGCTGATCTCCGGCATGGCCGACCTGCGCGACGTCGGGTACGGCGAGCGCGCCCCGGACGAGCCCGAGACCTTCACCACCCCGCAGATCCCGCCCAGCGCGGTCTCCGACCCCGCCGGCGGCCTGCGGCTGGTCACCGACCCGGAGCTCGGACTGGCGCCGGCGTGAGCCGGTGGCGGATCGCCTGGCTCGCCGCCGGCATCGCGGTGGTCACCGTCGGCGTGGTGTTGCACCTGCCCGACGTACTCGCCGCGATGAGCCACTCGGGGATGGACATGGGCGGCATGCCGATGTGGACGCCGTCGATGCTCGCCGGGATGGCGCTGCTGGTGATCGGCGTCGGGATCGCGGCGGCGGCGCTGCTGTGGCGGGTACGCCCGCCCCAGGGCGAGAAGCTCTCGGTCGACGCGATCGAGCACGGCCGGCTGCGCCCGGTCTACTGGCTGACGTGCATCGCGCTCACCGTGGCGCTGGTGGTCGACATCATGAAGCCGCTCACCACCGGGTTCGTGATGCCCGGGATGAGCCAGGAGTACGGCATCCCTCTGGAGGCGGTGGCCGTACTCCCGATGGTGGCGCTCACCGGCACCGTGGTCGGCTCGGTGGTGTGGGGCCTGCTCGGCGACCGGTACGGCCGCCGCCCGGCGTTCCTGCTCGCCACGGTGTTGTTCGTGGCCACCTCGGCGTGCGGCGCGATGCCGTCGTTCGAGTGGAACCTGGTGATGTGCTTCGTGATGGGCAGCTCCGCCGGTGGTCTGCTGCCGCTGGCGTTCACCCTGATCGCGGAGCTGGCGCCGCGCCGGCACCGGGGCTGGATGGCGGTCACCGTCGGCGGCATCGGCGGGATCGGCGGCTACCTGGCGGCGAGCACCGCGGCGTACGTCCTCGAGCCGGCGCTGACCTGGCGGGCGCTGTGGCTGATCGGGCTGCCCACCGGACTGCTGCTGCTCGGCCTGATGCCGTTGATCCCGGAGTCGCCGCTGTTCCTGCTGCGTACCGGCCGCGTCGGGGCCGCGCACGCGATCCTCCACCGTTACGGCTCCCGATTGGGGGAGGCTCCCGCTCCGGAGCCGGTCGCCGAACAATCCGGTGTGGGTACGCTGCTGCGCCGCTACCCCGTACTGACCGCCGTGATCGGCGCCGTGGGGATGGCGTGGGGGCTGGTCAACTTCGGCTTCCTGGTGATGCTCCCCGCGCAGCTGCGGGAACACGGCATGGCCTCCGGCGCGGCCAGCGCCCTGCTCGCCAAGTCGGCCCTGTATTCGGCCCCCGCACTGATCCTGGTGGTCCTGCTGTACGGCCGTTGGAGCGGCCGCCGGGCCCTGATCCTGTTCGTCACCGCCACCGGCGTCTCGTTGGGCGGCGTCGCGGCGTGGCTGATCTGGCGTACCGGCCCGGTGCTGTTGCTGCTGTCGGTCGGCACGCTGGTGCTGGCGCTGTCGGCGGTGAACGCGATGCTGCTGCCGTACAGCGCCGAGATCTACCCGACCGTACTGCGCGCCACCGGTTCGGGTTTCGCCGCGGCGACCACGAAATTCGGCGGGCTGCTGGGGCCGTTCGCGATGCTGGCCACACTGCAGGTCGGCGCCGAGCTGCATGCTCCCGCGCTGGTGGTCAGCGCGCTCTGCCTGGCCGCGCTCAGTCTGCTCTCCGCCGGCCTGATGCTCCGGTACGGCCAGGAGACCGCCGCGCCGCGCGGCTCAACACGCAGCCTCGAGGGGGAGCGAGGTGAAACAGACCGTACCGGCGGAGCGATGCCAGGCTAGGAACTGAGTGAGACATAAGCCACCCTTGGGGTGCCACGGGTGGTCAATTGACATACCAGGGCCAACTACTTTTAGTGACCGGCATACCAGGCGGTGCCGGTGACACCTGTTGGCCGGGTTCCGGGCTGAGCTGCGAATTCACCGGCGCGCCGATGTCAGGGCGCGGCGGCCTCCGTATCGGACGGACATCGCAGGACGGCGGGAACGTCACGCTGAGTTCAGTTCCGGGGCGATGGGCCCGAGGACGGCGTTTTCCCAGCCACCGCGGAAGCCCTATGCTGGCGCCGTCATACGGGGGACGCGGCGCGCACCCCGACACGAACCAGACCTCGAGATACAAGGTGGGGTGAACGTGGCACGAGCCCGCCGCTGGTCTTTTCACTCGATGAAGCCGAGGGTCGCGATCGCCCTGATCGCCTGGCTGATTCTGCTGTTCATCATCGGCGGGTACGCCGTGAGCCTCACCTTCACCGACGGCCTCAACCTCCGCGCGGTGCGTACGCTCCACGAGCGGCTCTACCAACCGACCGCCGACCTGGTGACCGCCCTCGAGGCGGAGCGCCGGGCCTCGGCGGAGCTGGTCAGCTCGGACGGCAGGTCCGGTGACGCCGTGCTCGACGCCGCGCGGGAGCACTCCGTACAGGCGGCCGACACGTTCCGCGCGGTGGCGAGCGACCCGGACATCCGGGCCGCGGAGGGCCTCGGCGGCCACCTCGACGCCGTGGTGGAACGACTGTCCGGTCTGGACACCGGCCGGCAGAACATCGACGCTGGCCGGATCACGCGTACCCAGGTGCTGGGGCTGTTCAACGGGGTCATCGACGGCACGTTCCCGGTGCTGTCGGCGATGCCGGCCAACGACCACGCGGTGGTCGGCGACCGGCACCTCGCGCTGATCGAGCTGCTGCGCTCCCGCGAGCTGCTCGCCCGGGAAGACGGCCTGCTCGCCGGGGCGCTCGCCGGCGGCGCCCTGCACGCCGTGGACCGCGACGAGTTCACCCGGTTGGTCGGCGCCCGGCGGTTCCTCGCCGGCGAGATCGAGCTGAGCCTGCTGGAGGACCAGCGCGCCCGCTACCGTCGCGTACTCGCCTCCGACGCCTTCGCCACGTTGCGCGGCATGGAAGACAAGCTCACCTCCGCCGCCTCGGGCCAGACCGCACCGTTCTCCGCCGCCGCGTGGACGGCGGCCACCAAGGAGACCATCGCGCAGCTGACCACCCTGGAGACGGCGTACGCCACCGAGATGCTCAAGCGCAGCGACGCGGAGGCGACCTCCGTGCTGTGGCGCGGTGCCATCACGGTGCTGCTCGGCCTGCTGCTGGTGACGGCGCTGATGACCGTGTGGCTGCGGGTCGCGCCGCGACACGTACTCGGTCAGCTGAACGGCCTGAAGCAAGCGGCGCTCCAGCTCGCCCACGAACGGCTGCCCCGGGTGGTGGGGAAGCTGCAGCGCGGCGAGCGGGTCGACGTCGACGCCGAGGCTCCGCCGCTGGAGTTCGGCCCGGATGAGTTCGGCGACGTGGGCCGGGCGTTCAACGCGGTGCAGCAGACCGCCGTACAGGCCGCGGTCGACCAGGCGGTGCTGCGGCACGGCGTCAAGGAGGTCTTCGTCAACCTGGCCCGGCGCTCCCAGGGCCTGGTGCACCGGCAGCTCACGATGCTGGACGAGATGGAGCGGCGTACCACCGACCCGGACGAGCTGGAGCGGCTGTTCGCGATCGACCACCTGGCCACCCGGATGCGGCGCCACGCCGAGGACCTGATCATCCTCTCCGGCTCCCCGCCCGGCCGTCGCTGGCGCAAGCCGGTGCCGCTGGTCGACGTGGTACGCGCCGCGGTCGGCGAGGTGGAGAGCTACTCCCGGGTGGCGATCCTGCCGGTGCCGCAGGCCGCGCTCGCCGGCCGGGTGGTCGCCGACGTGATCCACCTGCTCGCCGAGCTGATCGAGAACGCCACCTCGCTGTCCCCGCCGCACACCAAGGTGCAGGTGAGCAGCCAGCTGGTGCCCAGCGGATTCGTGGTGGAGATCGAGGACCGCGGGCTCGGGATGAGCGACGCGGACCTGTTCCAGTACAACCAGCGGCTGGCGAGCCCGCCGGAGTTCAACCTCTCCGACACCGTACGGCTGGGGCTGTTCGTGGTGGGCCGGCTGGCCGAGCGGCACGACATCAAGGTGCACCTGCGGCGCTCCCCGTACGGCGGCACCACCGCGATCGTGCTGATCCCGGCCGCGCTGGTGGTCACCGCCGACGCCATCGAGTACGACGACACCGACCCGCTGGAGTCCACGCTCACCCACACCATGGTTCCCGCGTCCATCCGGGCCACCCCCGAGCCGGCCCGGTTGGCGCCCGACCAGATCCGCGCCGTACCGGAGCGGGTGATGCCGGAATCGATCACGGGTGAGTTGACGAGCTCGGCCGCGACCTCGTCGCCGGTCAGGCTGCGCGACACCCGCCCGGCTGACGCCCTGCGCGACGCCCGCGCGGCTGACGCCC
>JBOGDF010000195.1:0-10587 GCA_050701635.1 Micromonosporaceae bacterium | reverse complement strand
GTGGTCGGGATGCACTTCTTCAACCCGGCGCCGATCATGAAGCTGGTCGAGATCATCCGTACGGTGGTCACCGAGGACGAGGTGGTCGACGACATCGAGGCGCTGTGTACGCGGCTCGGGAAGGTCGACGTCACCATCAACGACCGGGCCGGCTTCATCGCCAACGCGCTGCTGTTCGGCTACCTCAACCACGCGGTCTCGATGTACGAGTCGCGCTACGCCTCCCGCGAGGACATCGACGCGGCGATGCGGTTCGGCTGCGGCCTGCCGATGGGCCCGCTCGCTCTGATGGACCTGATCGGGCTGGACACGGCGTACGAGATCCTCGACACGATGTACCGCCGGGGCGGCCGGGACCGCCGGCACGCGCCGGTGCCGCTGATCAAGCAGATGGTCACAGCGGGGCTGCTGGGCCGCAAGAGCGGTCGCGGTTTCTACACGTACGAGAAGCCGGGTTCTCCGGTCGTGGTGGCCGACGACCAGACGCCGGTGGGCGAGAGCGCAACTCAGGCGAGGCCAGTCTCCACCGTCGGTGTGGTCGGCTCCGGCACCATGGCGACCGGCATCATCGAGGTGTTCGCCAAGTCCGGGTACGACGTGATCTACGTGACCCGCGGCGAGGAGAAGAGCGCGAAGGTACGCGCCACCATCGAAGCCTCCATGGAGAAGGCGGTGCAGCGCGGCAAGCTCGCCGGCGAAGACCGCGACGCCGCGCTCGCCAAGATCACCGGCAGCACCAAGCTGGACGACCTGGCCGGCGTCGACCTGGTGGTGGAAGCCGTGGTCGAGGAGTTGAGCGTCAAGAAGGCGCTGTTCGCCAACCTGGACGAGATCTGCAAGCCGGACGCGATCCTCGCCACCACCACCTCCAGCCTGCCGGTGGTGGAGTGCGCGGTCGCCACGTCCCGCCCGGAGCGGGTGGTCGGGCTGCACTTCTTCAACCCCGCCACGGTGATGAAGCTGGTCGAGGTGGTGCACACCATCCAGACCTCGCCGGAGACGGTCACGGTCGCCCGGGCGGTCTGCGACAAGCTCGGCAAGCACCCGGTGGAGTGCGGCGACCGGTCCGGCTTCATCGTCAACGCGCTGCTGTTTCCGTACCTGAACGACGCGGTGAAGATGCTGGAGGCCAGCTACGCCACCGCCGACGACATCGACTACGCGATGAAGGAAGGCTGCGGCTACCCGATGGGGCCGTTCGAGCTGCTCGACGTGGTCGGCAACGACGTGTCGCTCGCCATCCAGCAGCAGCTCTACCTGGAGTTCCGGGAGCCCGGCTTCGCGCCCGCGTCGCTGCTGGAGCACCTGGTCACCGCCGGCTACCTGGGTCGCAAGACCAAGCGCGGATTCCGCGACTACCACCGCTGAGGCGTCAACAGCCGCCGGCCGCCGTCGCGTTGTAAGCAGCGACGGACACGAGCGAGGAGGCGGTCAGTGACGTTCGAAGGCACCCCGGTTCAGGTCCGGGCGGCGAGGAACAGGTGAGCGCTGTACGGATGCATCAGCGGATCGCGTTCCACCGCACGGGCGGCCAGCAGCGCGTTGTCGAACACCCGCTCCGCGAAGCCGTCGGCGGGACGGGTGTCCGGGTCTCGGGCGTGGGCACCGGTACCGGCGGCGGCCGCCGCGGCAGTCCAGAGCGGGCCTTCGATGCCGTACACGTCGGGGTCGGGCAGTCCGGCGTCGGTGAACTCGGCGGCGGCCTCCGGGCCGGTGTGGAAGTGGGTCGCCATGAAACCGATCCGGGCGTCGTGCCGGCCGTTCGACACGGTCTCCATGATCAATGCCAGCATGTCGTCGTCCAGGTCGCCGCGCCGGCCCAGGTCCAGCAGTCCGGCGTGCCGGCCGATCACGGCGCCGGCGATCAGCGCGCCGGGACGGGCGACCCGGGCCGCTTCCCGCAGCGCGCGGAGCCGGTCGGCCCGCTCGGTGAGGTGGTAGAGCGGACCCAGCAGCAGTACGGCGTCCACGCTGGCGTCGGCGGCTGGCAGCGCCCGCGCGTCGGCCACGGCGGCGGTCACCCCGGGTAGCGCCCCGGCGGCGGCGACGTGGGCCGGCACCAGGTCCACCACGTGCACGGTGTACCCGCGGGCGGCGAGCCAACCGGCGTACACCCCGGTGGCTCCGCCCACGTCCAGCACGCTGGCCGGAGCCGGCGGCAGCAGCCGTACCAGCAGCTCCTGGGTACGCAGCAGCTCCAGCCGCCCGTGCGGGCTGGCCGGCAGCCGCGCCCCCTCGTCCTCGCCGGTGTAGTAGTCGACGATCGACTGGTGGTCCATGCGGTCCAGCGTGGCGACCGCCGGCACCGCGCGGCAACCGGATTACCGGTGCGTACCCTCGTCGCCGTGAGTCCGCGCCGCAACCGCCGCCAGCCCGGCGCCGCCCGTACGGCGGCGCGGCCGGCGGGTGCCGCCGAGACCGTGCAGCGCTGGACGGACGGCGACTGGGTGGTACGCAGCCTGCCCGGCTCCGCCAACGGCAAGACCTACCGCTGCCCCGGCTGCGACCAGGAGATCCCCGCCACCACGCCCCACCTGGTCTGCTGGCGCGCCGACGGCGGCGTAGCCGACCGCCGCCACTGGCACCGCCCCTGCTGGCAAGCCCGCGCCCACCGCACCCCCCGCCCCCCGCGCTCCCGCTAGCCGACTTGGGGCGTTGGGGTGCGGTCGACACGCCGCCGCGGTCGGCGTGTCGACGACACGCCAACGCCCCAAGAGAAGATCAGCCGGGGGTACGGGAGCGCAGCCGGCGCAGCATGCGGGGGTCTTCGAAGCCGACGGCGCGGGCGGCGGCGTCCATGGTGGCGCCGTGGCCTAGCAGGTGCTCGGCGCGTTCCAGGCGGAGGACCTGCTGGTAGCGGAGCGGGGTGAGGCCGGTGGCGGCGCGGAACGCGCGGGTGAGGGTACGTTCGCTGACGCCCGCGGCGGCGGCCAGCTCGCCCAGCGGCAGCGGCTCGGGGTAGCGGGCGTCGATCACGTCCTGCACCCGGTGCGCCACCTCGGACAGGTGGGCGCGGTGCCGCAGCATCGCGCTGCGCTGCGACTCGTCGCCGTTGCGGCGGGCGTACACCACCATGGCGCGGGCAACCCGGGCGGCGGTACGCGGGCCGTGGCGTACCGCCACCAGGTGCAGTGCGAGGTCGATGCCGCTGGCGATCCCGGCGGAGCTGACCACGCGCTGGTCGACGACGTACAGCACGTCGCGTACCACCGTCGCCTTCGGATAGCGGCGGGCCAGCTCGTCCTGCAGCGCGTGGTGGGTGGTGCAGCGCCGGCCGTCCAGCAGCCCGGCGCGGCCGAGCGCGTCGGCGCCGGCGCAGACGCTGGCGACCGTACCGCCGGCGGCGTGGTGCTCCCGGAGCAGCTCGACGGCGCGCGGGCCGGGGCCGTTGCGGGGTGTCAGGTCCCAGGCCCGCCAGCCCGGCACCAGGAGCAGGTCGTCGGGCCGCAGCGCCGGCCAGTCGGTCTCGGCGCGCAGCGTGGCGCCCTGCGCGGTCGGTACGTCTTCCTGCTCTCCCAGATACACCAGCGGGTAGTCGCAGCCGAGGTCGGCGGCGGTCGAGAAGACCTGCGCCGGCCCGGCGAGATCCAGCAGGTGCAGCTTCGGGGAGAGCAGGAAGACGATACGCGGCATGATCTGGTCAGGATGTCACGAGCGCCGGCGCGAGCTCGTCCAGGGTACGGATCCGCGCGAACCGGCCAGCCAGCATGTACGCCGTACGCTCCACGATCGCGTCGGTGGACAACGTACGGGGATCGGCCAGGATCTCGTCCACGGAGCGCCCGGGCGGCGCGTCGCGGTGCGGGATCGGGAACGTCGCGGTGGCGTCGATCACGAAGTCGACCCGGTATCCCAGGTCGGAGGCGACCCGGGCGGTGGTCTCGCAGCACTGCTCGGTCTGGATCCCGCAGACGGTCAGCTGTCGGATGCCGCGCCGGGTGAGCAGCTGCTGCAGGTTGGTGCTGGTGAACGCGTTCACCGAGGTCTTGGTGATCATCGGCTCGCCGGCCGCCGGCGTCACGCCGTCCATCAGCCGTACGTGGCCGCTGGCCGGGTCGAACGGGGTGTCGCTGCCCGCCTCGCTGTGCAGCACCCAGATCACCAGCTCGCCGGCCGCGCGCGCGGCGTCGACCAGGCGACTGGCCCGCTCCACGATGTCGGGATAGTTGACCGCGACCCAGATCGGCCGCTGCCGGAAGGACTCCTGTACGTCGATCACGATCAGTGCTCTACTCATGCGTCCAGCCTGCCCTGGCCGGGGCGGCGCGGTAAGGCATGATCCGGCCGGTCACCGGACCGATCCGGTCACGTCCGTGCAGCCACACCAGGGGCAGCGACGCGGGGCTGGGAAAGCCGCGTGCGAGACTCCGGTACGTGACCGCACAGCCGATCCGCGCCAACTCGATCCTGCCCGCGCGCCGGGAGGAGATCGAGCTGCATACCGCCGACGGGCTGACGCTGGTGGGGGAGCTGGCGCTCCCCGAGACCACCGATCCGGTGGCCACCCTGGTGTGCCTGCATCCGCTGCCCACCCACGGCGGCATGATGGACAGCCACGTGTTCCGCAAGGCGGCCTGGCGGCTGCCGGCGCTCGCCGGTGTGGCGGTGCTGCGGTTCAACACCCGGGGCACCTCCAGCGTCCGCGGCACCAGCCAGGGCACGTTCGACAACGGCGTCTCCGAGCGGTACGACGTCGCGGCCGCGATCGAGTACGCGGAGTTCGCCGACCTTCCCCGGATCTGGCTGCTGGCCTGGTCGTTCGGCACCGACCTGGCGCTGATGTACGGCTGCGACCCCGGCGTACAGGGCGCGATCCTGCTCTCCCCGCCGCTGCGCCACACCACCCCCGAGCAGCTGGCGAGCTGGGCCGACTCGGGCAAGCCGGTGACCGCCCTGGTGCCCGAGTACGACGACTACCTGCGGCCGGACGAGGCGCGGCGCCGGTTCGCCCCGCTCACCCAGGCCGAGATCGTCGGGGTGGACGGCGCCAAGCACCTGTGGGTCGGGGACGCGGAGACCGTACTCGACGCGGTGGTCGCGCGCGTGGTGCCGGGCGCCGGGCCGCTGCCGCGTACCTGGGACGGCCCGATGGCGTACGGGGACGCGTCCGCGTACGCCGACCGGACCGTCGCCGCCTTCGACCGGCCCGCCGACCCCGGCTGAGATCTTCCCTGGCATGTCACAGACGGCCGGGCTGTCCCGTCTCGGGTATCAGAGACAGACAGACTCCGGAATCAGGACGGTGACGGTCATGCGGGTGTTCGTGGCAGGCGGAAGTGGGGTGATCGGGCGTCGTCTGGTGCCACAGCTGGTGGCCCTGGGTCACCAGGTGACGGCGACGACGACGAGCGCAGGCAAGGTGCGGCTGCTGGATCAGCTGGGCGCGGAGGGTGTCGTGATGGACGGGCTGGACGCGGTGTCGGTCGGAGAGGCGGTGGCCAAGGCCCAGCCGGACGTGATCGTGAATCAGATGACTGCTCTTTCCGTGGCGCACGCCGGCAGGCCCAACCTCAGGAAAGCCGACCGCTTCTTCGCCGGCACCAACCGGCTGCGTAGCGAGGGGATCGACCACCTGCTGGCCGCGGCCGAGGCGACCGGTGTCTCGCACGTGGTCACGCAGAGCCACGCCAGCATGAACGGACTCCGCAAAGGCGGATGGGTCAAGACCGAGGAGGACCCGCTGGAGGTGATCGAGGGAACGAAGGCGATCAACCACATGGAGGACGCGGTGGTCAGGGCTGGCGGCGCCGTGCTGCGCTACGGCGGGTTCTACGGGCGGGGCGCCTGGGACGAGCAGCTCACGCTGGTACGCAAGCGGCTGCTCCCACTTGTCGGGGGCGGCACCGGCTATGTCTCGTGGGTGCACATTGACGACGCGGCGAGCGCTACCGTCCTCGCGGTGGAGCAGAAGGCGACGGGCGTGTTCAACATCGTCGATGACGAGCCGGCACCGGTCAGCGAGTGGCTGCCCTATCTCGCGCAGTGCGCCGGGGCCAAACCGCCGCGGCGGGTCCCCGCCTGGCTGGTCCGGCTGCTGGCCGGTGAGATGGCGGTGGGCATGATGACCCAGGGGCGTGGCTTCTCCAACGCCAAGGCCAAGCGGGAGCTCGGCTGGCAGCTGCGCCATCCGTCGTGGCGACAGGGGTTCAAGGAAGAGCTCACATGACCCGGGCCGAGGAGTTCGAGGAGCTGCGGCCGTTGCTGTTCGCGATCGCGTACCGGATCCTCGGCAGTGTGAGCGAGGCAGAGGACGCGGTCCAGGAGACCTGGCTGCGCTACCAGGCGTCTCCGACACTACCCACGTCGACCAAGGCCTTCCTCTCGGCCGTGGTGACCCGGATCGCGATCGACGTACTGCGCTCGGCCCGCTTCCGGCGGGAGCAGTACGTCGGGGAGTGGTTCCCCGAGCCGCTGCTCACCGACCCGTACTCCGATCCCGCGCGGTCCGCGGAGCTGGCCGACTCGGTGTCGATGGCCGCCCTGTTGCTGCTCGAGCGGCTCAGCCCGCTCGAGCGGGCGGTCTTCGTACTGCGCGAGGTGTTCGGGTTCGGCTTCGGTGAGGTCGCGTCGGCGGTGGGCAGGTCGGAGGCGGCGTGCCGCCAGCTCGCGGTACGGGCGCGGCGCCACATGGACGCAGGACGCCCCCGGTTCGACGCGGACCGCAGGGAGCGGGACGAGCTGGCGGCGCGCTTCTTCGACGCGTTCCGGGAAGGCGACGTCCAGGGCCTGAGGGAACTGCTCGCCGCTGACGTACAGATGATCGGGGACGGTGGCGGCAAGGCCCCGGCGTTCGCCAGGGGCGTCGCCGGTGCCGAGAACGTGGCGCGCGTGTTCGCCTCGGTCGCCCCCTGGATAGCCCAGATCGGGGTGGCGCTGGAGCCGCACGAGGTGAACGGTCAGCCGGGCGCGATCTTCCGCGATCGGGACGACAAGGTGATCGGTACCGTGACGCTCGACGTACTCGACGGGCAGATCCAGACGATCCGCGCGGTGGTCAACCCCGACAAGCTCGGGCACCTGGGTCCGGTGGCCGACGCCTGGGCGGTCCAGCGCGAGGCGTACCAGGCTCGCCGGTCCACGGATTGACCGACGAGCCCGGCGCCCCGGGGTTACGGGGCCGATCTGAGGTTCATCCGCATCACCACGGTCTGGTACGGGTTCCACGTCGACATCGCGAAGTAGATCGCGGCACCTTGCGGCGTGGCCCGGGTGAACCGGGAGAGCACATACGGGCCGTACGGGTCGCCCTGCAGGTTGCCCCACTCGTCGGCGGTGTCGCAGACCCGGCTGGCCTCGTGCATGTAGTGGCACCAGGCCTGGTCGGTGCCGGGGTGGAACACCTCGGTCGGCGCCGACCACGGGCCCCAGGGCGCGTTCGCCAGCCGGGCCCGTACGCTGCCGCCGTTCACGCCCGGGAGCTGGCAGTTGTAGAGCATCAGCCACTTGCCGAGCGGCGCCACCCAGGACACCGAGAACTCGCCGATGCAGCCGGTCTCCGGGTCGCCGGTGTCGAACACCTTCCGGCCGGCGCCCGGGTCGGTGCTCCAGATCGGGTTCTCCGACGCGTCCCGCCCGGCGAAGTAGCGCCACGCTGCTGGGTTCTGCGCCGAGCCGCTCGGCACGTACGCCAGCGTCGGGTAGTCCTGGCGGTAGAGGTTGACGCCGTAGACGTACACCCCGAGGTTCTGTCCGGCGGGGATGCCGGCGACGTGGTTGGCGTTGAACGCGGCGGTGTAGTTGTACGCGATCGGCAGCGTGAACAGGTTGGTGTACGTACGGCGGTCGGCGTTGCGGCGGGCGAGCACGCCCCTGCCGTACTTGTTGGTGCCGGGCGTGGTGGAGCGGCATTCGCTGGTGGCGGAGTCCATGTCCCAGCAGTGGTCGGTCCAGAAGATGCCGTACAGGTCGCCGCCGGCGGAGAAGCCGCTCGACGGTACGTTGAACAGCCCCTGCATGATCTCGGGTCCGTACACCTTCGGCGGGGTGTAGTTGTTGTTGTCGGCGATCAGCGCCATGTCGAGGCAGTTGATCATGGTGGGGAGCGCGGTGTCGTTGCTCTCGGCGACCGCGTCATCGAGCCGGAATTCGTTCACCGGTCCGTCGTCGGGGCGGGAGTCGCCGAAGAACAAGGTCAACTGGTTGCCGTCGTCCACCGGGTAGCCGAGGTCGGTGCCGGTCATGGTGCCGCGGTTCGCGGTGTCGTTGGTGGTGGTCTTGAGCTGCTCTCGGTCGAAGCCGCCGGTGAGCTGGCAGACCTTCTCGCTGCGCCCCCGGTACGTGATGGTCTGCCCGTTGCGCCACGGCGAGGTGATGTCGGCGTTGTCGTGCCAGATGTGTTCGAGCTGGTAGTCGGTCCAGCCGCCCTCGACCCGGGAGTCGGGTGGCTCGGCCGCCGGCCCGCCCAGCACCACCACCTCGAAGTTCTTGTGCTGCCCGGCGCCGATGGTGCTCTGGATCAGCGACCCGTACGAGTTGACCCCGGTGGCGATGGTCTGGCCGCGGGTCCATGCGCCGTTGTGAGGCTTGAAGTGGTGCACCAGGTTGGAGCCTTCCCGGGAGGCGACTTCGAGCGTGCCGTGCCCGTTCGGGAACTCCCTGCCGAAGCTGCTCTGGATCAGCGACGGCGCGCCGGTGGCGCCGGTGCCGAAGCTGCCGGCGTACTGCCAGGGGTTCTCGACGTTCGTGTTGTCGTGCCAGTAGCGGTCCAGGTGGTCTCCGGCGCGTACCACGACCTCGAAGTTGCCGTGCCCGCTCGGGCCTTTGTAGTCGCTCTGCACGATCGAGCCGGCGGAGCTGATCCCGGTGGCGATGGTCAGGCCCCGGCGCCACGGGTTGCCGACGGCGCCGTTGTCCTTCCAGTAGTGCACCAGGCTGCTGCCCTCCGGCACGACCGCCTCGAAGTTGCCGTGCCCGTTGCTGAGGAAGTCGCTCTGGATGATCCGGGGTGCGCCGGTGACGCCCGTACCGAAGGTGGCGGCCTTGCGCCAGGGGTCGTCCGGGCGGGAGCTGTCGTGCCAGTAGTGCCCGACCTGGCTGCCCTCCTGTACGACCACCTCCAGGTTGCCGTGCCCGTTCGGGCCCTTGAAGTCGCTCTGGATGATGCAGCCGGGGCCGGTGGCCGAGCTGGTGATCACCTGACCGCGGGTCCACGCCAGGTTCGGGTCGGAGTTGTTGTGCCAGTAGTGCACCAGCTCGTTGCCTTCGCGTACCACCACTTCGAAGTTTCCGGGTTTGCCGACCTCGGTGCCGAAGCTGCTCTGGGCGATGCAGCCCGCGTCGGTGGCCAGCGGCGAGACCGCTGTGCCGGGGCGGGACGGCGGGACGGCCTGGGCGGGCGCGGCCGGCAACAGCAGCGCGGTCAGGCACACGGTCAGGGTCATCAGCGCGGAGCCGACTCTGTTCATCGTTGTCTCCCAGCCGGGCCAAGGGGAAGTAATCGATTTCCCGAGCGTAGGCCATAGCTTGGAGCATCACGACGTGCGAATCAACCCCTTGCGTCGACCGGGTGCGGGGAGCGCACCGGCGGCCAGCCGGGTAGCCAGGTACGGCGGGCCTGCCACACCTCGCGCCAGCCCGGCGCCAGCGTTGCCCGCAGCAGGACGCCGGTCGCCAACAGCGCCAGCCCGGCCCGGCGCCGCCACGGCAACCAGTGCCGCCGGACGTACGTGCACTTGCCGCGCAGCACCCGGATCCGCTTGCCGGCCCGGCGCTGCGACGCGCCGCCGACGTGGATCACCGCGGCGTCCGGGTCCAGGAGCGGGCGCCAGCCGTACGCCGCCGCTCGGGCGCACAGGTCGGTGTCCTCGCTGTAGAGGAAGTAGCGCGGATCGAAGCCGCCGAGCGTCTCGAACGCCGCCCGCTCCACCAGCAGCAGGCAGCCCGACGCGGCGGGCACTTCGCGCACCGTGCGGCGGTCGTACCAGGGGAGGCTCTCAGGGTTGAAAAGCCGCGAATGGCGGAACACCGACGACAGGCCGAGCGCGAAGCAGGCGTACCCCCACAGCGACGGCAGCGCGAAACACGAGAGCCAGTCGTCGCCGCCGTCGGCGCGCAGTGTGCGACCGGTGTAGAGCTTGTTCTCCGGGTACGCCGCGGCGAAGCCGGCCAGCTCGGAGACCACGTCGCCGACCCCGACGGCGTCCGGGTTGAGCAGCAGCAGGTAGTCGCCACAGGCGTGTCCGGCGGCGGCGTTCACGGCGCGCCCCCAGCCGATGTTCTGGTTCAGCCTGACCAGCGTGACCTGCGGAAACGCCGCCTTGATCGCGTCGGCGGAGCCGTCGCTGGAGCCGTTGTCGACCACGATCACCTCGGCCGGTACGCCTGGCCGCAGCGCCGCCAGGCAGCGCAGCACCAGCTCCCGGGTCTGGTAGCTCACCACGATCACGCTGACCACCGGCGTCGTCATGTCACGACCTCCCGGCTGGACTCGTCACGACCCCAGTCGGTACGCCCGCGCAGCCGGTTGACGCGGCGGCGCAGCTCCGCGGCCAGCACGATCCCCACGTAGCAGACCGCCGCCGGCGCCAGCCGGGGCGAGTGCAGCACCACGTCCCGCAGCCAGGACAGCGGGCGGGCGCGGCGTACGCC
>JBOGDF010000194.1:0-10587 GCA_050701635.1 Micromonosporaceae bacterium | reverse complement strand
CAGACGACGACCGGCGGCGTTGGAGAACCGCCCGGATACAACACCGGTATCCGGGCGAACCTCCGCCTTGCCGGATCGCCGCCTGGCACCTGTCTCGCTCGACCAAGATCCACAGGACAGACCCTAGGCCGGGTACGCCCGGCCCAGCCCCGTCGTGGTCAGCGGTAGCCGGGCGCCGAGATCTCCTGCCAGGTCAGGCAGTCCTGGCTGAGGTACGTACGCCCCTTGTTGTCGGCGCCGTAGCAGCCGCCGGGGAACCATACGACGTCCAGGTCGCCGGGTTGCGTCGCCTTGTGGAAGGTGGCCCCGTTGTCGGTGCTGGCATACGCGGACCCGCCCGAATGGCTCCACATCACCACGGTGCCGTCCTCGGCCACCCGGAGATAATTGCTGTCGGCCGGCAGGCCGGTCGCGGGGAGAGACTCCCAGTGCTTGCCGCCGTCGGTGGTACGCAGTAGCGACATCACGTCGTTCCCGGCCGTGTCCTTCCGGTACGCCGCGGCGAACCCGGTGGAGCCGTCGTACGAGTGGACCGCGGCCGCATCGCTGGTCGGCGACAGGGTGGTAGTGGTCCAGGTGCGCCCCATGTCGTGGCTGACCGCAATCGCCGCGGCCTTCCCGCGGGACCCGACGGTCCAGTACGAGCCGTCTGCCGCCACCGTCACCGCGTAGCCGACCAGGTCGGACGGCTGGCTGGCGAGCACCAGGCGATCGCCGGTGTCCGGGTCGTAAGCACCGACGTCGGGGTTGTCACAGGTGAAGTGGTTGTCGGCGCAGACCCACCGCGGCCTGGCACCATCCGGCAGCGCCTCGACCTCGGTGTTCTTCGGCTGGTACGCCTTCCAGGTAGCGCCGCCATCGTGGCTGATGAACGACTCGCGTGCCGCTACCCACGCCAGGCTGTCCGCGTCGAGGATCACCAGATCCGGAATGTCCGGTCTGCGCACCGAGCCAGACTTGTCGAGCTCGGCCGGCGACTCGCACCGCATCTGGGGTGGCTGGTGCAGCTCGCCCCAGTGCTTCCCCGCGTCGGAGGTGGTGCGTACGGCGAGCCCGCAGCCCTCGGTCAGCTCGTACGTGACGACCCAGTGGGTGGCGTCGACGACCTGGATCCGTGGGTGACGTGGCAGCAGGTCGTTTCCCCGCTCCGGTGTCGGGCTGGCGGCGGGCGCGGTGCCCGGCAGGTTGCCGATGCCGCCGCTGGCGAGCACCCCCACCGGTACGGCGATCAGCGCCGCGATCGCCGCCACCCCCGCGATGGTGGCGCCCCGGCGGCGGGCGCGATGCCGTACCGCCTGGGTACGTACGTTGTCGAAGCCGGGCTGGGCGATGTTCTCGGCGACCAGGTCGCCGTCGTACCGGTCTCGGAGCTCAGACATTCTGTTCACTCCTCTCAGCGGTGGGGTGATCGGTGAGGAGGGTGGCGAGGCGGGCACGTCCCCGGGCCAGCCAGACCTTGACGGAGCCTTCCGGCGCGCCCAGGGTGGTGGCCACATCGGCCACCGGCAGATCGGCCAGGTAGTGCAGCGCCACCGCCGTACGGTGGTTGTCGGGCAGTTGCCGCAGCGCGGTCATCAGCGCCACGTGGTCGGGTGAGGCACCCGGAATCACGGAGGGCTGGGTGGCGGCGTACCGGGGGAGCAACCTGCCCCACCGGGTACGCCGTCGCCACCTGCTGCGAGCGTGGTTCACCGCGACGGTGCGCAGCCAGGCCTCCGGGTTGTCGAGCTTGTTCACCCGGCCCGGTACGGCGAGCAGCCGCGCGAAGGCGTCCTGCACCACGTCCTGGGCGTCCTTCAGCTCCCCGGTCACCGGGTAGAGCTGCTGGACGAGTCGGTGGTAGCAGCCTCGGTAGAGCTCCTCGACGGTGTCCTGGTCCCGCATCGTCACCTCCCTTCGATCGGTGTTGGGTCGTTGTGGTGACGACGCCCCACCCCGCCGGCGGGTTACAGCTGAGCCGGTACCCGTCGCATTGTGGCCTGCGGAGGGAATCTGAGGGCCGCTAATGTTCCGGCATGGATGCTGATGTGATCGTGGTGGGCGCCGGGCTGGCGGGGTTGACGGCGACCGCGGAGCTGACCGACGCCGGCAAGCGGGTGATCCTGCTGGACCAGGAGCCGGAGGCGTCGCTGGGCGGGCAGGCGCACTGGTCGTTCGGCGGGCTGTTCTTCGTCGACTCGCCGGAGCAGCGCCGGATGCGGATCAAGGACTCGTACGAGCTGGCGCTGCAGGACTGGATGGGCACGGCGGCGTTCGACCGCGAGGAGGACCACTGGCCCCGCAAGTGGGCGGAGGCGTACGTCGACTTCGCCACCCACGAGAAACGCTCCTGGCTGCACGGTTTCGGCATCAGGTTCTTCCCCGTCGTGGGCTGGGCCGAGCGGGGCGGGTACGGCGCGTACGGGCACGGCAACTCCGTACCGCGGTTCCACATCACGTGGGGCACCGGGCCGGGGTTGCTGGAGCCGTTCGTCAAGCGGGTCAGGGCCGCCGAAGCCGAGGGTCGCGTCACCATCAAGCACCGGCATCGCGTCGACGAGCTGACCACCACCGGCGGCGTGGTCGACGGCGTACGCGGCAGGGTCCTGAAGGACAGCGACGCCAAGCGGGGGGAGCGTTCGAACCGCGAGGAGGTCGAGGACTTCTCGCTCACAGCCCAGGCGGTGATCGTCACCTCCGGCGGCATCGGCGGCAACCACGACCTGGTACGCGCCAACTGGCCGGCCCGGCTCGGCACGCCGCCGGAGCACATGGTCGCCGGGGTGCCGCACCACGTCGACGGCCGGATGCTCGGCATCACCGAGAAGGCCGGCGGCGGCATCATCAACCCGGACCGGATGTGGCACTACGTGGAGGGCATCCACAACTGGGACCCGGTCTGGCCCAACCACGGGATCCGGATCCTGCCCGGCCCGTCGTCGCTGTGGCTGGACGCGCTCGGCAACCGGCTGCCGGTGCCGCTCTACCCCGGCTTCGACTCGCTCGGCACCCTGGAACACATCATGAAGACGGGGTACGACTACACCTGGTTCGTACTCACCAAGAAGATCATCGGCAAGGAGTTCGCGCTGTCGGGCTCCGAGCAGAACCCGGACCTGACCGGCCGCAGCATTCCGGGCGTGATCCAGCGTGCCCGCGCCGACATGCCGACCCCGGTGCGCGCGTTCCTCGACAAGGGCGAGGACTTCGTCCAGGCCGACAACCTGAAAGACCTGATCGCGAGGATGAACGCGCTCACCGACGAGCCCCGGCTCGACGCCGCCACGGTGGAGCGCGAGGTGGTCTCGCGGGACCGCGAGATGGACAACCCGTTCAGCAAGGACCTGCAGGTGATGGCGCTGCGGCAGACCCGCAGCTACCTCGGCGACAAGCTGATCCGGGTCGCGTCGCCGCACAAGCTGCAGGACCCGAAGGCCGGGCCGCTGATCGCCGTACGGCTGTCGATCCTCACCCGCAAAACGCTCGGTGGGCTGCACACCGACCTGGATGCGCGCGTACTGCGCGCCGACGGCTCACCACTTCCCGGGGTGTACGCCGCCGGCGAGGTCGCCGGCTTCGGTGGCGGCGGTGTACACGGCTACCGGTCGCTGGAGGGTACGTTCCTCGGCGGCTGCCTGTTCTCCGGCCGTACCGCCGGCCGAGCCGCAGCCGCCGCCCTGCGCTGAGCCGCGGGAGGAGCCGTCACTCGGGGACGGTGGCGGTGACCACGCAGAGGTCGTCGTGGGGCAGGCTGCCCAGCTTCTCGGTGACGTGGTCGACCAACGCGTCCAGGTCGTCCAGGTCGACGTCGTGGCCGGCGCGGGTCAGCACCTCGAGGCCGTCGGCGCCGGCGACGTCGCGCCGGGCGATCAGCCCGTCGGTGTAGAGCAGCAGCCGTTCCCCCGGCGCCAGGATCAGGGACGAGTCGGCGTGACTGGGCTCGGGGACCGCCCCGATGGGCAGCCCGATCGGCCCCTGCAGTACGTCGGCGGAGCCGTCGGCGCGGTAGCGTACCGGCGGTCCCTGGCCCGCCACCGACCAGCGCAGTCGGCGCTCCTCCGGCGAGAAGTCGGCCACCGCCAGGGTGGACAGCCGGTCCGGGTCCAGCTCGCACAGCATCTGGTTGAGCGCGGTGAGCAGCGCCGCCGGGGACATGCCGAGCACGGCGTACCCCCGGATCGCGCTGCGCAGCTGGGTGGCGGCGGTGGCGGCGGCCAGGCCGCGCCCGGCCACGTCGCCGACCACCAGCACCGTACGGTCCGGCAGCGCCAGTACGTCGAACCAGTCCCCGGCCTCCCAGTCGCCGCCTTCCGGGGAGCGGTGCAGCCCGTGCACCACCAGGCCGGGCGTGGTGGTACGCCCCAGCACCCGGGGCAGTACGGAGTCCCGCAGCGACGCGGCGGCGTGCCGTTCTGACTCCAGCCGCAGACGTTGCGACGCGAGCGCCTCCGACGCGCGGCGCAGTCGAGCCTCGGCGGCCCGCTCCTCGCTGACGTCGCGCATGATGCCGCTGATCGCGTACACCTCGGAATCTTCCAAGAGCGGTTCGGCGCGCAGCCGCAGGCGACGGCCGGAGGTGTGGCCGGTGAGCCGGAACTCCACCTCCGCGGGCCGGCCGGCGAGCAGCCGGTTCACCGCGTTCTGTACGCCGAGCCAGTCCTCGCCGTGTACGAACTCCGCCAGCTCGTCCAGCCCCACCGCTCCGTCGTCGAGCGGCCGCCCGAACAGCCGGTGCAGCTCGGGGGACCAGCGCAGGTCGCCGGAGCGCAGGTTCCACCAGAACGAGCCGGCCCGCGCGATCCGCTCCGCCTGCAGCAGCTGGTCGTGCAGCACCGCGGCGTCGGTGTGGATCCGCCACACGGTGAGCACCCGGTCGCCGAGCCGGGTGGCGTGCGCGGAGAAGGTGTACGAGCCGTGCGTACCCTCCCGCTCCGCGGCCACGTACAGGTCGTCCAGCTGGTACGGCTTCCCGGTGCGCAGCACCGCCGCGAACTCGCCGAGCAGCAGCAGGCTGCCCACCTCGGGCAGCACTTCCAGCAGCGTGGAGTTGAGCAGGTCGATGTTTTCGGTGGCGGCGAACTCGCGGGCGGCCGGGTTGGCGTACTCGAACTCGAAGTCGACGATGTGGTCGTCGTCGGTGATCGGCGAGAGCAGCGCCGCGGGGTCGGCCAGCGGCTCGAGCACGATCGGCAGCAGCCCGTACTGCAGGCGGTGCTCCAGGGTCAGCCGCGGCTCGGCGTCGCGGGTCACCGCGGCCGCCCCGGACAACCCCGCCAACCTGGCGGTGGTACGTGCGCAGATGTCCGCCAGCGCCAGCAGGTACCGCCGGTTCAGCCCGGCGAGCCGTACCGGCTCCCGCCAGGTCAACCCCAGTACGCCCACCAGGTGGCCGTTGGTGACCAGCGGCAGGCAGGCCATCGCCCGGGTGTCGGGAGCGATCTGCAGCACCAGCGGGAAGTCCTTGGTGAGCTGCGCCTCGTCCAGCAGCACCGCCCGCCGGGTCGCCATCGCGGCGTTCAGCGGCACCTCGACCTGGGGCGGGATCCGGGTCCACTGGCTGGCCACCTCGGCGCTCAGCCCGTCGCTGGCCTCCAGTCGCAGCGCGCCGTCCAGCTCCGCCAGCATCAGCACCACTGTGGACAGCCGGGGCCACGCGGTGACGGTGTCGACGATCCGGTCGGTGATCTCGGCGTACGAGCGGGCGGAGGCGATCCGGGAGGCGAGCAGCTGCTGCTGCGACTGCAACGCCTCGCGCTGCGGGCTGCTCGCGGTCTCGCCCGCCGGCCCCGGTACGGGAGTACGCCGCCGCCGTCGCGCCACCAGCTCGCGCAGCTCGTCACCGTACAGCTCGGTGACCGGGGGGTCGTCCGGATCCGGCGCGAC
Source organism: Micromonosporaceae bacterium (assembly GCA_050701635.1). GTDB lineage: Bacteria > Actinomycetota > Actinomycetes > Mycobacteriales > Micromonosporaceae > WHSM01. Next base: position 4,725 of record JBOGDF010000194.1, on the reverse strand, counting down.
GGTGCCGACCAGCGAGGCCGCCACCTCCACCAGCTTGGTGTTGGTGCGCTGCGACAGGTCGAGCAGCTGGTCGAACGCGTCCTCGGGGTTGATCTGCAGCCGCGCCGCCAGCACGCCCTTCGCCTGCTCGATCACGGCCCGGTTGCGCATCGCGCGGCGCAAGCCGTCCAACTCGGAGCGGAGACGTTGTACCACCGCCGAGAGCGCTTCGGCGGGCGGCGCTGGTTCCGCCGATTGGCCCACGCCAGTGACCATAGCCGCTCAAACGGTGTCCTGGGTGAGCTCGGCGGGCTGGATTGCCCCATTGTTCACAACTGCGACATGTACCAGTTCACAGCTGCGCCACGAGCGCGTTCACAGGTGTGATATGTGGGCGCCGAGCCGGATCAGGTCGGTCTTCGTACAGCTGCGGCGCAGCGTGGGGAACAGCTCGGCGACGTCGTACCGGAAGTGCCGGCGTACCTCCCCGGCCAGCGCGTCCACCAGCCGGCTGAAGGCGGGGTCGGCGGGGTCGGTGGTGGTGAGCAGGTGCATCGTCTCGTCCAGCTGGGCGTGCTGCGCCCGGCCCCGGTCGGCGAGCCGTTCCCCGCCCGGCACGGCGTCGGCCACGGTGGGGTAGACGTACTCCTGTTCGGCCACGGCATGCCGTACCAGGGTGGCTACCAACACCCCGGTACGCCGTGGGTCGACGCCACCGCGGAGCATCGCCTCGATCTCGCGGTGGTCCGTGGTCAGCGCCTCGATCACGTCCTGACCGTCCGTCGGGTCCGGTTCCACGCCTGACGCTTACCCGAGCCGCGCCGCCCGTAACCCTGGCCCCGCCGGCGCCGCACCCGGTGGCCGCCGGTACGCGCGAGATCGTGGCGCCCCGAGCCGGCGGGACGCCACGATCCGTTCCTCTTGTCTTGTCAGGTGCCGCGGATTGTCAGGTGCCGCGGTGACCGGGGTACACCTGGGTGCCACCCGGTTGTGCCGGCATCTGCTGGGTGGTCTCCTCCGAGGTACCCGGCGTCGCGGTGCCGGCCGCCGTGGTGCCCGGCGTGGCCGCCCGCGGGTGGGACGGGTCGACCGCCGCCGCGGTGCCCTGACCGGCGTACGTGGGCTGCGGCTGCCCGGCAGCGGGCGCCGGGGTGGTGCCCTGGTCCAGCTGCGACCGTACGACGCCCATCTCGGCTTCGCCGCGCGCCAGCCAGCGCTCCCAGCGGTCCCGCATCGGCTGGATCAGGCCGCCACCGGCTCCCACCACGATCACGCCGCCGACGGTGGCGAGGATCGCGATCAGCACCGGGGTGGTCACCGTGGTGGCGATCCCGACCTGGTTCAGCGCCGCGATGACACCGAGCGCCAGGATGAACACCTGCGCGATGGTGCCGAGGATCCGGCTGTATGACAGGCCGCCGAGCGCCCCGGTGATGACGTCCTTCACCGCGTTGGCCACCGCCGCCGCGATCACGACGATGATCACCGCTACGAAGGCCGCGGGCAGGAACGCCACGATGTCGTCGATCAGCCTGCTGACCGGGTTCGACCCGAACACGCCGAACGCCAACTGCAGCGTGAACAGCAGCACCGCGTAGTACACGAGCTTCGCGGTGAGCTGACTCGGCTCATACGTGCCGGTCCAGCGACGGATCCCGCCGCGCTCGGCGGCCCGGTCGAATCCGACCCGGTTGAGCAGCCTGGCGACCACGTTGAGCAGCAGCTTCGCCACGATCCAACCGATCACCAGGATGACCAGGAACAGCAGCATCTTCGGGGCTACCGCCACCACACGCTCTAGCGCGTTGTTGAGAAACTCCATTGCACCCTCCCGGGTTTGTGGCCGATCGGTTGTTCAGTCGCAGCCGTCCGGCCGGTGCCTCCGATTACCAGCTAGCGAGTCCAGGAATCCGGTCGTCCAGCCACTGCCGCAGCCAGCCGACCTGGTCGGTACGGTCCAGCCAGTCGAACTGCCCGGTGTACGCCACCACGACCAGCGCCACCGCGCCCAGGCAGACCAGCACCGCCAGGACCGCCAGCGGCCTGCTGGCCAGCAGCCGGTGCCGCGTGGCGTACAGCCCGGCGATCGCGAACAGCAGGCCCACCACGCCGATCACCCCAGCGACCGGCTGCAGCTCCGCGGTCAGCGCACCCAGTACGCCGACCACACCGAGCAGCAGCCCGATGACCGCCATCCAGCTCACTCTGGCACTGCGCAGATCGACGTCCGGCTCACCGACGGCGAGCCGCTCGTCCTCCCCGATCAGCCGCTCGTCACCGCGGCCCGCGGCATGGCGCGGCGTCTCGTCGCGCCGGTCGCGGGCGTCCCAGTCCGTGCGCTCCCGTACCGGTGGTGCGGTGGGCGCGTTGGGGTCGCCGGGTGGTGCGGTCCACGGCGTCGCGGGTGCTTCGTTCGGCGCTACCGGTGCGGTGCCGGCGACCGGCCTGCCCTGCTCCACCGGAGTCGGCGGCGGCATCGCGGTCCGCTCCGTCTCCATCGGAGTCGGCGGCGGTGCGGTCCGCTCCACCGGAGTGGGCGGCGGGACGTTGGCTGGTGCCGACGGCGCGACGGGCTCGTCCACCGGCCTCGGTGGGTTGTCCCGGTCGGCCACGGGTCCGATCCGTGGGTCGGTCACAGCACTACCTCCTGGTTCTCGCGTACGGGTGTGTGGTTCCGCACGCCGCTACTTCCGGGGTGGTACCCAGACATCGGTGTCCATACCCCCGTGGTGGGCCGCTCACACCTGCGCCGGCGCGCCGCCAGCCCGTTCTGAGGCCCGATCCGCCGGCGGCGCGGCACCGCCGATTGGCGGAACGGCCGGTACCCGAAAGAGTGAATGGTCGTACTGTTGCGGTCACACTCCTGGGAGCGTCTCGATGACCACCCCACCGGGGCACCGGACGACCGCGCTGGCCCGACTGCGCGCGATCTGCGGCGCCGACGCGGCGCGCCAGGGCACTCCGGCGGACGCGGTGTTCAGGCACCGGCCCAGTTGGGTGGTGACGCCCCAGCGGACAGACCAGGTCGCCGAGCTGCTGCGGTACGCCGCCGAAGCCCACCTCTCCTGCGTGGTACGCGGCACCGGACACCGCCTGAGCTGGGCCCCTGCGCCGGACGCGGTCGACCTCGTGGTGGACACCTCGGGGCTGGCGGGCGTGATCTCGCATGACGTACCGGGCGGGACCGCCGTGGTGGGCGCCGGCAGCCGGCTGGACCGGCTGGGACAGAGCTTCGCCGGCAGTGGGCAGCGGCTCGCGCTGGACCCGCCCGGCCCCGCCACCCTGGGCGGCGCGATCGCCACCGGCGTCGAGGGACCGCTGCGGCTGCGGTACGGCGGCACCGCGGCGCTGGTCCGCGAGCTGGTGGTGGTACGCGGCGACGGCACGGTGAGACGTACCGGCGGAGACGGGTTCTCCGAGGTGGTGGCGGGCGGCTTCGGTGCGCTCGGCGTGATCACCGAGGCCACCGTGGCGCTGCACCCGGTCCCGGCGGTACGCCGCTGGGTGGTACGCCCGGTCGCCAGCCCCGCCGAGGTACGGCTGCTGGCCGGCGTGATCTCGCGGTACCGCGAGGTGGCGGCGGTCGAGGTGCACAACCCGTACGGGCCGGACGAGGGGCCGGACCTGATCGGCGTGCTGCTGGAGGGGGAGGCGGCGGCGATCGCGGAGCGGCTGCCGCGGCTATGCGCGGAGCTGGCCGACGAGGACGGCGGGATCGTGGTCTATCCGCGGCCGCCGCCGTGGTGGCGGCGCTACCCGTTCGGGCCCGACGACATCGCGCTGCGGATCACCACCCCGCCCAGCCAGCTCTACTCGGCGGGCTACATCGTGCGGGACGCCGCCGGCGAGACCCCGATCCGTACCCGCTGGTCGCCGGGGGTCGCGGTGATGTACGCCGGGCTGCCCGGCGACACCGAGCCGGCTCGGGTGGCGCGGCTGCTGGAGGGCGTACGGCAGACCCTGATCGCACGGGACGGCACCTGCGTGGTGCTGGATGCCCCGCCGGCGGTACGCAAAGCGGTCGACATGTGGGGCCCGCTGCCCGACCCGGAGTCGTGGCACCACGTGAAACGGGAGTACGACCCGGCCGGCGTACTGGCCCCGGGACGGTTCCCGGGCGGCGGCTGAAACCCGTACCCCCGGAAAATTCTTCTGCGGAGGTGTCCTCAACCGGGCCGCCCGACCGTGGAGCTGATGAAAGCTGGACATCGGGTCCGGCGATACCACTGAGGAGCAGACGATGGCACGCTACGCGGTTCTGATCTACGGCGAAGAGAACCTGACGCCCGGCCCCGACCAGGGGATGTCCGACGCGTACAACGCGTACGGGGAGCTGTTGACCAGCCGCGGCGCGATGGCCGGTGGCGAGGCGCTGCACCCCAGCAGCACCGCCACCACGATCCGGGTCGCCGACGGCAAGACGCTGACCACCGATGGGCCGTTCATGGAGACCAAGGAGGTGCTGGGCGGGTTCTACCTGATCGACGCGCCCGACCTGGACACCGCGATCGAGCTGGCGTCGGCCTGCCCGGGCGCCCAGGTTGGCGCGGTCGAGGTGCGGCCCTGCGTCGACTTCACCGCACCCGCCCCCTGGTCGACCGACAAGGCCTGACAGTTGTCCCACGCCGAGCCGCCCGCCGACGGGGCCGCCGACGGCGTGCTCGCCGCGGTGGAGCGGGCGCACCGGACGGAGTGGGCGCGGGTGCTCGGCGGGGTGGCGGCCAGCCTCGGCGGTGACCTCGACCT
>JBOGDF010000193.1:0-10615 GCA_050701635.1 Micromonosporaceae bacterium | reverse complement strand
GAGCCGCCCACCGCGCCGGAGCCGCCTGCCGAGCAGCCGCCCGGTACGCCGCAGCCGCCGGCGGGTGAGCAGCCGCCCGAGCGTCCGCCGCACACGCCGTAACCGGGAGGACCCGATGCCCACCGCACTGATCACCGGCGCCACCGCGGGGTTGGGCGCCGCCTTCGCCGATCGCCTCGCGCTGGAGCATCACGATCTGGTGCTGGTGGCCCGGGACGAGGCGCGGCTGACCGCCAACGCGGAGGCGCTGCGTACGAAGCACGGCGTCGAGGTGGAGCTGCTGGCCGCCGACCTCGCCGACGACGAGGGGTGCGCGGCGGTCGAGGCCCGGCTGACCGACGTCGACAGCCCGGTGCAGGTGCTGGTAAACAACGCCGGGATCGGGCTCAACTCCTCGTTCGCCGAGAACGACATCGCCGAGGAGGAGCGGCTGCTGCGGCTCAACGTACGGGCCGTGATGCGGCTGACCCACGCGGTGCTCCCGAGCATGCTGCGGCGCGGCAAGGGCGACGTGATCAACGTGTCCTCGATCGCGGGCTTCGGGCCGGCACAGCCGGGCGCCTCGTACTCGGCCACCAAGGCGTGGGTGACCAACTTCAGCGAGTCGATCGGGTACGCCGTCCGCGACCACGGCGTACGGGTGATGGCCCTGTGCCCCGGCTATACCCGGACAGAGTTCCACGAACGGGCCGGAATCAACACCTTGCCCATACCCGACAGAATGTGGCTACGTGCCGAGGACGTGGTACGTGAGGGGCTGCGGGACCTTCGCCGGGGGAAGCTGGTGAGCGTCCCCGACGTCAGATACAAGCTCATGGTGGTGGGCATGCGACACCTGCCGCACGGGCTCGTCAATCGCCTCACCCGCGACGTCCGTGGCAGGATCAGCCGCGATCCGCACGCTGGATCGCCGTAACGTACCGGCCCGCGACGCGGAGAGGCAGCACCCGACATGACGCTTGACCCCGGCACCGGCGCCCCGCCCACGCCGGGGTCCCCGGCCGCCCCTCCCGCCGCCGACCCCACGCCACCGCCACCTCCACCGCCCGCCGAGTCCGCCTGGTCCGCCGAAGCCGCCCAGGCGACCGAGCCGGTCGCGCGTGCGCAGGTTGCGGCGGTGACGGAGCCGCTCGTGGCACCGATCGCGGCGCTGCCGGCCGGGCCGTCGCCGACGATCCCGCTGCCCACCGCCCCGCCGGTGTACGTGCCGACGCCGTACCCCGGGTCCGCGGCGCTGGGCGTACGGCACGATCCGGGTCCGCGACCGGTCACCGTCACGGTGGCCGTGGCGCTCACCTTCGCCGGGATCGCGGTGGCCTTCGTCGGGGTGGTGCTGTTCTACCTCGCCCTGCTGGACACCGCCGCCGCGTCGACCAGCGAATCCGACACCAACGCGACCGGCGCCGCGGTGGTCGCGTTCCTGTTCGGCGGCGCCAACCTCTTCGTCGCCGCCGGCATCGCGGTGCCCGCGGTGTTCACGTTGCGCGGCTCGAACGCCGCCCGGATCGTGCTCTGCGTGCTCTGCGGGGTGTGCGCGGGCTGGAAGCTGATGTGCGGCGGCATCGGCCTGGCCGGTATCTCGACCGCGACCTCGGACCTGGCCGACTACGGCATGGGCGTCGCGGCGTACTCCCTGGATCTGGTGTTGCTGCTGGTGGCGCTGACCGTGCTCACCCTGCTGCTGCCGGCCTCGCACTCTTACTTCGCCAAACCCAGGAAGCTTCCCGGGTACGAGGGCGCCTTCCACCACACCGTCCCCGGCCACGTCGCCTGACCTGCGAGAGAGAAGACCGACATGACGTACGACCCCGGCCAAGGCCACCCCGGACAGCCCAGCTACGGCCAGCCTGGCTACGGGGGGCAGCCCGGCTACGGCGGCCAGCCCGGGTACGGCGGCAACTCCGGCCAGGGCGAGTTCACGCCGGATCCCAGCCCGGTGCCGGACGTCAGCCAGCCGATCGGCTTCCCGCAGCAGCCCGCGCACCCGATGTCCGGCCCGCCCATGTCCGGCCCGCCCATGTCCGGCCCGCCCATGTCCGGCCCGCCGATGTCGGGTCCCCCGACGTCCGGGCCGCCGATCTCGGGCGCCCCCGCCTCGCCCGCGTACGGTGCGCCGGCGTACCCGGGAGCGCACGAACCGGGGTCCCGGCCGACCGCCGTGAACGCCGCGGTGATCCTCACCTTCGCCGGTGTCGCGCTGGCGTTCCTGGGCACCGTGCTGGCGCACGTGTTCATCACCGAAGCGGTCTCTGTCACCTCCGAGGGCACCGGCGCGGAGACCGAAGACTTCCTGCAGAAGTTCTCCAGCGCCTGGCGGTTCGTCGCCGCGGGTGTCAACCTGATCGCCGCCGCCGGCGCCTCGATCTGCGCGATCCTCTCGCTGCGCGGCTCCAACGGGGCCCGGATCACGCTGACCGTGCTGTGCGGCCTGTTCGCCGGCTGGAAGCTGACCTGCGGCGGCTACTCGGCCTTCTCCATGGTCGCCATGGAGAACCCGAGCACCACGGAGGAGCTCTCGGATGTGATGCCGTACTGGTGGGGTGCGGTCGGGATCGACCTGATCCTGCTGCTCATGGCGATCGCGATCCTGACGCTGCTGCTGCTCGGCCCGTCGAACCGGTTCTTCAGCGGGACCAAGTCGCCCACCGGCTACTGACCAGGCTCCGGTTACGCTGACGGCCGTGTCGGACAGAGATGAGCTGCTCAGCCTGATCAAGGACCTTGCGGTGGTACGCGGCAAGGTCACCCTCTCCAGCGGACAACAGGCCGACTGGTACGTGGACCTGCGCCGCGTCACGCTGCACCACACCGCCGCACCGCTGATCGGGCGGGTGATGCTCGACGCCACCGCCGATCTGGAGTACGACGCGGTCGGCGGCCTGACCCTGGGCGCCGACCCGGTGGCGACCGCGATGCTGCACGCCGCCGCCGCCCGGGGCCGCGAGCTGGACGCTTTCGTGGTCCGCAAGACCGGCAAGGCCCACGGGTTGCAACGCCGCATCGAGGGGCCGGACGTGACGGGCCGCCGGGTGCTCGCACTCGACGACACCTCCACCACGGGCGGCAGCTCGCTGACCGCGGTGGAGGCGCTGCGGGAGGCCGGCGCCGAGGTGGTCGGGGTCGCGGTGGTGATCGAGCGGGGCGCCGCACCCGCGGTCGCGGACGCCGGGTTGGCCTACCGGCACGCGTACACCTCAAAGGATCTGTGGAACAAATCCATTTGAAACTACTGATATTCGAGCAAATGGATGGGAGCACTGAGAGGATTGCAGGGTGAGTACAGCCCTCCTTTCCTCGCCGCTCGAGGTCTCCGGCCTCGACGCCAACAGTCCCAGTTCCCCGCTCGCCGGTGCGCCGGTGAGCCGTAACGATGCCGAGAAGCTCGCCAACGTTCTGAAGGCCCTTGCCGACCCGACCCGGCTGCGCCTGCTCAGCCTGGTGCAGTCCTCGCCGCAGTCCGAGGCGTGCGTCTGCGAGCTGACCGAGCCGCTGGGCATCAGCCAGCCCACGGTCAGCCACCACCTGCGGATCCTGTCCGAAGCCGGTCTGCTGCAGCGTGAGAAGCGCGGCGTCTGGGCGTACTACCGCCTGGTCCCGCACACCCTGAACCGGGTCGCGGATCTGCTCACGCCGCCGCGGCGGCGTACCCGGCGGTAATAGCAAGGACACGTGACCTCCTACGACTAGGTGCACGACAGCGCCGGAGCTGAGCCGCGGCCCGTTCGTCGGCCCGGCGTAGCCCGGTGGCTGTCGTGCACCTAGGTGACCGCGAAGCCCGTACGCTGTGCGCAATTGCCTGCAGGGGGTCACGTGGCTTCACAACGTCTCGTGACGAGCCGGGTCTGGCTCGTCGTCGCCGGTACGACGGTGCTCGCCATGCTCACCGGCCTGGTGGTGTGGGCGAGCACCGGGCGCAGCTGTGACGGCACCCAGCCGCTGTCGGTGACCACCGCACCCGAGATCGCCGACGCCGTACGGGAAGCCGCCAACCAGTTCCGGCGTACCGAACCCGCGGTCGGCGGCCGGTGCGTGAGCGTACGGGTCACCGGGACCGACCCGGCCCGGGTGGCCGCCGCGATCTCCGCCGCGCACCACGGCGACCTGGATCTCGCCGGCGTCGAGGCGGCGGGCACCGACGTGCCGCAGGTCTGGATCCCGGACGCCTCCACCTGGCTGGCGCGGCTGCGTACCGTGGACCGCCAGGCGCTGCACCGCAACGCGCCCTCGATCGCGATGAGCCCGGTGGTGCTGGCGCTGCCGGAGCCGGACGCCCGCGCCGAAGGCTGGCCCGCCGAGCGGATCGGCTGGGACTACGTGATCGCTGGGATGAACGCCAAGCCGCCGCTGCCGGTGGCGCTGATCGAGCCGCGCCGCTCGGCGGTCGGGCTGGCCGGGCTGCTCGCCACCGGGGAGCTCGCCAGGTCCGCCGCCAAGATCGGCGGCAAAGACCCGGAAACCGCGGTGCTCGGTACGTTCCGCGGGCTGTCGCTGGCCCGCGCCGGCACCAGCGACGAGCTGCTCAGCCGGATGCCGCGTACCCCCGACGAGCAGGGCACGATCCGGGCCGCGATGCTCTCTGAACGCGAAGTCCGGCGGTACGACGCGGGCAAGCCTGCGGTGTCGCTCGCCGCGGTCTACCCGGAGCCCGCCGCGCCCGCCCTGGACTACCCGTACGCCACCACGCCCGACCTGGCGCCAGCCGAGGTCGAGGCGGCGGCGCTGTTCCGGCGGTGGCTGGGCGGCAAGCAGGCCCGGGCGGTGCTGACGCGCGCTGGATTCCGTACCCCCGACGGGGCGGTCGGCCCGGACTTCCCTACCGGCAACGGGGTGAGCCCGGAGCCGGTGGCGCCGCCGCGCGCGATCCCGCCGGACGTGGTGACCTCGGCGCTCACCTCGTGGACCGAGGTCAGCCTGGCGTCGCGGGTGCTGGCCGCCGTCGACGTGTCGGGCTCGATGGCCCAGCCGGTGCCGACCGCCGGCGGGCTGACCCGGCTGGAGGTGACCCGGCGCGCGGCGGTCGGCGGGCTCGCGCTGTTCACCGACGACTCCGAGCTCGGGCTGTGGGTGTTCTCCACCCGGCTGGACGGCGCCCGGGACTACCGGGAGCTGGTCCCGGTCGGGCCGCTCACCACGACCCGTACCGACATCGCCAAGGCGCTCACCTCCGGCGCGATCCGTCCCACCGGCGGCACCGGCCTGTACGACACCATCGCCGCCGCGTACGCCACGATGGTCGCCAACTACGACCCGGAGAAGGCGAACACCGTCGTGGTGATGACCGACGGGGTGAACGAGGACCCGGACGGCCTCACCGAGCAGCAGCTGCGGCAGAAGCTGGAGCAGCTGTCCGATCCGGCGAAACCGGTGCACGTGGTCCTGATCGGGATCGGCCCGGACGTGGACAGGCACCAGCTGGAGTCGGTCACCAGCGCCACCGGCGGCGGCGTCTTCGTCGCCACCGACCCGTCCAAGATCGGCGAGATCTTCCTCAAGGCCCTGGCCCTGCCCTCCCAGTAACGGCGCTACTGGACGGGGCCTGGATGGGGGCAGCCCAGGGCGCGGTGCTTCGCGTCGGCGTGGTGTACGTACCCGGGAGAGAGCTCCGCCTCGTGGTAGTAGCGGTGGAACACCGGGGTCGCGGCGCCCGAGATCGGGGGCACGATCCAGCTCCAGTCGGCGGGCACCTCGCGGCCGTTGCGGCGCTCCTGTTCCAGGTGGGTGAGGAACCGCTGGGACTCGGTGTGGTGGTCGGCGATCGTGACCCCGGCCTGGTCGTACGAGTGCAGCACGGCGATGTTCAGCTCCACCAGGGCGCGGTCGCGCCACAGCGTACGGTCCTCGCCGACGGCGCAGCTGAGCCGGGACGCGATCTCGGGGAGCTGGTCGTACCGGTCCTGGTCGGCGAGGTTGCGCGCGCCGATCTCCGTACCCATGTACCAGCCGTTGAACGGGGCCGCGGCGTAGCAGACGCCGCCGATCTCCAGGCACATGTTCGAGATCGCCGGTACGGCGTGCCACCGCAGCCCGAGCTCGCCGAACCAGTCGTGCTCGGGATGCGTGATCGGCACCTCGTGGATGACGTCGTCGGGCAGCTCGTACAGCCGGGGCTGGCCGGACCCGTCGTCGATCACCAGCGGCAGTACGTCGAACCGGCCCCGCTCGGCACTGTTACCGCTGCGCCGCCAGCCCAGCCGCAGCGCGGTGTCGGTGAAGCCGGCGTACCGGGGGTCGCCGAGCACCGTGCCGCCGGACTGCCGGTAGCCGGCGTACCGGATCAGCTGCTCGTTCCAGATCCGGGGGCCGCGACGCTCCGGACGGTCGGACGCGAAGACGGTGATGGTGGGCCGGATCCGGCCGCCGTTGCCGGCGAACCGCAGATGCTCGGCGGCCTCCTTCGCGACCTCGTCCGGCTCGCGTACCCGGCGGCGGTCCCGTACTCGCAGGCTGCGCCAGTAGAGCCGCCCGATGCAGCGGGACGCGTGCCGCCAGGCCACCCGCGCCCCGTACGTCAGCTCCGCGGACGTGTGCCGGTAGGTGCCGGTGTCGGCGATCTCCGCCTGCACCTGCCGCAGCCGCCCGTACAGCGAGCCCGGGACGGGGCACTCGGCGTGGTAGAGCCGCAGGAACTCCTCGGCGGCCCCGGGATCCACCGGCTCCGGCGGCGCCGTCACCCGCGGCGCCGTCACCCGCTCCGCCGTCACCCGCTCCGCCGTCACTTCGTCCGCCAGGCTGCGTTCCTCGGGCGGTCGCGGCACCGCGGACCCGACGGCCGGCTCCGCTTGCGACGCCGGGGCCGGCGACTCGGAGGAGTGGGGGGTACGGGGGGACGGCGGGGTGAACAGCCGGAGCCTCATGCGGGCCTCCACGGGGGGCGGGTGGAGCGGGAGGTCACCCCCCACGCCGTAGACCCATCGGCTCCGGTTGACCGAAAGGCAGTATGACACTCGGTCACTCGGCACATCCAGAGAGCAAACCGCCACATCTCCGACACCCGTCGTGGCCGTCCGGGTCGGGCACTCCTCGCCTGGGCGGACTAGCGTGGGTACGAAGCCATGAGGGGGCGATCCGGATGGCCACCAGCACCGGCGAAACCACCGGCAAACCGGCCGGCACCGGCGGCGTGCCCGGCGCCGGCGGGACCACCGGCGCCGACGCCAACGACCTGCGCGCCGACTCGGCGTACACCGTGCCGACGAGCCACTGGCACGCGCTGGACGACGGGCGGATCCAGTGCGACGTCTGCCCCCGGGCGTGCAAGCTGCGCGACGGGCAGCGCGGGCTGTGCTTCGTACGGGGCCGGCTCGACGACCAGATCGTGCTCGCCAGCTACGGCCGGTCGTCCGGATTCTGCGTGGACCCGATCGAGAAGAAACCCCTCAACCACTTCCTCCCGGGTACGCCGGTCCTCTCCTTCGGCACCGCGGGCTGCAACCTGGCGTGCCGGTTCTGCCAGAACTGGGACATCTCGAAGTCCCGCGAGATCGACACCCTCACCTCGTCCGCCTCCCCGGACGCGCTCGCCGACGCCGCCGCCAAGCTGGGCTGCCGGTCGATCGCGTTCACGTACAACGACCCGGTGATCTTCATGGAGTACGCGATGGACGTCGCGGACGCCTGCCGGGACCGCGGGATCAAGGCGGTGGCGGTGAGCGCCGGCTACATGGAGCCGGCGTCGCGGGCCGAGTTCTACCAGCACATGGACGCCGCGAACATCGACCTGAAGGCGTTCACCGAGGAGTTCTACAAGAAGATCACCTTCTCCAAGCTCGGCGTGGTGCTGGAGACCCTGGAGTATCTGAAGCACGAGACCGACGTCTGGTTCGAGATCACCACGCTGGTGATCCCCGATCACAACGACGCGCCCTCGGAGATCGAGGAGCAGTGCGCGTGGCTGATGGAGCACCTGGGGCCGGACGTACCGCTGCACTTCTCGGCGTTCCACCCGGACTTCAAGATGATGGACGTGCCCCGTACGCCGCCCGCCACCCTGTCCCGGTGCCGGCAGATCGCGCTCGACGCCGGGCTGCGCTACGTCTACACCGGCAACGTGCACGACACCGACGGCGGCACCACCTTCTGCCCCGGCTGCGAGCAGCCGGTCGTGGTCCGCGACTGGTACGAGATGCGCCGGTACGAGCTGACCGACTCCGGCGCCTGCCGGCACTGCGGCACCCAACTCCCCGGGCGGTACGAGGGCCCGGCAGGCGACTGGGGCGCGAAGCGGCGGCCGGTGCAGCTGCGAGATCGGCGTACCGAACCGGGGCCGCACGATCGGCGTACCGCCGTGCCTCCGATGCGGACCTCGCTGCCGGTGGTACAGCCGTGAGCGACCGGCCGATCGCCGGCCATGGCCCGTTGACCGGAGGGGTGCGGCCGGCCGCGGTGGCGGGGCGGTTCTACCCGGGCGACCCGGCGCAGCTGTCCACGCTGGTGGACCGGCTGATGTCCGAGGTGGACGTCCCGGACGACGATCCGCTCGCCGCCGGGTACGTGGTGCCGCACGCCGGCTACCGGTTCTCCGGCCCGGTCGCCGCGCACGCGTACGCCCGGCTCCGCCGCCACGCCGGCGCGGTCACCCGGGTGGTGCTGGTCGGGCCGTCGCACTTCGTACGGCTGGACGGCTGTGCCGTACCGACGGTGGACAGCTGGGCAACGCCGCTGGGCGAGGTACGGCTGGACGCCGAGCTGCGCGGGTCGCTGCTCTCGGCGGGGCTGTACGTGGTCGCCGACGACGACCCCCACCAGCGGGAACACTCGCTCGAGGTACAGCTGCCGTTCCTGATCCGGGCGCTCGGCGACGACATCGCGGTGCTGCCGATCGGGGTCGGCGCCTGCCCCGTCGACGACGTGGTGGCGGTGATCGAGACGGCGGTGGCCGAGGGCGCGCTGCTGGTGTGCAGCACCGACTTCTCGCACTACCACGACCAGGCGACGGCGCAGCGGCTCGACGCCCGTACCGCCGGGGCGGTCACGGGGTTGCAACCCGAGGCGATAGGGGTACGCGACGCCTGCGGTGTCTTCGCGCTGCGGGGCACCGTCGGGTGGGCGCGGGAGGCGAAGCTGACCCCGGAGCTGCTCGACCTGCGTACCTCCGCCGACACCGCAGGCGGCCCGGACCGGGTGGTCGGCTACCCCGCCTTCGCGATCCGCTGACGCGCACGACCCACGTGATGGGCACCTTCACGTAGTCATGACTGCGTGAAGGTGCCCATGATCTTGCGGCCCGGCGCTGTCAGGCGCGGGTGAGCTTGATGGCGTCGGCGACCACGTCGCCGAGATCGGCCGAGAGCAGGCTGACGCCGACCACGTCGTACTCGCCTTCGGCCAGGCTGAACACGCCCAGGCTGACCCACGTACCCCCGGATGATCTCTGATCCACGGTGACCACGTCGACGTCGGTGGCGGTGCGCACCAGGAACGACGCCGCGGCGTTGTGGTCGGGCGCGGCGGGATACCAGACGGAGACCTCGTAGTCGCCCTCCTCCGGCACCGCCGTACGGAACCACGCCGGGTCGTCCAACAGCGACGGCGCGGCGTACCGGTAGCCGGTGCCGTACTGCTGGGGCTGGTCGTCGGCGGCCTTCCAGGCGTCGCTCGCGGTGAACTGACCGCTGGTCGCGTCGTCCACGATCGACGACCACGCGCCGCCGTCGGTCCAGTTGTACGTGACCTCGACCCAGTCGTTGTCGGTCATCTTCAGGTCGTGCCAGAACGTGCCGTCGGCCAGGTCGATCCCGGCCGGGTTGCGCACCGTACGCCCGGAGCCGTCCTTGCCCCCGTTGTAGCCGTCCTGGTACGCCGCCTGCGCCTCCGGCTTGCCCTGCGGCAGGTCCCCGAAGGTCTGGCGCTCCGCCCCCGGGTTCCAGTAGTCGTCCTTGGTGTTCCACGGCCCGACGTCCCAGATCGGCACCGTGGCGCTGCGCCCCTGGTAGCGCACCGTGACGGTGTACTCCGATCCGCCGTTGCTGGCGAGCGCCCGCCGCGACGGCAGCGCCGCGAACCGGTCGTTCTTCACGATCACGTGCCCGTTGGCGGTACGCCCGCCGACCAGGCCTTCCCGCGTGGCGTACACCCGGTAGGTCAGGGGTTCGCCCTTGGTTTCGACCCGCAGCCCGGTGGCGACCGCACGGAGTGTGAGGTCACGCAGCGTCGCGCCCGGCTCGGTGAAGACCGCCCGTGGCTGGACCTCGCTGCCCGCCGGCAGCTGGGCGGTCGGGTCCGCCGCCCGCCACTCCGACCAGCCCCTGCCCGGCTGCCGGGTCCGCACCTCCACCACGATTCCGCTGGTACGCCGCGCCACGGTGATCTCGTCCACCGCCACCTTCGCCCGGTGTACGCCGAACGTGTAGACGCCGCCAGCCCGTCCGTCGGTGAGCCCGGTCCGCTCCGGCTTCACCAACCGCAGCCCACCACCGACCGGCGCCACCCCCCGTACGTCCCCGCCCACCGACCCGAGGTCAACCCGCCACGTCTCCCGATACCGCCCGTCCGCCTGCGCGCCCACCGCCTCTCGCGATCGGCTGTCCACCAGCGCACCCGCCGCCGCAGCGGTCGCCGGCGCACCCGCCGCCGTATCGGTCGCCGGTGCACCCACGCCCCCGCCCGCCCCCAGCAC